>NZ_CP043930.1:6154373-6466559 GCF_009720525.1 Gimesia benthica
AGTTAACTGCAGATATTAAAGCCGATCAGAGTCTGCAACTGGACTTTGATTTAAAGTCCGATTCTCAACCGTCCGGGGAGTGATTTGTGTCCGTATTTCATCCGTATCCTGAATCCCGGGTTCTGCCTGACCGCTCTCCGGATCACTGCCATTGCGCTGCAGGAACACGGTCTATGATTGATGTTTCTTCTTTGTTCGCGCGGTTACTCATGTGGGCCGTCCTGATTTTATCAGCGTGGTGTGATGCTCAGGCTGCTGAAGCGACTCCGGCTGGTATTGGACAAAATGAGCGTGCACTGTTGAAGTCAACCTGTGTGGACTGTCATTCGGGAGAATCGGCAGAGGCGAAGCTGGATCTGCAGCAGATCTCGTTCGACCTGAAAGACAAAACGGCTCGCCACCGCTGGGTTCAGATCTATGATCGGATCGCGGCGGGGGAAATGCCCCCTGATCCGGCAGACCTGTCCGCGGAGAATCGGCAGGCGTTACTTGAGTCGTTGTCGACTGCGCTGCTGCAGGTTGATCAGGCGGAAGTCAGCAACCACGGACGGGGGCCTCTGCGGCGGCTGACGCGTCAGGAATATGAACAGAACCTGCTTGATCTGCTCCGGTTACCCGAACTGGATATCCGCGACATGCTGCCCGCCGACCGGGAACGGCTGCATTGCAACAAGGTGGCTGAAGTGCTGGACATGTCCCGGATTCAGTTGGAAGCCTATCTCGATGCCGCCGATGCTGCATTGCGGCAGGCGGTCGCTTCTGGAGTCAAACCCCGGCCCCGAAAACAGGAACGATTGCCGGCCACGCGGATGTTTTTAACCGCGCAAACCTTTGGCGAGCGGGAGGCGATGTTCTATGCGAAGGATTCGAAACTGGTGCCACTCTCGATGGCAGACCTGAACCGGATCCGCAAGGAGAACAGCCATGATCCGGACATGGAACTTGCCATCTTTCGTTCTGCCTCCTGGCCTTATTATGGATATCCAGATCAGTTCAAAGCAGTACAGCCCGGCACTTATCGACTGCGATTTTCAGCCCGTGCGGTGCGACAGTTACGAGATTTCAGTCTCAAGCCGGCTCAGTCTTCGATTCCCATGAACTTCCGCGCGCGGAAACGGTCGGGGGCGGATGTCTCCGGTGATGTGCGGGCCACAAAAGAGATTCTGGACATTCAACCGGAGCCCGCGATTTATGAAACGACGATACGGCTGAAACAGAACGAGACATTCGAGTATAGCCTTCTGGGACTTCCGGTTCCCCGGGCGATCAATCCGCCCAATGCGCCGCTCTACTATGACTTTCCCCCACGCCCGGAAGGCGGCCACCCGGGAGTTGCCTTTCAGTGGCTGGAGATTACCGGCCCTCTCGATTCTGAAGTCTGGCCGCCCGCTTGTCATCGGCGGCTGTTTGGAGATCTACCGATTCGTGCGACACAGGCAGGGCCTCTGCCTGTAGAACTGGTGACAGATCAACCTGAGCAGGAAGCACGCAGGCTGCTCAGACGATTTATTAAACAGGCCGAGCGGGAGCCCACTCCCGAAGAGGTGATCCTGATTTATGAACGACTGGTACTGGGAGAACTGAAGCGGGGGAACCGCTCGCAGAGGCACTGCTTTCTGCGTATAGTGCCTTTCTCTGTTCGGGACAGTACCTGTACCTGCCTGAGCCACAGCAGAATTCTGAGCAACTGCCTTACGCGGTGGCGTCCCGGTTGTCACACTTCCTGGGGAATACCTGTCCTGACGCCGAGCTTAAGTCACATGTGGCTGACGGTGATCTGCTGCAGCCGACGGTATTGCGCTCAGAAACAGAACGCCTGCTGAAGGCGGAATCATCCGAGGCGTTTGTGAACAACTTCACGGATTACTGGCTATCGCTGAAAGACATTCGGCGGGACGAACCCGATGCGCGGCTCTATCCCGAATATCGTTTCGACGATTACCTGATCGATTCCCTGGCGATGGAGACACGTACTTTCTTCCGCTATCTGCTTGAACAGAACCTGCCGATCACTGCCCTGGTGCAGACCGACTTTATTTTTGCGAACGACCGACTGGCCCGGCATTACGATCTGCCGCCGCTGGAAGGATCAAAGCTCCGTCGCGTTGCGTTGCCTGCAAACAGTCCGTACGGGGGATTGATCACACAGGGAGCGATTCTGAAAGTGACAGCGAACGGGACGACGACCTCACCTGTGATTCGGGGCGCCTGGATCATGGAGCGGATTATGGGCGAACCCCCGCCTCCGCCACCGCCGTCGGTGCCTGCGGTCGAACCCGACATTCGGGGGGCGAAGACCATCCGCGACCAACTGGCGCAACACACGCGCGATCCGGTCTGTGCGAACTGCCATGCCCGCTTTGATCCGGTCGGCTTTGCGCTGGAAAATTATGATATCATGGGTGCCTGGCGGAACCGTTATCGCAGCCTCGGGCAGGGAGAAAAAGTGACAGGCATCGATCGAGCCGGTCACGATTATGCTTATTTCATAGCTGGTCCTGTGGACGCCGGTGGTCAGCTCCGCGATGGTCGTGCATTCCAGAACATCCGGGAATTAAAACAGCTGCTGGTGCAGAACCCGCGGCAGATGGCCCGGAATTTTCTGCAGCAGTTGACCGTGTATGCCACAGGCACCCCGGTTCGATTTTCAGATCGACCCGTGATTGAATCCATTCTCGATCAATGCGAGGCCGAACGATATCGGGTTCGCGATTTACTGCTGGCGCTGGTTCAGAGCCGCATTTTCCTGGGGACCGAACCTGTTGCAGCAAAGGGAAGCGAATCATGAGGAATCACTCAGCCAGAAGACGGACAGTGGATTATGCCCGCAGGCGTTTTTTACGCGGTGCCGGTGTGGCTCTCGCATTACCTCTGCTGGAGAGTCTGCAGCGTTCTGCGCTGGGGAAGGGGTCTTCCGCTGCGACGCCTGGTCGCATGCTGTTGATTTCGAATAACCTGGGAGTCTTGCCACAACACTTTTTTCCGAAAGAGAGTGGCTCCAGGTACCAGCTTTCGCCTTATCTGAGTGAGCTCAAGGAGTTGACTTCTGATTTTACCGTCTTCAGTGGTTTATCGCATCCGGCCTGCGAAGGCGGGCATTCTACTGAGAACTGTTTCCTGACCGGTGCCAAACATCCGACGAGCAGCGGTTTTCGCAATACGGTCTCTCTCGATCAATATGCGGCCGAGCATCTGGGACGCAAGACCCGCTTCGCCACCTTGAACCTGGGAGTGAACATCGACAAGGCGAATCGTAGTTTATCGTGGACGCGTGACGGCGTTCTGTTACCTGCGGAAGACAGTCCCGGCCGGCTGTTTCAGAAGATGTTCATTCAGGGAGACTCGGCGCAGATCAAGCGGCGGCTGGAACATCTGAAACGGCGGGGCAGTATTCTGGATGCGGTTACCGAGTCGACACAGCGATTGAACCGTGAACTGGGTCCGGAAGACCGTTCGCGTCTGGATCAGTATTTTACATCGATCCGCGAACTGGAACAGCGACTGGTGACTGCAGGGGAATGGGAGCAGAGTCCCAAGCCGAAAACGGTCACGGAATTGCCGGAAGATATTCTGGATCGGGGGCTGCTGTTCGACAAGCTGGAGCAGATGCTGGCGATGGCGGTGCTGGCGCTGCAGTCCGACTCGACGCGGATCGTCACATTGATGGTGGATGCCTTCGCGACGCCCGTCTTTCAACTGTCGGAGCAGGAAAAGAGTCTGACCAGTTATCATCCATTGAGTCATCACGGGATGCGGTCTCATCACCTGGCGCAGCTGGAGAAAGCGGATCGCCGCCAGATGCAGTTGTTGAAGCAGGTACTTGAAAAACTGCAGACCGTGCAGGGCAATACGGGACGACTGCTGGACAGCACGATGGTGCTGTATGGCAGCAACATGGGGGACGCGAATACCCATGATAATACGAATCTCCCGATTCTCCTGGCAGGGGGCGGCTTTCAACATGGCCAGCATCTCGCGTTTAACCGGGAAGCGAACGCACCATTGTGTAATCTGTATCTGAGTATGCTGCAGCGGATGGGAGTGGAGACCGATCGCTTCGGTTCCAGCAGCAGCACGCTGACGGGCCTGAAAGGTTGAGACCAGCGTAACACTTACTCGTTATGATTACTTTGCGGCGGGAGTTACCGGTTCTTCCGGTGCGACGTCCACAGAGACGGTCATGCGATGTTCGCCGCCACCAACGATCGTGCCCTGGATGGGACAGACGTCGTAGTAATCGCGGCCCCAGGCGACTGTGATGTGATCGGTGGAAGCGGGTACGTTGTTCGTCGGGTCGACGTCGATCCAGCCTGCTTTTTCCCCGCAGTAAACCGAGAGCCAGGCGTGAGAGGCATCTGCTCCAACGAGGCGTGGCTTGCCCGGCGGGGGGATCGTGCGTAGATAACCGCTGACATAGCGGGCGGCCAGACCCAGGATGCGCAGGCAGCCGATCTGGAAATGGGCGAAATCCTGACAGACGCCGTGCTTTTGTGCGTAGACCTCATCGATCTGCGTGTTGACATTCGTGGCACGGGGATCGTAGCGGAATTCCTTGTGGATCCGCGTGGTCAAGTCGAGAACCGCCTCCAGGATCGGACGTCCCTTCGTAAATGAGACTTCTGCATAATCAATGAGTTTGGGAAACAGCTTCACTCCCGGCGACTGAAATACATACTGATACGCGTCGAGTAATGCGGGACTCTGATCACTTTTCAGTGCCAGGGAGATGGTTTCCCAGGCAGGCGTGCTGTCGGGAGGGATGACTGGCGTTGCCATCACGGAGACTTGACTGGTGGCAGTTACGCTGAGTCCCGTATGAGGCTGGTCGATGGAGAAAAACGAGATATTGTTCCCGAAATAATCTTTGCGATGAGTGATGCTATAGGGATCGGGGTGAATCAGCAGCTGAAAATCATCGCACATCTGATGAGGTAATGCGCGTGGCGCCAGGTGGACCACGTTTTGACAGACCGGTACCGCCTCGGAGTACGCATATTTCGTGATGTGAGTGATTTTGTATTTCATTGCGGAATGATATCTGCCAGCTGGTGAGAGGGAACCGCGTGAACCAGATAACGATGTGAGATCGCTTCCGAGAGCTTGGGCAGCTGAGCGTCCCAGGATTCGGTCAATTGCTCCAAAGGGGCATAGTCACCCAGGCAGTGCGTGTCCGACACTTCCTGGATATCCAGCATACGTACCGAGTGCAGGAGGGTCATCGCCAGACGCTGCTCGGCTGAGTAACCGGGCAGTTCCCGGTTACGCGGCAGACGTTCCACCTGCTTGGAGAGCTGCATGAACTGGAAGACAAGCGACCGGGGATTACTTTCATCGGTCAACAGCAGATCCAGAACAGCCGCCAGTTGCAGGTTTGAGAGATATCGCGAGCGATACGTCATCAGGCTGTCGGCGACTTCGAGTACCGTTTCCAGAACCGGTGCCTGGATTTCAGGCATCGGGATAAAGCTGTTTTTGACGAGGCTGATAATCTGCAGCGAACGTTCGAGCCGGCGTCCCAGTTCGAGGAAGCGGAAGGCCTGGGTTCGCGTCATGCTTTCCATGATGATCCCGCTGAATGCAGAGAGTTCTGTAATCAGGTCGTTCATCATCGTCAGTACGTCGGACAGGTTGGTGACGCCAAAGCGGGCCGGCTGGAAGCCTTTGTCGATGCGACGGATAATCCGCCAGGTGTCGAGCGAGACCCGGTCGCGGACAATCGAGCCCAGACGGAACAGTTCATTGATGATCGAGCGGAGCGAAGCCGACTGAGTTTCATCGAAGACCGCGGTAGGCAGAACATGTTCGATGGCAGGCAGCTGGTTCCGCATTTTGTCGATTGCGTAGCCGGGTTCAATCTGTCCCTGGTCGGCCAGGCAGCGGAGCAGGATGGGAACTTCCAGATCGCTGTTTGAACGTGTTTCACCGCCGAGTCGATTGACCAGGCTGCGCAACAGCCGGGCCAGCGATTCGGCCCGTTCCAGCTGTCGTCCCAGCCAGAAGAGGTTGTCTGCTGCGCGACTGGGTAATTCCGATCCGCTGCGGCGGAGGGAGATAGTGCGGCCCTGTTCTTTGAGGAGCGAAATGTGTTCGACGGGCTGGTCGGAGAGAATCCAGGTATCCTTGCTGCCTTCCCCTTTGCGAATGGAGACTTCCAGCGGATCGAGTGACTTTGCAGTCCGGGCCAGAGCCCCCTGCATTACGGTGTAAGAATCTCCGGCGGAGACCGCATAGGCTCTGAGCGAGAGATGGGCGGGCGTCGTTTCCCCTTTCCAGACCGGGACGCTGGAGCGGATGACTTTTTCCTGGGCGACAAACTGTTTGGGGTTGGCCTGAATCAGCTCGGCCCGTTTCTTGAGGGGGAGCTGATTCCAGCTTTCCATTGCGGGGTGATCCTGACCCCGAATGCGGAAGGCAGACTGGATGGTCAGCTTCTCCAGGTTCTTCAATACGTAATTCAGTCCCTGTGGGTCTCCACACCACCAGGTGGCGACGCCGGGCAGTTTGAGTTCCTCCCCGAGCAGCGCTTTACAGAGACGGGGCATGTAGGACATGAACGCCGCAGATTCGATCAGTCCGCTCCCCAGTGAATTGGCGATGCCAACCTGTCCGGAGCGGGCAGCCTGAGTCAGCCCCGAAATGCCGCGGCCGGACGTGGATCTCAGTTCCAGGGAATCACAGTCGCCGCTGTTTTGTCGCCGGAAGATGACGTCAACGGGAATCAGTCCTCCCAGTGTTTTGAGCATCACCTGATTACGGCGAATCGCGAGGTCACCGCCTTCGACCAGCGTGTAACCGAGGTAGCGTGCCAGGTAAGCGTCTTCAAAATAGTTCGGGCTCTGAGGACCATGACTGAGCAGAACCACGCGTGGGTTTTCCAAACCCTGGGGCGCCAGGCTGCGCAGGCGATCCTGAACGGCAATAAAGAAGGGGGCCAGTCGTTTGACATGGCACTGGCTGTACAGCTCCGGAAACATCCGCGAAGTCAGAATTCGATTTTCGAGGGCAAAGCCGATGCCTGACGCTGCTTCGGTGCGGTCGGCCAGCACCCACCATTTCCCGTTAGGCGAACGGGCCAGATCGGCTGCGTAAAAGTGCAGGAAGCAGTTATCGCGGGGGACCTGTCCATGGTAGGCCCGCAGGAAGCCCGGGTGAGAGAAGACGAGTTCGGCAGGCAGCATTCCCTGTGTGAGTAGAGTCTGTTGGCCATACAGGTCGCTCAATACCAGGTTCAGCAGGCGTGCCCGTTGTTTTAACGCAGTGGCGATGACATCCCATTCGGTAGACGAGATCAGAAAGGGGATCGCATCGAGCTCCCAGGGGCGGGGCTGATCGCCGGGAGTAATATGTCCACTGTAGGCGAAATCATTGGCCTGGACAGTGCGTTGTGCCTGTTCCCAGCGGTGATCGAATTCTTCGCGGCCGATACGGGAGAGCGCATCCAGAAAGAGTTTGGCTTGCGGGCGGGGCTGCCCACCATCCAGCAGGAACTCATCAAACACGCCGGGGGGCGGCGTGTATCCTTGAAACAGATGGTTCACAGAGAGTGGGGAGGTTGTCACGGTAGTCTTTATTCCTCAAGTTGAGATGTACCTCAAGTGTTCGGTTGAAGTATACCTCGTCGCTGATCGTGTTTCGGTATTTATAATTCGGGAGTGGTTTGCCCCCGGAGGCCCGGATGGGATCAGATTATTTTACACGATGCCCCGGTTTCGGCGAAGGTCAAGCGTGAAGGGAAACAGTGCGTTTTTTTCCTCTTCCGGAACGGATCGGAAACCGCCTGTATGTCCCATTTTGAAAAATCGGGTAGCCCGACGGCTCTCTGCTTCATAAGCGTTCACTGGAAAAGTGCCTGGATTCAGCCCGCCAGGGTGGCCCACGTGGTAGGTGCAGCCGCCGATGGAGCGTTGATTCCAGGTGTCGACCAGGTCGAAGACCAGCGGTTCATCGACGGGAATGGTCGGGTGGAGGCAGCTGGGAGGCTGCCAGGCACGATAGCGGACGCCGGCGATGGCCTCTCCTTCGGTTCCAGTCGGATGCAGCGGGATGCGGCGGCCATTACAGAGCAGGACGTGACGACCTGCGGCTAATCCCTGTACTTTCACCTGCAGACGTTCGACGGAGGAATCGACATAGCGGGCGGTTCCTCCCCCAGCCGCTTCTTCACCGAGGACGTACCAGGGTTCGATCGCAGTCCGTAATTCGATATGGACACTGCGATATTCAATTTCTCCGATATGGGGAAAACGGAATTCAAAGTGTGGACCGAACCAGCTGCTTTCCAGTGGATAGCCTGCCTGCTGCATTTCCGCGATGACATCTTCGAAGTCCTGCTGGATGAAATGCGGGAGCAGCCAGCGATCGTGAATCGAGGTGTTCCAGTCCATCAGCGGGATGTTATACGGGTTGTTCCAGAAACGGGCGACGAGTGCCCGGAGCAGCAACTGCTGTGTGAGACTCATCTGCCAGTGCGGAGGCATTTCGAAACCGCGGAACTCGACCAGCCCCAGTCGGCCGGTGGCACTGTCGGGAGAATAGAGTTTATCGATACAGAATTCGGCACGGTGGGTGTTACCGGTCAGGTCGACGAGCAGATGTCGAAAGACACGGTCGACGAGCCAGGGGGGAACGGGACCCGATTCGGGAATCTGTTCGAAGGCGATCTGCAGTTCGTAGATCGCATCGCGGCGGCCTTCATCGACACGGGGCGCCTGACTGGTCGGACCAATGAAGCGACCGGAGAAGTAATACGACAATGATGGATGATTGTGCCAGTAGGCAATCAGACTCCGCAACAGGTCGGGACGCCGCAGGAATGGACTGTCCTCGGGAGTATGAGAGCCCATGACGATATGGTTTCCGCCTCCGGTTCCGGTATGGGTTCCATCCAGGTCGAACTGTTCGGTTCCGAGTCGCGACATGCGGGCGTCTTCGTAGACGCCGGAAGTGATCTGCACCAGTTCCTCCCAGTTGCTGGCAGGATGCACGTTGACTTCAATCACGCCGGGATCCGGGGTGGCCTTGATGTACTTGATGCGGTAATCGGGGGGCGGCAGATATCCTTCGATGATGACGGGCATATCGAGTTCTTCCGCAGTCTGCTCGATAGCGGTCAATAATTCGAGGTAACCTTCGAGCCGATCGACTGGAGGCATGAAGATGTGCAGACACCCGTCGCGCGGTTCGAAGCACATCGCAGTGCGAATGATCTCAGAGAGTTCGTCTGTTTTATTTTCATCGGGAGAAGTACTTTCGTGGGGACTGCTCTCTCCCCCATCGCCTGTTCCGGATGAGCCGACGCGTTCCAGAATCTGATGCTGGACCAGGTTACTGGTTTGCCTGGTGGTACGGTGAGAGACGGCCTGCTGTTTGAGTCCTTCGTAGTCGGGCAGTGGTTCAGTTGCTTCGAACGGGACCACGGGTACGGACTGAAATTCGCCTTCCAGTGCGGGAGGCAGCGAATCCAGGGGGAGGCGGAGTCCCATGGGGGAGTCGCCGGGAATCAGGAACATGTGTTCGGAGCGAACGGGCCAGGTGCCGCTTTTCCAGCGGGGACGGGCGTTCCACCACTGATGCGTCAGGGGGAGCATGCAGCCGACCGGGTTGTTGAGTCCCCGTTCGAAGACGCGGGCCAGGCGGGCCCGTTCTTCTGCATCGTCGAGATCCGCATCAAGGACATCTACGTTGACGGCCAGGCGACGTTCTTTCCAGAGGTAGTACATCGCGTCTTCGTATGCCAGCGAAACGTGATCGGGATTGAGGTCGAGTCGTTCTGACAGCAGTCGCGAGAACTGCTCTGCCTGGTCGATGTCGTGTCCGTAATTCTTGCCTGGTTCGGCCAGGAGTTTTGTGTTTTTCCAGATGGGCTGTCCGTCGGTCCGCCAGAGGCAGGTGAGTGCCCAGCGGGGCAGTGATTCGCCGGGATACCATTTTCCCTGACCGTAGTGAATCAGGCCGTCGGGGGCGAAGCGTTCGCGGAGGCGTTCGATCAGCTCTCCTGCCAGAATGTGTTTTGTGGGGCCGACGGCAGCGGTTTTCCATTCGTCCGAATCCATGTCGTCGATGGAGACGAACGTCGGTTCGCCCCCCATCGTCAACCGGACATCATGTTTTTCCAGATCGACGTCAACCTGGTGTCCGAGTTGTTTGATCTGCTGCCATTCTTCTTCGGTGTAGGGTTTGGTGATGCGCGGATCTTCGTAGACCCGGGCGATCGACATTTCGTGGTGAAACTCAACTTCGCATTTTTCGACTGTTCCGCTGATCGGGGCCGCGTTGAGTGGTTCAGGCGTGCAGGCGAGGGGAATGTGGCCTTCGCCAGCGAGCAGTCCTGAGGTCGGGTCGAGACCAATCCAGCCGGCACCGGGGAGAAAGACTTCAGTCCAGGCATGCAGGTCGGTAAAGTCCACTTCTGTACCAGAGGGACCATCGAGAGATTCGACATCGGGTTTGAGCTGGATCAGGTAGCCCGATGCAAAGCGGGCCGCCATCCCCAGATGGCGGAGGATCGTCACCAGCAGCCAGGCACTGTCGCGGCAGGAACCGCGGCCCAGCTTCAGAGTTTCTTCCGGGGATTGTACGCCGGGTTCCATACGGATGACGTAACCGATCATTTCTTGCAGCCGCTGGTTGATCTGTACGAGAAAATCGATGGTTTTGCATTCGCTGCGATCGATGGATTCGAGCAGAGCCGTCAGTTCTGGGCCGGGTGTGATCGGATCGAGAAACGGTTGCAGATCCTTGGCGAGTCCCGGTTCGTAGGTGAAGGGGAATTGGGTTGCATCCGGTTCGAGGAAGAAGTCAAACGGATTGACGACCGTCATTTCGGCGACGAGATCAATCTCGACTTCGAGATTGCGAGTCTTCTCTGGAAAGACCAGTCGCGCCAGATGATTACTGTGCGGGTCCTGAAGCCAGTTAATGAAATGTTTTTCCGGTTCGACCCGCAGGGAATAGCTGCAGATGGGTGTGCGGCAGTGGGGGGCGGGACGGAGTCGTACGAGCTGGGGGGCCAGTTCGACGAGGCGGTCGTACTTATAAATTGATTTGTGGTTGAGAGCGACGCGGATCATGTTGGTTTATCATTCGGTGTTAACTGAAAACGGTGCTGCCAGACAGAGGGCAGAAATCAACTCGTTTGTGATTGCGTTTGCGTAGAGGATGTCTGTGACTGATATTGAGGCGTGAAGAATACATCCTGAATCGCTTCGCCTACCAGATTGAGCTGCTTTTGGAATCCGTCGATGTACTGGTGCAGTCCCTGATCGATGATGTCATCGATGCTGGTATAATCCATATTGGAGCATAAGAGCCCCATCCTTTGTTCGGCGAGGTTCTGGAAAGTGCCTGCGGTACTGCCGGTGATGTAGCGCAGTGACTGTTGAGCTTTCCGCAGGCAGAAGTGCATTGCCCGGGGGAACTGAGAATCCAGAATCAGAAAGTCCGCGACGCGCGAGGGGGTGATTTTGCCGTATTGTCTGCGATACATGGCCAGGGCACTGGCTGAGCGGAGCAGGGCCGACCAGCGGACCACATCGAGGGCACTTCCCACGTCCCGGGCATCGGGGAGCAGGATATAGTACTGCACATCGACAATGCGCGAGGTCTTGTCGGCCCGTTCAATCAGGCGACCTGTGCGGGAGAAATGCCAGGCTTCTCCATGCGACATGGTGGCATCCGTGGCACCAACCAGCATGTGGCTGGCGAGGCGGACACGTTCACAGAATTCCTGTGGCTGATCCATCAGTCCGGGCTGACTGGCTGCCGAGCGGACCATGAAGTAGAACTGATTCAACTGTTCCCAGACGACCGTGGGGATAATTTCACGAATGGTGCGGGCGTTTTCCCGCGCCAGTGAGACACAGGAGATGATCGAGTTCGGATTTTTCTTGTCAAACGAGAGAAACTTGAGGACGTTTTCCCGCGTGGGTTCGCCGTAGAGTTTTTCGTAGGGAGCCTGATCTCCGGTGGTATAGACGAGCGGCGCCCACTGATTGGCGAGGGTGTCCGTTTCTCCGAGGGTGAGGTTGTAGTTGACGTCTATAAATCGCGCGACGTTTTCTGCACGTTCCACATAGCGACTTAACCAGTAAACGGAACTAGCGACACGACTGAGCATCAAATCTTCTCCAGAGCTGCGGGTGAAAAATGCGGATCAGACAGCGTGTGTCCGTTTCGCAGAATCCACGTATCCTTGCTGCCTCCCCCCTGTGAAGAGTTAACGACCATTGATCCTTCTCGCAGCGCTACACGCGTCAAGCCTCCCGGCATTACGTAAATATCTTTTCCGCAGAGCACAAACGGTCGCAGGTCCACATGTCTGGGGCAAAGTTCATCGCCAATCAGGGTGGGGACGGTTGAGAGTTTTAACATGGGCTGGGCAATCCATTCGCGGGGATTGGCACGAATGGCGTCGGCACATTTATCACGTTCTGCCTGTGAGGACTGAGGCCCCATCAGGATGCCGTAGCCCCCTGATTCGTTGGTGGGTTTAACAACGAGCTGGTCCAGGTTCGCCAGTACGTGATCGCGCTGTTTCTGATCAGAACAGAGGTAAGTCGGCACATTCGGCAGAATGGCCTCTTCCCCCAGGTAGTATTTGATGATCTGCGGCACGTAGGCATAGACGGCTTTATCGTCAGCGACGCCTGTTCCCGGTGCATTCGCCAGGGTGACGCGACCGGCGCGACAGACTTCCATCAGGTTTTCGACGCCGAGGGCGGAATCGGAACGGAAAGATTTCGGGTCCAGGAAGTCATCGTCGATGCGGCGATAGATGACGTCGACGCGACGCGGTCCCTGTGTGGTCTTCATGAAGACATAGCCGTCTTCCACGAACAGGTCGGTACCCTGGACAAGTTCCACGCCCATCTGCTGAGCGAGGAAGGTGTGTTCAAAATAGGCCGAGTTATAGATGCCCGGTGTCAGTACGACCGCGGTGGGATCGCTGACGCCTTCGGGGGCACAGTCGAGCAGTGTTTTGAGCAGCTGTTCGTTGTAGTCTTCGATGGGGGCGACTGACATGCCCTGAAAGACGGGGGCGAAGGTCCGCTTCATCAGTTCGCGGTTTTCCAGCACGTAGGAGACGCCGGACGGACAGCGGAGGTTGTCTTCAAGAACGTAGATCTGTCCATCAGCATCGCGGATCAGATCGACGCCGGTGATGTGGCACCAGACTCCCTGAGGAGGCTGATAGCCCTGGCACTGCTGGCGGAGTGTTTTGGAGCTGCGGATCAGGTCTTCGGGGACGGCTTTATCTCTGAAGATCTTGCAGTCGTTGTAGACGTCGTCGATGAAGAGGTTCAGAGCGTGGATGCGCTGCTTGAGTCCGCTTTCTACGATCTCCCACTCATGGGCGTCGATAATGCGGGGGAGCAGATCGAAGGGCCAGACCTTTTCGGTGCCCGCTTCATGTCCGTAGACGTTGAAGGTGATACCCATGTTCTGCAGGGAGAGCTCGGCCGCTTTCTGGCGTTGCTGCAGACTGCCTTCAGTCAGGGTCTGCAGGCGTTCCACGAATTTTTTGCCACTGGGCCGGGGCTGGCCATCGGGCGCGAACATTTCATCAAAACAGTCTACTGACTGATAGGGAGCTAACCTCATCTTACGATTCCTCAACGAGCCTTCTAGTTGGAATTGCTTCGGGGTTTTCGGTCTGCTTTAAGATTTAAGCAGATTGCGTGCCGTACTCAGCAAGTAATCGTTGATTGCCTGAATCTATGATGAAATCACAGCTTTTGGTGTTTGCGTGTTCAAAATCACGCGCAGGAAGTCAGCAGGCAAAGAAAGCCATGCCTATTTATCGCGCAGCGTGATTTTCAACAGCAAAACGTCTTTTCGACTCCAAAACTGTGATTCACAGCGGGAGTTCTCCGAATTGACTGTTTCCATCTTACCAGAGAGAACTTCGATTCGGCTAGACCAGCTCCGTGATCTTAGCGAGAAGCAGACAATTATTTGTGCTGCTACAGAATCGGGTGCTGGTCTGCCTACTGGATCTCTTTGAGGTCGAAGGTGAATTCATTGGCCCCGGATTGCACATCGACGGTCAGTGGGCTGGTCTGAATCTTGCGAACCTTCGCAGGAATGTTCGGGTATTCTTTGGGTTGTGCCGCGGGTTGATCCATACCGGGAGCAATTGGTTCCTGCGGTGGAGGATTGATTGTAACTGTGTATTTACCGACGGCGACCATTTCGATCGTGGCAGTTCCCGATTCATCCAGCGGGCCTCCTCCGCCTTCTCCCGTCTCTTCATTGGCCAGGTCGACTTGTCCTTCGGGGACGGGGGTGCCGCCGTTGGTGATTGTGATTGAGATTTCACCGCGGGGCTTGTCTGCACCAGGGGTACGACTGCAGGCCGTATTCAGGGTGATCAGAAACAGACTGACCGCGATTAACGCGGTGAAACGGACACTATGTCGCAGGATGGACTTGTTCATCGTGATACCAGGGAGATTAAAAGGGAGGTCTCATGCGGGAAAGCCTCCCCCGGACCGGAGCCTCGGGGGAGGGGGTTTGGTCACAGGTGTGGATTAAAATTCTCCGATGACCTGTCCGTCGTCACGTACACACAGTTGACGGAGTGTGTTCATGTCGATGTTTTCAGACAGGAAGCGAACGGAGCCATCGGTCAGCACGGCGTGAATGCCACCCACGTGATGCGAGTTGAGTACCGTGTTAGCAGAATAGGCACTGTTGGCGTAAGTCGGTGCACCGGAAGTCCAGAAAGCATTGGGAGGATTCCGTACGGTCGTGGTTCCGGCTGCATACCAGTAGCCACCCGAACTGAGGGGCAGCGGCGTGCCTGCATTCCAGGTGGAGAGACTGGCGTTGGCCCAGCCGTGCCAGGCACCCAGTGCATTCGCACCCTTCTGAGCTCCATTCACCTGACCGGACTGTTCGGCGAGGATGATGGTATTCGATGTTCCGTCGGTACAGTCGCGGAAACGGACACTCTTGTAGGGGATCATCATCCCGGTGTTACAGTTGCTGGAACTGCTCGCCAGCACATCACCGGTACAGACACTGGTGCGGCCCACGGGATCGGGGGTGGCACCGGAGATGCCAACGTAGTCGATGATCATACTCTGCAGACTGGGATCTGAGTTACTGTCAGACAGAGTGTAGTCAGTTGTGTTGGTCATGCCGTAGGGATTGGACGGACATTTGTAAACGGGGATACGGACCGAATACAAAATGGTGTTTCCCGGAAAACCGGAGTGGGCCCAGTAACCATTGGGACGGGTCAGCTGCGAGTAGACATTGGCCTGATCGATGTAGGGCAGGATGGCAGCACGCCAGTTAGAGTAGGAACCGGTCTGTGTTCCGATGGGGAGCGCCAGAAAATTATCGTTGTAGTTGTGGAGTGCGAGTCCCAGCTGTTTCATATTGTTCTTACAGGTGGAACGGCGGGCTGCTTCGCGGGCCTGCTGGACAGCCGGCAGGAGCAGGGCGATCAGAATCGCGATGATGGCAATTACGACCAGCAGTTCAATGAGCGTAAAGCCACGTTTCGGGAGGGTACGTTTCAACATTGGTGGGTTCCTGGGAAAGAAAATGAGGCGGGAAAATTTCAGTTGTTGAAACATAAATGCAAAGCGGATGCCATATTTAACGATTATTAAAAAATAAAGTTAAATTGCACCTGATGTGATTCTGTCAGGACAGATTTTAATGATTATATGCAATGTGCTTGATGTGTTCTCGTGCTGTCATACATATGCTAAAACGCTTATTGAAAGGTGTTTAGGTGAGATCGGCGAATTCAGATTCTGTACAAAGGAGCAAAACGGAGTTTGATCGTCCATCATTGCAGAGGGGCGCGCAACTTGCCTGTTTTCTAATCAGAGCCTGCGCGGATTTTGGCATCAGGGTTCTGATCAATCGTTCTCTCTCTCTCTCAGAAATCCGGTTCAATTTCCCGGGAGAGGGGGACGGGGATCCGAGGGCATGTCGAGTGGCGTTCCGGGGATCCAGAGCAGCCGTCCGGTGTCGGTCATTTTCTGTTCGAGCAGGAGCTCTGCAATTTCTGAAAGCCGGTCCATGACTTTGCCGTGGAAAGTCTTGGGGTTGGAAACATCGCCGGCGGGTAGACCGGTGAAAAGTTCGATAGCCTGGTTCACATTCGAGATCGCATAGATGTGGAACTGTTTCATCCTGATGGCTTCGATGACATCGGAACGCAGGACGAGATTCTGCACATTGGAAACGGGGATACAGACTCCCTGAGTCCCTGTGAGCCCGTGGGCACGACAGACGTCGAAGAAACCTTCGACCTTTTCGTTGACGCCGCCGATCGCCTGGACTTCACCCCATTGGTTGACTGATCCGGTGACGGCCAGATCCTGGCGGAGGGGGACTTCTGAAATGGCGCTGAGCAGGCAGAGGAACTCGGCGACAGTGGCGCTGTCACCATCGATGCCGCCGTAACTCTGTTCCATGGCGATGCTGGCGGAGAGGGTCAACGGTTGTTCGCTGGCGTAGAGGTTCCGCAGGAGTCCTTCCAGGATCAGCATGCTTTTGTCGTAGGTATTCCCGCTCAAGCGGCTTTCCCGTTCGATGTTGATGATGCCCGCGGTTCCAACCCCCACACTGGCGGTGAGTCGAGACGGGCGGCCGAAAGCGTAATCTCCCAGATCGGCGACGGCGAGCCCGTTGATCTGGCTGGTTTCGGAGCCTTCCAGTTGAAACAGCAGAGTGCCATCAGAGATGAGTTCTCGTATCTTTTCGGCAACGAGGTCGGAGCGGTAGATGCTTTCCTGGACTGCCTGATGCACGTATTTCGCTTTGACGACTTTCTGTTTGTCTTGCTCTGCCCAGAAGCCGGCTTCGCGGGCGACGTCGGCGACGTGGCTGAAAATGGAAGTCACTTTTTTCTTGTCGTCAGCCAGACGCGAGCCGACACGGACCAGTTCAGCGACCGCACCCGCATCAAAGGGGATCAGCCCTTCTCTGTCACTCAACTGGCGAACGAGCATGCCGTAGATCTGCCCGGTTTCGCCGTTCCGGTCGATTTCGGTATCGAACTCGGCTTTGACGCGGAAGATCTCGCGGAAGTCTTCATCGTGCAGATAGAGCAGATGGTAGATCAGCGGCTCCCCCATTGCGACGAGTCGGATATTGAGGGGAATCGACTCAGGCTGCAGGGCAGAGGTGGAAAACATGGAAAACGGATCCTGGATCTGGATTTCCAGGGAACGGCTTTTGAGCGTGCGTTTGAGTTCTTTCCAGACGAATGGTTCGATTAGGGCATCCATGAGATTGATGACCAGGTAACCCCCGTTAGCTTTGTGCAGGCTGCCCGATTTGATACGGGTGAAATTGGTCATCATGCGGCCGGCACGGTCGACGATGCGTTCAATGGTTCCAAACAGGTTGCGGTAGTTGGGGGCATCCTCAACGATGATCGGCGGCTCTTTGAGCTGGCTGTTGTCGACGACCACATTGACGCGATATTCGAGGAAACGCTGCTGGGCATCCTGTCCTTCAACCGCCATCATCTGCGCCATCTGGGGAGGCATGTCTGAGATATCGCGAAACAGGTTGAGATGTTCGATGACATGCTGCTTGAAACGGGGAAACCAGTCTTTGAGTCGCGGGGATTCGAATTTCTGCTGCAGTTCATTGATCATGGGTTCGATGATCTGCGTGGCAAACTTACGGGCGACTTCGCGGACGTCTGTCGACAATTGGCGCTGGATCTCCCGCTGTTCCTGCAGGACCCGCCCGGCCATCTCGACGAGTTCATCCTGGTGGCTTTCAATTTCCTGCATTTGCTCCGGCGTGAGCTTTTCAATTTCTTCCTGGGTCATGGGACGACCCTCGGTGAGCGGGATGAACAGCATCTGACCGTCGGGTAGCTGTTGCACGGTCATGTTGTGTTCGCCCGCCAGCTTCTGCAGTTTGTCGAAGACTTCGTCGCCCCGTTTGCGGTAGACCTGGCGGAGTCGCTCTTTTTCCTTGCCGAAATCTTCCTCTTTAAATGCCTTGGGAAGCAGTTCCTGCAGCTGCTCGATCAGGTTTTCCATCTCCTGTCGCAGCTGGATCCCCTGGCCGGCGGGAAGGTTAATGGCGTGCGGACAATCGGGCTCATCGAAATTATTCAGATAGACCCAGTCGTCGGGAATCGAATCGTCGAGTACGCGCTGTCGGACGGCATGGGTGATGAGTTCAGTCCGACCGGTCCCGACCAGTCCTGAAATATAGATATGGTAATTGGGATGTTTGATTCCCGTCCCCAGGTCGAGGGCCCGCAAGGCGCGGGGCTGGCCGATGATATCGGTCAGCGGCTCGAGTTCTTTCGTGGTTTTGAATCCGAAGGATTTGGGATCAATATCGAGAGTGACTTCGTCAGCGCTGAGCGCGCGATACTGCGGAGTGTCCGTCATGCATTCCTCACCAGATCAGTCAAAGACTAGGGTTGTTGTTTCAGTTTCTGTTTGGGGATTCTCAATGTCAGAGTTCCCGCTTTGTTTTCGCGTTCCACCCGATGCGGGTCGACGGCGTGTTCGAGCGGGAAGCGACGGAAAAAACTGCCTTTGCGGCGTTCGATGCAGACCCCCTGGGCAGATTTCTCAACACAGCCGGACTGACGCCAGCCGGAGATGCTGAGGGAATGCGGGGTGACTTCGATATGAATTTCATCCGTGGGGACGCCGGGGATATCGGCTTCCACGAAATAGGAGTCCGGGGTTTCATAAATATCGATTTCGGGTTGCCAGCCTCCCGAGGGGCCACAGATGCCCCACTGGCCGTGGAGTAAATCGTCGAAGGCCTGATCGATCTGCTGTTCGATGTTGCGGACCCGGATGGGCTTCCAGGGAAGTTGTGACATGAGAGCACCTGTCGATTCTCGATAGTACATGAGAAGTAAGTCGCTGCCGACATACTGTTCAGTTTACCTGCTGGAGGAGACTTCGTCCAGAATCGGGAAGGGAGAGAGGGACTCTGATTGTATGGCGAGAGTCCAGCGCCTGTCTCAAGCCGGAAAAGAAAACACGGAAAACAGAGCAGGCGGGTTCCTGGTGGAAAGCGCCTGTCTGTTTCCCGTGGGCAGGCCTTAGCGGGCTGGTCGCTGCTGCGTCGGAGCGGTTGAATCCGACTTGAGTGGAATGATGCCACGGACGCCGAAACCACCGTTGGCTTTATTCATGTCGGTCCAGAGCGTTCCTTCACCCGCGTAGAGAAAGTTCAGTTCGACATTGTCGGGCAGGTTGGTGGCAAAATACCAGTTGTTGTAGGCCTGGGGAGAACCGAAGGCATCGACGGCCAGTCGGAAGCGGTCTGATTTGGCTTCCTCAACCATCTTCTTACCTTCGTTGGTCGCTTCCCCCAGAATGGTTACAGCCTGGGCCTTCAGTTCTTCGGTCTCTTTGTCGATGGCGGCGACCAGCTTTTCGGTTTCGGCTTCAATCTTAGCCGCTTCACGCTGACCGCCGGCCTTGGCTTCTTCCACCTGCTTTTCCGTGTCGGCGTCCACGGTGTCGGTGGCCAGTTCAACTTTGTTTTCGGCTTCCCGAAGTCGGGCTTCTTCTTTGGCGGTGGATTGTTCTTCTTCGCGGGTGAGTTTTAATTCATCGGCGATGAAGGCCCGCTGGATCGGTTCGCGGACCTGTTTGGGAATGTAAACATGTCGCACCAGGCCGTAGAGCAGGGTGATCTCCTTATCGTCCAGGACGCTGTGGAACTGGTCGAGGCAGGTCTTCTGGTAGACTTCACGATCGCTGCCGACCAGCAACTGGACCGCCTTGTATTCCGAACCGTTGTTACGACAGATCGATTCGATCTGGGGCAGGACCACTTTCTTTTCGACCTGGTCCACGTTTCCGAATGTTCGGACAGCGTGAGCCGCCTGGTCGGGCATCAAACCCCAGATGCCGGTGAAGTCGATATGGATCGGGAAGCCGTCCGCACTGGGGAAGGCGATTCCACTGCGGGGATCGGAGATCTGTGGTTCGCCGTTTTCGTCCACGACGGTTTCTCCGAGTTGGTCATGTTTGACTTCTACGGAGATGGTACTGTGACGGTAACCGATTTCCACGATATCGATCTGCTGTTCGCGTCCATTGACGGGATAATTACCCGGGGGCAGTACTTTTTCCTGAACACCTTTCTTCACGCCGGTTGCCTGGTTGTCAGAGAGCTGCGTGACCACACCGACGTAACCGGTGGGGATCTCGACCCAGCCAGCGACTTTCTGGGACTGTCCCGAGGTGAAGTCGATTCGTTTTTTGACTTCGACTGTGTAGCCGTAGGGATTCACGCGATAGCGGCCCGGGTGCAGTACTTTGCGGAGCACGCCTTTGTATTCCGTATGACCGATGTCGCCGTCGACGAGGAAGTTAGCTCCTTCCTGGTTCTTTCCGAGTTTACAGGTGACTTCACCGATTTCACCCGGCTTGATGACCACGTCATCGACGAGTTTGCGTTCCCACCAGATGGGGCAGTAGAAGTGCCGTCCAGGGCCACGCATTTTTTCGAGGATGCCCATCTGGCCTTCTTTGGCCCACATGCCGGGTTCAGCCTGAATTCGATCTCCAAAGATCAGCGGACCTTTGTAACGGAGCTGCAGGCTCTGTCCTTCGGGGACGTAAATGCGGTCGATGGTCCAGTGGAACAGGAAAGCGGCGATGGCCAGCATCATCGACAGCACGACAACAGGGATGATGATCAATTTACTGCGTTGCATTGGTTTTATCTCCATTCTGGAGTGGTTGTGTTTTCTGAATCAAATGTGTTTCTGATAAATCACTTTTCCGTAGACACGGCGGTCACCGGTTGTGTCTTTGCTGGTTGCGGTGTGACTGGTGCAGAATCGGCGAAGTGATCGAAGATTCGCATCAGCGGTGAGTCTGCCGTGTTGGTCATGATCTTTTTGAATCCGGGGGCCAGCTTCTGGTAGAGGACATAGCGTCCGAAGCTGGAACCATCTCCGCCAAATGCTTCCACGGCCCTTTTCCAGCCCGCGGCATCCGCAACGTTCTCAAAGCCGATCACGGCTGCTTCCGCACGGGCCTTGGCAAGAATCGCCTGGGCTTTGTCTTTGGCTGCTTCCAGTTGTTCCTGGGCGACTTCCTTATCCCGCTCTGCCTGTTCGAGAGCGACCCCCTGTTCCTGACGGGCGAGGGTGATCTTTTTGATGATCTCCCGATCTGCGGTCACGAGGGCTGTCTTCTGTTCGATGAGCGCCGTCTCGGTGGCGAGGACGGCTTCCTGTTCTTTCTGCAGCGTTTCCCGGCCGTACTGTCCTTTTTTCTGGACGGCAATTTCGCGGTTTCGGAGCGGTTCCGCGATGGCTTCCGGAGGTGTGATCGTGGTGATCAGGGCCTGCACGATTTCGATGCCCTGTTCTTTACAGGTTTCGGTGATCTTGGTCTGGAACTCCTTCTGGAAAGCCGCACGGGTTTCACCGCCGATGAATTCGCGGGCACTGGTGTTAGAACCCCGCAGGCGACAGAAGGCCCGGGCGTTGGGCATGATGACCTTGTTGATGATTTCGTCGGCAATTGCCGTCGAACCTGTTTCGTCGTTCGAAACATCGTTGTAGGTTACGTAAGTCTGAGCCGCGGTGGTGGGGATGACGCGGAACTCGATGACGCCGTCGAGGGTAATCGGGAAACCGTCCTTACTGGGGAACATCATCACGCCCCCCTGGGAGAGGTCGAACCGGAGTGAACGCGTATCGATGGCGTTGATGCGGATCGTGTACGGATTCAGGTAGTACGTACCTTCGTCCAGGGTTTCTTTTTGTGGACCACGGTGGCCGGTATCAACGAGTAACTGGTTGGGATCTTCGGGCATGGGGCCGGCCAGGTTCGTGACGATGCCTTTGTAACCGGCGGGAATGACCTTGGGTTCCCAGAGCTCGATGATTTCGATGTAGTCGTTCTTGAGACGGGGTGCACCAACGGGCTGCTTCGAATTACGATCGATGACCAGGGCGTTGATGGCATAGCGACCTGGTTTGAGCACTTCCTGGATGATACCTTTGTGCTTTTCGCTGGTCGACATGAAGTCGCCGGGGGGCAGATCTTCGCCATAGAGTCGAATGCGGACGCCCATCGCGTCGGCGGGAATTTCGACCATCGGATAAATTTCCCAGTCCCACGTGTAGCAGTTGTAGAAGTAGCGTCCTTCGGGCAGGACTTCCCGCTGGAGTCCTTTGTGAGTGGCTTCTTTCAGCGTGAGGTCTGGCGAGATTTCCTGATCGTTGCTGAGGTCGTTACCGGTCTTGCGTGTCAGGACGGCAAAGTGCCGGGCGGGGACGTCGATGCGAAACTGGGAGTAGACCACGTACCCGAAAATCATCAGGAATAATCCGCCAACGAAGAGGCCGGTGATCCCGAATTTCAGCAAAAGAAGTCTGGCTTTGAATCGTTCGTCGCTCATTTCTGCTCCTTTGATCGAATCCGTCTCGACCGTGAATGAAAGCAATGCGTTTCTACAAGTCACTATCAATGTAGAAGATAGGTTGTTTTGATTTGCTGTATTACTTCACAGACAGGCTCTCAGGAATCTGAAGCATGTCTCTGTTGTTATTGAAAACGCAGGGGATTTCGGAGAGATCAAAAAATCGGTTCATCGAATGACCGATTTCGGTCGGTTTTCGCTAACCTGAATATCTGCAAGAGGTAAGGAAACTGGTTGTTTCTGTCGACAGGATTTCCGAAAAATAAGCGGATTTTTCTCTCTCAAATCACCCTGAAAACGTATTAAGTATGGAAGGAAAAAAGGGATCATGAGGATCCGAAAGGGTTGCGAGGAAAGGACTCGTCATCCGCCTCGCCTGTTGAAAGTGTGAGAAAGGAGGCTGGCTGTTAGTATCTCATATCTAAATTGGAAGGCAGCTCCATAATCGAGGGCGAATTTCGCAATAAGTGGGCTGAGGTCGTTGGGCCGAGGCATCCTGCATACGGGGAACTGTGATTCGCGCGCTTATGGAGCTGATTGGCTGGTGCCGGGAAGGGCAGCAGCTTTTTTTATGCGCGGTACAAAATCTTTGTGCAGTGGCAACGCGAATCTTTGCTTTGTTTCTTAATGTTCCTGTGCAGGCAAGCCGCTGCCTGACGAGCTTCCAGTGTGGGCGCTGAGCGACCAGATTTCTGTGATCATGGCTGTTAAAGCGGCTCTGGCGGCTGTATGGGCGATTTCAGACACTGGCATATGAATTGCACCTTAATCTGGCTGGTCCATTATTAAGGAGAACCCATCATGGCATATCGCAAAGTAGAAGATATTTTAGGACTGGTCGAGTCTTTTCATAAACGGATGCGTCAGGCTCTGGAACGCGTGGAAGTGGAATCCCGATCCGAAAGCGTAGAATGGCTCTCTAAACAGTTACGGGCGCACGAACTGCACTGGCAGGCTGCTTTGAACGGATACGGGAAGCGGGTGGCAGAAGGCGTATTGGATACGTGGTTGCAGTACATTCCGGATGAGGATGTGCGCGAGCAGCTGGATTCAATCCGGGTACAGCGTGATATGACGCTGGACGAGTTGAATGATATGAATATCCGGTTTCGCCAGGCATTGATTCAGTTGTATGAATCACTGGCCAATGGTTCTTCCGCACCGCGCGTCAAAGAACTGTTTGAGCAACTGCTGGAGTATGAAAAATCAGTGATCGCAGACCAGAGTCAGAAGTCTCGAGAATCGGACCTGGTGGATTCAGAGAGTCTGCCTCGGTCGCAGTCATCTTGATCGGCTCATGATTTAATGAAACGAAAAAAGCCCCGTGAAGCAGGTTGTGTTGCTTCCCGGGGCTTTTTTGTATCTGCCGGACTTTGCAGACTGGTCTTCAATCAGATCAGGACGGCGTGTCTGACCATTCCAGCTTATCGTGTTTCGGTGCTGTCGAAGTGAAGAAGAGTGCTCTTACCGCATCGGAGAGGTTTTGCACATTCGCATCCCAGTACTCAGCTTCTGCGACATGCACGCAAATCAGCATCAGGCTGGGGTCTTCCGGACCGCCTGAAAACCATTCATTCAGGCTGTCGGTCCAGAGCAGCTCTGCTTTCTGCTTGTTCTGGATGAGTTGTGCCTGGCCAGCGATAGAGATGTATCGGTCTTCTTTCGGTTCTGAGTAAACAAGGTTGACGGTCGGGTCTCGTTCGATTTCCTTGACCTTGGGATCATCGGCGTGGGTAAACAGCCAGAGTTCACCATCGAACTCATGCCGGGCTGTGATCATGGGTCTGCTTCTCAGACCCTGTTCGGAAGAGTGGGTTGTAAGCATGCAGATTTTAATATCGCGGATCAGTTCACGCAGTGTCTCGATGGACTGCTGACGTTCCTGTTGTTTCGGTTCTTGCTGATTCATTGATTCACCTGTTGATTCTTTAATAATAAGCTGACCGATGAGAATGAATGAATTGGCAGGAAACATTTCCATCGGCCAGCGAGAAAGCGTAAGACGAGTGATCACCGGATGCGCTGGTTACTGATGGCATTTGAGTAACCAGTGCATCTCACTCAGTAAGGATCACTCGAATTACGCTCCTGCAACGAGCTTTTCTCCGGCTTCGCTCCATGACTTCGATCCCCCTTCGTAGTCATAGACATAGGAGAAGCCTGCCTCTTCCAGCTTTTGTGCAGCCTGCTCGGAGGAACCGCAATCCTCGCTCGCACAATAAACGATAACGGTCTGTTCTTTACTGCCAGCCGCCTGTTCCACCTGCGAGACGAAATCGTCCTGCTGTTGAGGGATGTTCATGGAATTCGGGATATGTGCCTTCTGGAAGTCATCCTGTGACAGGGTGTTGACCAGAATACCTTTTTCATTACGCTGCATTTTGCCGCGGAGTTCTTCGGTCGAGATCGTTTGCATGATCGTCCTCCTGAATTGATTAAAAACTTTTGTAGTAACAGTCGGAGAAGAGTGCAAAACGCATACCACGACGGTACCGCTTTTGCTGATATTGAGGAAGGGCTGGTTAATACCACGAATGCCCCTGCTTCAGCAGAGATGAGTTTCATTTATCAGGGATTCATCTCGGGCCTGATGAGTTGATCGGACAGACTGTCGCATCGGTGCGACAGTCTGTCGTGGTTTTTGTGGGATGGGATTGTGGTCTGAGCGTTCGTTCTGGTCGTTTGTCAGTCTTATCGCAAGCTAAGTTATTTCAGATAGAAAGAAGTTGTTGACTCAATGTCATTAATCGAGTTGCAGACAAATCCGCTGGTTTTGAATGTGGTCCTGTTCAGTCTCGCAGCCGGGGGAGTCTGGTTATGTGGTTCCAGGCTGAGTTATTACGTTGATCTGATCGCAGAACGCACGGGGATTGGAAAAGCGTTCGCCGGGGCGTTGCTGCTGGGAGGTGCGACCAGCCTGCCTGAACTGGGGACTACACTCAGTGCCTCTGTCTCGGGGGCTGCGGAGATGGCGGGGAACAATCTGCTGGGCGGGGTGGTGATGCAGATCGCAGTGCTGGCCGTACTGGATGCGATTTTCCTGCGGAACAAACCGCTGACCCTGTTCTCTCCTAAAGCAACGCTCCTGGTGCAGGGGGTGTTTTTGATCCTGATGTTGAGCTTCAGTATCATTACGTTGGTGACCGGCGAACTGCTAGTGGTCTGGGGAGTGGGGCTCTGGCCCGTGCTGCTATTCCTGGCCTATCTGTTTTGCCTGGGAGTATTTCATCGCTATGAAGGGGAACCGCGGTGGGAACCAGCGGGAGAATTCAAGCAGCCGATTGAATCGCCTCGTGATGTAAAAAATGCGCATCCCGAATATCGAGATCTGAGTACCCGGCAGCTGGTGATACGCTTTGTTCTGGCTGCGGCTGGTGTGCTGGTGAGCGGCTTTGTCGTGGCGCGGACGGGAGAAGTGCTGGCGGATCAAAGTGGTCTTGGCCAGAGCCTGATCGGTGCGACGCTGGTCGCGCTGGCGACCAGTCTGCCGGAGTTGAGTACTACGTGGACGGCAGTTCGTTTCGGTGCTTACAGTATGGCGGTGGCAAATATTCTGGGGACGAACCTGCTGGAAGTCGCGCTGTTTCTACCTGCCGACTTGGCTTATCGGGAGGGAGCAATTATTGACAGCCTGGATCCCTCTGCAAGTTTTCTGGCAGCGCTGGGAATCATTTGCACTGGACTGTATCTCTGGGGGATACTCGAACGCCGCGATAAGACCATCCTGGGGATGGGCTACGATTCGGCCATGATTTTGCTGGTTTATTTCAGTGGCATGGGCCTGTATTACTATGTGCTTTGAGCAATAGATAACCGATGTCTGTCAGGCCTGTTTCTGCCGGGACGAACGTGCCCAGTTGATCAATCCGCCTGCGAGCAGGATCTCACGCTGACGTTCTGAGAGCCCATGTCGAGCTGTGATGGTGTTGTGACCATTGATATGGACCTGGATTGTCGGCTGATCTGCGACCTGATGCCTGAGTGATTCCATATGCAACAGTACGTTCTGCTCAATCTCTGCGTAATCGTCCGGGTTTTCAAACGTGAGGGGGATAATGCCGAAGTTGACGAGGTTCTGCCAGTGGATGCGGGCAAAGCTTTTGGCGATGACCAGTCGCAGCCCGAGATAGCGTGGAGCGAGCGCTGCATGTTCGCGACTGGAGCCCTGTCCGTAGTTTTCTCCGGCGACGATTGAATGACCGCCCGCTTCGCGAACGTCCTGGGCGTCTTCTGCATAATGGGAGTCGATCTGCTCGAATGCGAAGCGACTGATTTCGGGAATATTGCTGCGATAGGGGAGGACTCGGGCACCCGCGGGCAGGATTTCGTCCGTCGAGATGTTATCGCGCATTTTGAGTAGTATGGGAACCTCGAGTTCATCGGGCAGGGGTTCAAATTCCGGGATGGATTTAATATTTGGTCCTTTGCGGAGTTCGAACTGAGTGAGGTTGTCGTCCGTAGGCGGTGCCTGAAAGAGTTCGTCGCGACTGGTCCGAACCTGGGGGATCTCGATTGAGGGGCAGGGCATTTCCAGGGTACGGGGGTCGGTAATGCATCCGGATAATGCGGAAGCGGCAGCCGTCTCGGGACTGACCAGGCAGACCTTGTCTTCCCGGGTTCCACTCCGCCCGGGAAAGTTGCGAGGAACGGTTCGCAGACTGATCTGATCGGTGGCGGGCGCCTGCCCCATGCCGATGCAGCCATTGCATCCCGCCTGGTGAATGCGGGCACCAGACTGGATCAACGCACCCAGAGCACTCTGTTCGACCAGGGACATCAGGATCTGCCGTGAACTGGGATTGATGTCGAGTGATACGCGCGGATGAATGCGGCGGCCTCGGACGATTTCGGCAGCGATGGCGAAGTCGCGATAGCCGGGATTGGCAGAGGAACCGATGTAGGCCTGGTAGATCGGTGGGCCGGCCTGTTCGCGAACAGTGTGCACATTGCCCGGACTGGAGGGGAGTGCGATCAATGGTTCGAGGGCCCCCAGATCGATTTCGTCCTCAATGTCATAGCTGGCATTCGCGTCGGCTGTCTGTTCCGTATAATCGTCCGCGCGTCCCTGTTCGTGCAGGAAATGCTGAATCTCTGTGTCAGCCGGGAAGACCGTGGCGGTTGCGCCAAGCTCCGCACCCATATTGGCGATCACGTGACGGTCCATGGCCGAGAGCTGTTCCAGACCGGGACCGTGGTATTCGATAATGCGATTCACGGCTCCTTTGACGTCGTGCCGACGCAACATTTCGAGGATCACATCTTTCGCACTGACCCATTCGGGGAGTGTGCCCGTGAGATGAACGCCCCAGATCTCGGGCATCTTGAGATAGAAGGGAAAGCCTGCCATGGCCATCGCGACTTCGAGTCCACCTGCGCCGATAGCCAGCATGCCGAGTGCACTGGCGGAACAGGTATGGCTGTCTGAACCGAGCAATGTTTTGCCTGGCTTGCCGAAATATTCCTGATGCAGGGGATGACTGACGCCATTCCCGGGACGACTGAACCAGAGGCCGAAACGCTGACAGGCGCTTTGCAGGAAGAGATGGTCATCGGGATTTTTGAAGTCTTCCTGCAAGAGATTATGATCGACGTACTGCACGGAAACTTCGGTCTGCACGCGATCGAGCTGCATCGCTTCGAGTTCCAGCATGACCAGGGTGCCGGTGGCGTCCTGAGTGAGTGTCTGATCGATGTGGAGACCGATTTCTTCTCCCGGTTTCATAGAACCTTCGACCAGATGCGAGCGGATGAGCTTTTGAGCAAGATTAGCGGCCATGACTGACTCCTTGGAAAGGGCGGGCGCTGAGAGCCCATTGATCTTGGCGCGAGTGGATCGTGCTTTGATTCAGTGAACCCGCTTAAAAATTGATTGTAAGTTGTAATGTTGCACCAGGGCCGGACCCTGCCTTATCGGCCGCGGAGCTGAATTGTCTCCTCGAAGTGTTGTGTTCCTGTTGTTACGACATCCCCGGTGTTTGTTCGTACCAGCAGCGGGGAGGCTGACTGGCCCGGTTGGGCACCAGGGCAAACATCAATAATAATAAGCCGGTCATGATCAGGTTCTGGAGTGCGGGGGGAATAGGAGCCGGGACGGCGAAACGTCCATAGCCGATCATGGCCAGCGCAAGAAAGAAGATCGCTAAATGTGCGTGGCGCAGTGGCGGCCAGTAAGAAACCAGGCTGAGGCAGATGACCAGTAGGGCACTGACCCAGGTTACTGTTGTCAACGCAGGCACCTGTTCTCCCGCAGGGAAGATAAAGGGACTGATGGCCAGCCAGCAGCCCAACATGAATTCAATGACGCGCGACCACATGCGATTCTCCCTTGATAACTCAGGTTCTCTGTACCATCTCACTGGCGATTTCATCGGCGATTTTTGTGGGACGTCCCCAGAGCACCTGCCAGAGCACTTTTTTGTCGTGTGTCCGCTGCCAGACGCGATAGAGCAGCTTGAGTGAGGCGTAGACTTCGTCATAAGCCATCACGACCAGTACCAGTGAGATGACCGCGGTGATCAGACAGAGCAGACACCAGTTGCCGACAATCGTTGCCTGGCAGACGACGAGAATCGCACTGACGATTCCCAGCGGAATGACATCGATCCCAAACAGAATGACCAGCCAGGGACGGTATTGCCAGCGACGGGTCGAGCCTGCCAAACCGAAGATCGCATCACCCAGATACGCGAGCGCACCGAGAGCTGCGTCCGGCACCCCGAACCAGTAATGCATTTTAAGAGCGACATCTGAGGTCAGTACCTTACGCGTCTGTTCGCCGAAGACCGGATCCCAGGGAGCTTCAATCAGCCCCCACTGAAAGAGGGCCATATGCCCTGCCAGTAAGAAGGCGATGCTGGCCAGAATGCAGATCGGAATTCGCTGACTCCAGGTGGACGGGTTATAATCGAACGGCGGAACTGCGACCTCAAGGTCAGCCTGTTCTGCGGGATACCCTTTGAGCGATAACTGGCTCATTTCCGGGCTCCCGTGGCTTCGAGCTGCGGTAAGTCATCTGGGACCGGCAGACCGTTTTCTTCATACCAGGCTTTGGGATCGTCGAGCAGCGCGTCGATCATGTCGGGCAGTGTTTCGCGGAGCAGGTGCCGGGGTTCCCAGCCGAGCTGTTCCCGGGCCCGTTCCGCGCTGACCGGATAGTTCTGGTCGGCCAGATCGATCATCCAGGGTTTGATGAACGGGGCGTCTGAGTCAGCTGCGAGCTGATCTTTCACCCACGCACCTGCCTTGGCGGCTGCTTTGGGAATCCGAATGGCAGGCCACTGGTCCCCATGGAGATAGAGTCCGATTTTTTCCTGCAGTTCTTCATAGCTCATGACGTCTTCTTCACCGATAACGAACAGACTGTGTTCCGGAAGTCGGCGGCGATGACCGATGACTGCTTCGAAACAGCCGACCAGATCGTTCAGATGCAGAAAGGCCTGGCCGTGTGTTTTGTCGCCGGGGAAGAAATAACTTTCCAGCTTCTTCTGGAAGATACGAGAGATCTGCTGCCCGATGGGAATCGAGTGACACTGCTCATCATAGACGCCGGCCAGTCGCAGAATGACGGTCGGAATCGATCCGGCGTACTGCCGAATGGTGGACTCGGCTTCCAGCTTGGACTGGGGATATTGCCATTCCGCTTCGACGGGTGAGGAAGCCTGAATAAGCTCCCCTTCGTCGGCCGACTTTTGCACCAGCAGAGAACTCGAGAAGATAAACTGCTCGACGTCAAAATCCTGCAGTCCCTGTAGGAGCCGCCGGGTGCCAGCCACGGTCAGGTCCTGGTACAGCGGGCTCGGCTCGCCGGAAAAGTCGTAGTAGGCGGCCAGGTGAACCACGCTGGCGATTTTACTGCCGTGCTGAGCCTTGAGGTCTGACAGTGCGCGGGCGACCGAATCATCGTCTGTCAGATCACAGGAAATCCACTCTGCGGAATGCTGCTCTTCGGGCAGTGGTTTGACATCAAAGGCGACCACCTGGAACTGTTCTGAGAACGCTTGTACGAGTCGTGTGCCGATCAACCCGGCTGCTCCGGTAACCAGAATAACGGGTTTCTCTATCGATGTGCCATTCATGCTCTGCCTCCCTTCTGTCGGTTTCGATTGAAATTCAGAGAAAGAACGCCGCAACTGGGATGCCAAGCAGGGATTTTTCCACTGGTTTGCAACAATCTGCAGAGAATGCAGTCATATTGCCGTACTTATGACTTTCGGCATGTCAGATTGACTTTCCCGTTGATCGCTGAGCCGTCAGGCTGATTGCTGACCAGCCCGAGAACAGGGCGGAATAATGCTAAAAGAAACGATTCTATGTGCAATTCTCCATGGCACGGGCTTTGCGAAACTGAAAAGTAACGTAAGTCTGTTCAGAAGGGGGGAGAACAAAAACATGTCTAACAACCACTTATTGCTCATTTCAGAAGAACAATCTTCAGACTCAAAAATATACAACTGGTTTTCAAAACAGGATTTCTGTCAAACTCAGTGCTGTGTGCCGAGTGAGGTATCACAGCACCTGGAACAGAGGGTCGACCTGATTCTCTGTGATACCGGAGAGGATGTCAGTATCTCGCTGGAACTGCTTTATCTCGGTAAACAACAGGCACCTGAAGTGCCTTTTCTGATTGTGTCACAGACCAGTGATGTCGCGACAGCGGTCGCCGCGATGAAACAGGGGGCAGACGAATTTCTGGTCAAGCCGTTGCAGCCTGAATCGCTGGTCAAATTAATTAAGGGATATCTGCAGGCTCGACAATCGCGAGTCGCTGTAGAAGAGCAGCACGGATCCAGCACTGCGCGACTGGGGCGTTACGTGGGGTTTGAAACAATGGTGGGGGCGACCCAGGTCATGCAGCAGCTGTTTGAGCGGGCGCAGCGTGTCGCCGACACAGACAGTACGGTATTGATTACGGGAGAATCGGGAACCGGAAAGGAACTGCTGGCCGAGGCGATTCATCGTAACAGTCTGCGTGCAGAACATCCCTTTGTGACGATCAACATGGCTGCGGTGCCGGAACACCTGGTGGAAAGTGAACTGTTCGGGCATGTGAAAGGTTCCTTCACCGACGCCAGTGAATCACGGGTGGGCCGTTTTGAGGCAGCGCATGGCGGAACCCTGTTCATCGACGAAATCGGAGACTTCAAACTGGAGTCGCAGGCCAGACTGCTACGAGTGCTGGAGAATCACCGGGTGACCCTGATCGGCAGTAACCGCGACCGGGAAGTGGATGTGCGTGTCATCGCGGCGACCAGTCATCCATTACAGCAGATGGTACAGACGGGAGACTTTCGCGAAGATCTGTTCTATCGGCTGAATGTCGTCAATCTGGCCTTGCCGCCTCTACGCGAACGGCGGGATGACATACCGGTGCTGGTGAACTTTTTTCTGACACAGCTGTGTCAGGATCTCAAACGTGATGTGCCGCAGCTGGATCCCGAGCTGGAGGCCTGGCTGCGGAATGGCCACTGGCCGGGCAATATTCGGCAGCTGCGTAACTGCCTGGAGAGTATGCTGGTGCTGTCGCGGGAAGAAGTGCTGACGCTGGCCGATCTGCCCGAGATGATGAACGGGGGGCAGCTGGCAGCAGGCCAGATTGCGATTCCTGCAGGAACCCGGCTGGAGGATCTGGAACGCACGGCGATCGAGCAGACGCTCAAACGTTATCGGGGAAACCGGACCCAGTCGGCCCGCTCACTGGGAGTTTCCGTGAGGACGCTGCAGAGAAAGTTGAAAGCCTGGGGGGTGATGTCGGACTCTCGCGGGAATGGTCAATCGGAGGAAACAGCGAAGCTCGGGCTGCAGGGATCGGGGACGATTTCTACTTCGCGTTGAATTGTTTCTAAAGGCGGAGATCGGTAACTGCGAGACTGCGTTGCCATCGCTGTACTCAACCGGTACAACAGAGCATGAACTAAATCAACGTGACATGCTGAAGAATTCTACTGTTGAACTTCCGCTAGAAGAACCACTGCACCATGTATGAATTAAATCTGCCACTCTGGGGCGATGTCACCGTGTTTATCATGGCGGCTGTGGTGATCGGTGTTTCGGGAGTCAAGCTGGCGGAATATGCGGATCGGCTGGCAGATCGGACCGGTCTGGGTGAAGCGGTGACTGGAACGATCATGCTGGGGCTGATCACTGCGCTGCCTGGACTGGCGGCTTCGGTGACGGCGGCTTTGCAGGGACATGCGGTGCTCGCGTTGAGTAACGCGATGGGAGGCATCGCCTTTCAGACGACTGTGCTCGCGCTGGCCGACGTGTTGCATCGTAAGGCAAATCTGGAACATGCGGCTGCTTCGGCCACGACGATGATCCAGACCATCATGCTGATCCTGCTGATCACAATTGTGCTGCTTGGTCTGGGAAGTCCCAATGTGGTGATCGGGCCCGTGCATCCGGCAACGCTGCTGTTACTGGCGGGGGCTGTGATGGCGTTCTGGCTGACCTATCGCGTGCAGGAAGAACCGATGTGGCATCCGCGGCATACTTCTGAGACGGTACTTGATGAACCTGCACCCGGTTCACAGCACGAGCGGCTCTGGCTCTTGTGGACAGGACTGGTATTTTCAGGTTTGCTAACCTTAATCAGTGGCAGCCTGGTCGCGGAATCGGCGGGAAACATTCAGGATAAAACGAACCTTTCCGCGCCGATTGTAGGTGGTCTGCTGATGGCGGGGGCGACTTCGCTTCCCGAACTGGTCACCTGCCTGGCAGCGGTCAGGCGCGGAGCACTGACACTGGCGGTGAGCGATGTGGTCGGCGGTAATTTCTTTGATGTGCTGTTCATCGCGGCTGCCGATTTTACATTTCTCAGCGGTTCGATCTATCACGGCCCGGGGATGGGGACACGGGAGATTCTGCTGACGACGATCACACTCTTGCTGAATGTGGTTCTGCTCTCCGGATTGATCTACCGACAGAAGCATGGTCCGGGTAATATCGGTTTCGAAAGTCTGTTGATGCTCGTCATTTACCTGGCTGGTTTCATTGTGCTGTCGCTGATGCAGTGATGAATTCACCAAAGAGAACGCGATCAATCACCTGTATTCGATCAAAGATCAATTACGGCACGTAAGCCGACGAGCAGGGCGGTGTCGACGGTTTGACGGGCGGGGCGGATGACCTGCATGTCGGTGGTCAGGTGGAACCATTTGGTGACTTCTACGTTGTAGAACAGTTCAACGCCGTATCCGTCACCGACGCCTCCCAGCACCTTGTCGATGAAGGGGGTCAGGCGGTCGCTGGTGGCGGAATAATACCAGCCGATACCGAAGGTGTCTGCTTCGCGGCTGGCAATGGGACTGCTGCCGCCGATCCCGAGGCTGAGGAACCACTCGATGGGATTCGTCTGCTTATCGGCGATCCCGGCACGGCCGAACAGACCCCAGCCACGCTGGGGATTGTCGGGATCGATCACCAGGTATTGATCGAAGTTCCAGTAAAATGACCAGGACTCGGATTCTCGGTCGATGGGCACAGTGGGCAGAACGAACAGGGGGTCCTGTTCCAGCGAAGCGAACGATCGAGTGCTGTAGCTGGCTCCGAACAGGAAGTGTCCCGGTTTGCCGAAGAGATTCGTGGGGAGACGCAGTTCGGGAATGATGGCAGCACCGTGGGCGAACAGTTCATCGAAGCCACTGGTGCGGGTGGTATCTGTCGCGTTGAGGACGGTGAAGGTGAAGATCGGTTCGCCTTCTCTGAGGATCAGAAAGCCGGTTCCAAGTGTTGAATAGACGATGGTTCGCAGACCGATGGGCGTGGCGATAAAGGCGGTATTGGAGAACTGGGTTTTGCCGCGACCATGGGCGAAGGCATTCATGTCGCCGTCGAGTGTGTCGAGTTTCCCCGCGAAGACACCAAACGATTCGGAAAACATCTGAGTAAACAGGACGTTGGTCAGATAGAGCTCGTTGCTGTAGGAGACCGGCAAATCGGGAGCCAGGGTGGCGGGGATAATTGCGCCGGTTGCATTGTTAATGGTTTCACCAAAACGGTGTTCGGCGCGGAGCTTGACGAACAGGCCCTGAGGTCCGCCCAGCTTGCCTGAGTCGATATTCATCACATAGTCGCCGTGACCTGAGTAGCGAAATTCCTGTTCCCGACCTCCCGAGGCGACTCCCATGTAGTATTGAATCAGGTCGGCATCGAAGGTGATTCCCTGCTCAGCCAGACAGGCACGACGCGGAAACAGGTTCTGCGTCAGCGTTGTCTGCGTCCAGAAGTCGGGACCATCACAACAGACGCAGGGACCGGTGTTCTCAGCGCAGGTTGACTCAGTGCAGAGCAGATCAGACTCGGCTGTCTGCTGCATTTCTTCGTAGAGGGAGACTGGTAACGCATCGTCGGCGAAAGCAGATCGACTGAGGGGAGCAGAACAGCAGAGGCAAATCAGGCAGCAGATCGAGACGGTTAAGCGACCGCGTTCCAGGATCCAGAGTAGATTGGTAGAGCCTGGGATCATAGTTGTTCTCGAAAAGTAGAGAGTTAAAGGAATCTGAACCTTTAGATACTTTTCGTCGCCTGTCGACGGTCGCTGAATGTTTTTTTCGTTAAGACTGGAATAAGCGGAACGTCGTCGGTCAGTTTGTAACGGTTATAGCGGTTGGGCTGACTCTTACTATTGAGAGTCCTATGGCAGTTGAATTCCGCTGCCGAACTGCTTTTTCCTGCCCGGTTACCGCGACAAAGCTGCTTTGACCTGGGTTTCGCGATATTGCTGCAGTTGTTCTTCCGTGAGTGGGTGCTCGGTGATTTTGATGGTTACTTTTTTGAGGTCCCCGGTGAATTTGAAGGGGATCTTATAATCCTCACTGACCGGGGTGCCGGTGTCCTCACCGATATCGAGTGTTTCATCGAGCGACATGCGGTAGCCGACAGTTTGCGGGATCCTGCTGACAGCGACTTTGTTCCCGTCGACAGTGAGCGTGGCCTGGCCTCCTTTGCCGACGCCTCCGCCATCGTATTTGAAGTCGAGGGTGATGACGTGCTTGCCCGGCTTCAGTTTTTCTTTACCAGCGACGTTATAGCGTTCTACGCCACACAGGTTGTAATGGAAGACCGGCCTCCCCTCGAGCACATACAGTCCGAGGCCACAGAAGCGACCGCCTTGTGTCATCAGCAAGCCTTCTGCTCCTGATTCGGGAATATCAACGACTGCAGAGATCCCAAACGATTTGTTTTTAAGATCGGGGGCAGACCCTTCCGGGATCCGCAGCATTTCGTCGTAATAGGTGAAGGTATCGCGTCCCCTGGTCAGGCTGGGCCGGTTTTTGACATCGAGTCGTTCGGCTTTACTGTTATCCAGCGGGAGCACATTGTTTTTGACCGCTTCGATATAAAACAGTCGCTGGAGTTCTTTGAGTTTCTCCGGATATTTCTCGGCCAGATTGACGGACTCTGAAAAGTCATCATCGATGTTGTAGAGTTCCCACTGGTAGCCGTCGATGACATCCACCGGATCTGCCACGCTGACCCAGGGAGGCGTTGTGGGAGTCGTGCAGGCGATCCAGCCTTTATCATAGATAGCCCGGTTCGCGAGCATTTCAAAGTACTGCGTTTCGCGTTTCGACGGGGCCTGGGGATCATCCCAGGTATAAGCCATGCTGACGCCCTGGATTGGTTCCTGAGTGATGCCGTTGATGGAATCGGGGGCAGGCAGTTGTGTGGCTTCCAGAACGGTGGGGAGAATATCGATCACATGATGAAACTGGGAACAGACGGCTCCCTTGTTTTTGATGCGCGCCGGCCAGGACATGACCAGGCCATTGCGGGTTCCGCCGAAATGGGAGGCGACCTGCTTGGTCCATTGGAAGGGCGAGTCCATGGCGTGTGCCCAGCCGATGGGATAGTGATTAAAGGTGGTCGGGCTGCCCAGTTCATCCCTGCGGCGGTAGACCTCTTCGAAATCTTCTTTGATGTTATTGAAGAAGGTCATTTCGTTGAGCAGTCCCTGGGCACTCCCTTCGGCACTGGCGCCATTGTCTCCCTGGATATAGATCACCAGCGTGTTGTCGAGTTGTCCCAGTTCGTCGATGGAATCGATGAGTCTGCCGAACTGATGGTCGGCGTGGGAAAGAGCAGCCGCGTAGACTTCCATCATGCGGGCATAGACTTCTTTCTGGCGGTCGTCGAGTGAGTCCCAGGCGGGAATGCCTTTGGAGCGTTCGGTCAGACGGGTTCCCTCGGGGACCACTCCGAGTTTTTTCTGACGCGCCAATGTTTCCTTGCGTACTTCGTCCCAACCCTGGTCAAACTGCCCTTTGAATTTCTCGATCCAGGCTTTGGGGGCGTGATGCGGTGCATGCGCGGTTCCCGTAGCGTAATAACAGAGGAACGGTTTGTCGGGAGCGACAGCGTTCTGCATGCGAATCCAGTTTATCGCCCGGTCAGCCATGTCTTCATCGAAATTATAGTTCGGGTCGTTGGCCGGCGGTTCGATGGGCCGCGTGTTTTCCACCAGGGCGGGAGTCCACTGGCTCGTATCTCCCCCCACGAATCCGTAGAAGTATTCAAAACCCAGCCCCACAGGCCAGAGGTCGAAGGGACCGGCCTGTGATGTATGCCAGTCGGGGACGTTATGATTTTTACCGAACCAGGACGTATTATAGCCGTTGAATTTCAGGATCTGTCCGATAGTCCCACACGATTTGCGAACCAGAGTATTGTAGCCGGGATAGCCGACACCAATTTCCATGATGCCACCTGTGGCTGCGGTATGATGGTTGCGACCGGTGATCAGGGCAGCCCGGGTGGGGGAGCAGAGTGCCGTGGTATGGAACTGGTTGTAACGCAGCCCCGATTTTGCCAGCCGGTCAAAGGTGGGGGTGGGAATCGGGCCGCCGAATGTACTGGAGGCCCCAAAGCCGACATCATCGGTCAGGATGATCAGCACATTGGGCGCTCCCTTAGGGGCTTTGACCTCCTGGGGAAAGTCTCTGACCGATTCGGAAGCCTTAACGCCGATCTTTCCTTTGAAAGGGGGCTGGGCAATCGGCAGTTTCGTGCGATTGAACTCTTCTGCGGTAACAGAGAGAGGCAGTGTAGAGACACAGAGCAGGTAGAGGCAGCATCGAAACGAGCGCATCGGATTTTCTCCCGAGAAGTTTGTATGGAGATACGACACTGGACTCACGTGGCGATCCAGTGTGAGAATCATCGACAATGAGAGTCACTCAACGTTTTGTGCCCGCAGTAGCAGAGTTAAGGCGCAGCAGTGATGCCTGGCTGCATTGAGTTGAGGTCATTCACAAGTGATCTGCGACAAATCCTGGTGACACATTTAGAAAGGAGAAATATGTCACTCGGAATATATCTTAATCATCCGGAATGAGGCTGTCGAATTAATTCTGGATAAAGATTCAGGTCAGAAGTTGAGTTGTCCGCTTACTCGGCTGCAGCAGGCTGGCCGGCTTCTGACTGTTGCCGACAGCGACTTGCCAAGGTGACCAGAATGGGAGAGATCAGAGCGGTCCAGCCGGTCTGGTGGCTGGCCCCCAGTCCGCGTCCGGTTTCTGCGTCGAAGTATTCGTAGAACAGCACCAGGTCGCGCCAGTGCGGATCGTTGAGCAGGACATCGGTGCGGGCATAACTGGGACGATCGCCGGCTTCGTCGGAGAGGAACAGACGGGCAAGGCGGCGGCGGATTTCGTCGGCGACTTCCTGCAGGTCCATGTAGTTGCCCGAGCGGGTCGGACATTCGACGCGAAGTGTCTTGCCGTAGAACTGGTGATAGCGTTCGAGGGCTTCGATCAACAGGTAGTTGAGAGGGAACCAGATAGGACCCCGCCAGTTGGAGTTACCGCCGAACAGGCCGCTATCCGATTCGGCGGGCAGGTACTGGACCCTTAGCAGCTCGCCGTTGAGTTCGTATTCGAAAGGATGCTCTTCATGGAATTTGGAGAGAGAGCGAATCCCGTAGTCGGAGAGAAACTCGTCTTCATCCAGCAGGTAGCGGAGCAGACGCAACAGTCGGTCGCGCGTGGGGATCGCCAGCAGGCGATGGCCGCCTGAGGATGTTTCTGAATCGCGTTCCATGTAAGTCATAAACTTCTGCAGATTGGGGCGGCTCTTCAGGAACCACTCCATTCGCTTACGGAAAGCGGGGAGTTTCTCGATGGTATGATCGAAGAGAACGTCGACGGTAAACAGGGGGATCAACCCGACGATGGAACGGATTTTGAGCGGGATGCTGCGTCCGTCAAGGTGCAGGTGATCGTAGTAGAAACCGTCTTCTTCGTCCCAGAGACCAGTGCCGTCCAGGGAGTTCATCGCTTCGGCGATCGAGACGTAATGCTCGAAGAACTTGGACGCCATGTCTTCATAAGCAGGATTGCCATCGGCCAGTTCAAAGGCGATGGAAAGCATGCTCGAACAGAAGAAGGCCATCCAGGCGGTGCCGTCGGCCTGTTCCAGGTGGCCGCCTGTCGGCAGTGGTTTGGAGCGATCGAAGATTCCGATGTTATCCAGTCCAAGGAAGCCGCCACTGAAGACGTGTTTGCCGCGGATATCTTTACGGTTGACCCACCAGGTAAAGTTGAGCAGGAGTTTCTGGAAGACGCGTTCCAGGAAATTGCGATCGCGATCTCCGTTGGAGGCGGTCATCTGGTAGACGCGCCAGCAGGCCCAGGCGTGCACGGGTGGGTTGACGTCACTGAAATTCCATTCGTAAGCGGGCAACTGTCCGTTGGGATGCATGTACCATTCGCGGAGGAACAGGATGGCCTGGTCCTTGGCGAAGTGCGGATCAATCTTGGAGAACGGAATCAGGTGAAACGCGAGGTCCCAGGCCGCGTACCAGGGGTATTCCCACTTGTCGGGCATGGAGATGATATTGCGGTTGTAAAGGTGTCCCCAGTCTGCATTGCGGGGGCTGGGCATGCCGGGCAGGCGGCGGGCTGGTTCCTTATTCCCCTTGCCGGCGTTTTCGAGCCAGCGGGGAATGACGTAGTGATAAAACTGTTTGGTCCAGAGCAGGCCGGCATTGGCCTGGCGGAGGATCTGCTGCTCGTCCGGAGAGAGTCCCGGTTCGACCAGGCAATCGGCGAACCGATCGGCTTCGTCAATTCGCTGGGCAAAGATTTCATCGAATTCCGGTCCGAAGGGGGTTTCCGGTAATTCATCAATGGCAGACATTCGCAGGCGGAACTCAACTGATTCGCCAGCAGGAATGACGCGTTTGAAGTGCGCGGCAGCCTTGGTGCCTGTGGGGCGTGGATTGATGACGCCTTCGACTCCATCGACGACTGCCAGGTGAAAGGCGTCTTTACAGGAGGGGCGGCGGCTGTTCGGGTCTTCAAATCGCCAGGTATTGGTTTCGTTTTCGGTAAAGAGCCAGTCGGGGGTCTCTCCATCCGGACCGAGATCGGTAAAGAGGCGGAATTCGCCCAGGGTTTCATGTTCTGCTTTCAGGCAGGTGTCGGCGATCTGTTCCATGCTCGGTTTTTCGCTGGGGCGATCGAGCGTAGGACCCCAGCTCCAGGTGTTGCGAAACCACCAGGAGGGGAGGAAGTGCAGGGGCGCCGATTTCGGTCCACGGTTGAAAATGGTGACGCGAATCAGAATGTCTTCGTCGGCTGCTTTGGCGTATTCCATCTGGATGTCAAAGTAGCGGCCTTCGTCGAAGATGCCGGTATTGGTGAGTTCGTATTCCGGTTCCTTGCGGGAGCGACGCGCGTTTTCCTCGCGGAGTTCCCCATAAGGGAATTCTGACTGCGGGTATTTGTAAAGTGCCTTGAGGTAGGAATGCGAGGGGGTTGAGTCGAGGTAGTAGTAGGCTTCCTTGACGTCCTCACCGTGATTGCCTTCCGGGCCGGTCAGTCCAAACAGACGTTCCTTGAGGATCGGGTCTTCGCCGTTCCAGAGGGCGAGCCCGAAGCAGAGTCGGCACTGACGGTCGCAGATACCCAGCAGGCCGTCTTCCCCCCAGCGATAGGTACGCCAGGTGGCCTCTTCGTGTGTGAAATTGAGCCACGGATCGCCATCAGCCGTACTTTCCCGCACGGTTCCCCATTGTCGTTCTGCGAGGTAGGGGCCCCAGCGTTTCCAGTTTGCACCCGGTTCACGATTTACTTCGGCAGCAAGACGATCCCATTCTACTTCAGCCATAGACTCTATTAACTCTTTTCCATTCAGGCAGAGGCAGGCGTGCCTGTTAAATTTGCAGAATGTGCGCAGGAATAATGCTCCCCTGCTGAAGAACAGGTGTTTCGGCACCAGTTACACACTGATGATAGTCACGATGCGAATCCTGTTCCCATATATCTGCGATTTTGCGGTCAGATTTGGGCAAAAATCAATTCACTGGACAGGCCTGCATTTGCATGGGGAAAACTTGATAAGATAATCCATTATCGCGGCGCGCAGGTGATCTGCGTGCCGCTGGACAGTCGCTAATTGACTGTCTGGCTGGAATTTAGCAGAACGGCGCGGGAATGCAAAGAGGTGTATGAACCTGCAGATCCCGGGGCAAACTCAGAAGAGTTCGGTGATCGGTCTGGATTTGTCGAGCAGGAAGTAGAGTCGGCCGAGCTTGTCGTAGGCGGTCAGGTCGTGAATGCCCATCGCGTGGTAGACCGTATGCGTGATGTCGGCGGGGGTGACCGGTTTGTCCTTGGGATATTCTCCATGCTTGTCGCTGGCACCAAAGGTCTGGCCTCCCTGAATGCCGCCGCCCGCGAGGACATCAGTCAGACAGTGCGTCCAGTGGTCACGGCCTGCGCCTGATTTGCCGCCGGAACGGGGATCGCCGATTTTTGGTTTGCGGCCCATTTCACTGGTGACGAGGACCAGCGTGTCATCGATGAGGCCCCGCTCGGCGAGGTCTTCGATGAGTGCGGAGTAAGCACGGTCGAATTCGGGCAGCAGGTCTTCTTTGAGGCACTGGAAATTGTTGCCGTGGGTATCCCAGCTGCCGGCGCTCTTGCACTTCTTGCCGAGGGCTCTGAGATCGCCTTTCCAGAAGACGGTAATGAAGGGGACGCCGACCTCTACCAGACGGCGGGCAACGAGCAGGCTCATGCCGTTGATGGTTTTGCCGTAGCGTTCGAGTGTGGCCGGTTTTTCCTGCTGCACGTCAAAGGCGGAGGTGGACTGGGCAGACATCAACAATGACAGGGCGCGTTCCTGGTGCTGATTCATTGTGGAGATGCTGGCGAAGTCGTCGAACTGTCGTCGGGCGGAATCGAGCTGTTCGAGCAGGGAAATGCGATCGGTGAGCCGGTCGGCTGTGATGCCCCCTTCCAGCGAGAGTGCGGGACCGCGGAGCTTCAGCGGTTCTTCGCGTGTGCCCTGAATATACATCGGATCGTGTTCGACGCCCAGTCGGGCAGCGAACTGACCGGGGCGGGTATACGGGGCGCGGCTGGGCATGTGCGGCAGCGAGATGGCGTTGGGTAGATTCGGATGCGCGGGGCGTCGGGAGGCGACCACGGAACCCATGTAAGGCCAGTCGTCCGGCTGGGGCGTGCGGTTGTTCCCTTTGGTGACGAACGTCAGATCCGGAATATGTCCTGTGAGGTTGTAGTAATATCCGGCGTGGTGATCGTTGGTGTTAACGGTGCCGCCGACCGAATTGACCAGGGCCAGATGATGTGCCTGTTTGGCGAGCAGGGGCAGATGTTCGGAGAGGTGGACTCCCGGTGCGGAGGTCTGGATCGGTTGAAACGGACCCCGGTATTCCAAGGGGGCTTCTGGCTTCATATCCCACATATCCATATGGGATGCACCACCACACAGGAAGAACAGAATCGTTGATTTAGCGGGTTTTCTGCCTGGGGTTGTGGGAGCCGGAGCAGCGGAAACGGCGGGGGTGGGAGAGCCGAATGTCATCCCGGCAAAGCCGAGACCGGACGCGACCAGAAATTGACGCCGTTGCATAACCCGTTCCTCACTCTGAACTTCAGGCCTGTTGCTGGCCTGGAATGTGATTGCAGCGAACCAGGGACGCGTGAACTGAGACGTGGCCGTGGCGCGCAGACTGAACGCATCAATATGCTAACATGTGATGTTAGATCTGTCCAGCACGGGTTTGGGGGGAAACTCGTCACACCCAGGAATGGGGGATCTGCGATAGGAGCGGGGGAAGTATTTTAAAATTCGTAGCTGCCAGTCACCTGTCATGCTAGCTACCCGCCAAAGTAAGCACATGAAGGTGACTGGCAAACTACGAAATCTGCCGTCGCGAAAGGGGTGGTTTACCCGTTTCAGGCGATGAATTTATTGGGGTCTCGGACACGCACGGATTCCAGGTAGGCGGAAATCGCATACGATTCGAAGCGGGGTTGCCGACAGTAATCGACGATTGATTCTGCGATCGCTTCAGTGGTGATGATTTCAATGCGGGTCTGGGAGTGTCCGATAAAGGGCTCGTCGTAGACCTGGTGGTGACCCTGGCCCCAGCAGTTCATACAGGTAAACCCTTTGATCCCCAGTTCGCGGAACTCGTTTAAGAGTTCCTGTTCGAAATGGGTTTCGGTGATGACAATGACTTTGGTTAATTCTGTGGTGGTAGCCATGCCGTGGTTTCCTGTGAGACTGAGCTCGATATTTTCTCTGGTTTCAACAATGATTTAATCAGTGGGGTAAAGTTGGTTATGCTACGGGTAAGGTTTTCATGACCAGCTCGGCGATGAGCATGTAAACCGGGATTCCGATGGTGACGTTGTAAGTGAAGGTCAGACCGAGCGAAGCTGCCAGGGGCAGTGTCGGGCTGGCTTCGGGGATGGCCAGTCTCTGGACCGCGGGTACGGCGATGTATGAGGCTGCGGCACAGAGGACTGAGAACAGAGCGTAGGTTCCCAGGTCAAAGGGCTGTCCCAGAGCCATGCTGTAACCGTGTGCCACGAGAATGCCGAACAACGCAAACAGGTTGGGGCAGAGCAGTGCGAACATGATGAACCGCCAGCCGGCTGTTTTCAGGTCTTTCAAGCGACGACAGGCCGTAATACCCATTTCCAGCAGGAACAGACAGAGCATTCCGTGGAAGATATTCACAAACAGGGTGTCGTCCAGGCTGGTGACTGCTTTGCCCTGCAGGCGTCCGAGAAAGCCGATGATAATCCCGCCAAACAGGAGGTAGAGGCCCGGGTTCAGGAAGACCTCGTGCAGGAGTTCTTTGCTGAAGATCGGTTTTTTCTTTTCATCGACTTCCACTTCCAGCTGAGCAGCCAGTTCGCGATGGGTTTCCGTTTTCGCAGCGACGGCGGTCTGAGTGTGCGTTGTTCCAGAGGACTGATAGCTGACTGGTTCCCCTTCGCTGTCGAGAGTCGCTTCTTCTCCGCCGGTGCCTTCCAGGACCGGGGCGGGATGCGGTGGCTGATAGTCTGCTTCGTGAGGCATGTTTCCGTGCGCGTCCATCCCTTTCTGTCGCAGGCGCGATACGAGATAGAGGGCTACCAGACAGCCGGGAATTTCCATGACAGCCAGCATCACAGGCATGTAAGCCGCATAGGCGATCTGTGCTGCGGTTATGACACCCAGGCAGGTTACGAAGGTACCGGCTGAGTCGGATCCGTAGAAGCCGGCCACGGTGGCGGCGTCGATCTGACGCAGTTTGGTGGTTCGTTGCAGAATGATATAGGCGAAGATCCCGATCATGAGATTCGCGAAAAAGCCGATGACCATGAATCCGAGTGCCTGACCGAATTCGGAGATCGAGAGGGACGCCAGTTCTTCACCGCCGTGCCAGCCAATGGCGATCAGCAGGTAGAGGGTCAGACCCTGATAGACGGCTTTGGGAAACTCAAAGGGAACTTTGAGGATAGGAATCAGAAAGCCCATGTAAAAGAAAAGCAGCAGCGGTTTGAAGAGGTTATGCAGGAAATTGTCCAGAAAGGCCTCTAACATGGTTGTATGTTCCTTGGGGGGCGGGTTTGGTCGGCGTCAGTGCCGCCTGGGGGCGCGTTTGTTTGCACGTTGACTGACCAACGTGGCGAGTATGACTGGGGGAGATGCAATCAGTGTGCCGCAGAGGCAAAATAAACGGGGCTGGCACGTAAGGAGAGGGGTTTTGCCGGTTTTCTGCCTGAGATACAGATCCAGTTATCTGGAATAAATTTTGTCAGGGAGAGGATGGAACCAGATTTTGCAGCAGGGGCGTGCAAAGACTTGCAGGGTGCGTGCAGCATCTTGCGTGTGATCTGCAGGCAAAAGTGCTGATATTCATCACTTGCTTCACAGAAAAGAAGCCAAGCTGAGTGGATTCCGGTACACCTCACAGGGCAGAAATCGGTATCTTTTTATGCATGGTCGTTGTATCATCAGGGCACTCAATGGAGTGTGGGTTTCATTATTCCTGGTTTCCCGGAACAGGCAGCATGCTGAAAATTGAAGGCCGTGCCACGAAATTCTGTGATCAAATCTCCCGCCGCTCTTTCCTACAGATCGGCGGGCTGGCGATGGGGGGCTTATCGCTGCCTCAATTGCTGCAGGCTGAGCAGCAGAATCCGCAGCGTCAGTCTCATAAAGCGGTGATCATGATCTTCCTGAATGGGGGACCGCCGCACCAGGATATGTTTGACCTGAAGCCCGATGCGCCAGCCGAGATTCGCGGTGAGTTTCAACCGATTGCGACCAATGTTCCCGGCATTGAAATCAGCGAGTTGATGCCTCGCGTCGCGGGGATGATGGACAAGTTCTCGATCATTCGATCGCTCGTGGGTTCCGAAGGCCGGCACGATTCCTTCCAATGCTGCACCGGGCATCAGTTCCGGGATCCCAAACCGCAGGGGGGCTGGCCGTCCATGGGGTCGGCACTCTCCAAACTGCAGGGGGCCGTTGATCCTTCCGTGCCCCCTTATATTGATCTGTCGCAGAAGATGGCACACGATCCTTATAACATCAAGGGGCCGGGCTTCCTGGGAATGGCCCATTCACCATTTCGCCCTGATGGCGAAGTGATGAGCAACATGACGCTGAATGCGATATCCACGGTCCGTCTGCACGAGCGGACCAGGCTGCTGGAAGAACTCGATACGTACCGGCGGAAGGTCGATCAGAAGCTGGCCGCCGAGACCAGCGATAACTTTACCGAACAGGCATTGGGAGTGTTGACTTCCTCCCGGCTGGTGGAAGCGCTGGACCTGGAGAAAGTCGATCCGCAAGTCCGGGCCCGGTATGGAATCGACGATCCGAAAGTGCTGGGCTTTGATCCCAAAATGGGCTACCAGGCGCTGATGTCCCGGTTCCTGCAGGCGCGGCGTGCTGTAGAAGCAGGGGCCCGGATGGTGACCTGCAGTTTCGCTGACTTCGATTACCACAGCGATAACTTCGGCAGAGGCCGCAAAGTGATTCCGTTACTGGATCAGGGCGTGGCGGCGCTGGTCGAAGATCTGCACGAACGCGGGCTGGATCAGGACGTGACGGTCATCGTGTGGGGCGAGTTTGGACGGACTCCCAAGATCAATGACAAAGCCGGTCGCGATCATTGGTCGCGCGTGCATGCGGGGTTGCTGGCGGGGGGCGGAATGCCAGCCGGGCAGGTGATCGGCTCGACGGATAAATGGGCCGAAGCAGCGGTCGACCGTCCCGTGCATATGCAGGAGGTCTTCGCGACGCTGTATCACAACCTGGGCATCGATCCTGCCACGACCACCATCCCGGACAACAATGGCCGTCCACAATATCTGCTGGAACGCCAGGCACCGATTCGGGAACTGATCTGACCGCGGCTGGCTTTTGTTGCCTGCCTGCATGCGGTTTGGGATCACTCCACTTAAGAAGAGGTGCGGAATGGATGTCCGTTACATTGTAATCTCTGTCTCATTATTATTTGGTTCTTGTCTTTCCGGTTGTCACCGTGGATTATCGACCAGCAATTCCCCTCCAGCTGAGGAGCTACCACAGTTCTCAGATGAGTCTGATCTACCAGCTTATTTATTCAATAAGCCCATGATCGCCGTTTTTCAAACTCGATTTTCACCATATCATAACGATCTGTTTCAGCCCGAAATTACCTTTGCAGTCTGGGATAACGGAACGTTTTTACTCAAGGAAAATCGAAACTATGTAACGGGAACGCTGTCTGTTCAATCTTTGTCAGATGTAAATAACATCATGAACAATAAAAAATATTATTCATGTTTAACTAAATCGCTTTATGTATATCCGCATTCAGATCTTTACTGCTCAATATTATCTACAGGAAACAAAGATTATTCGACCTATTCCTCTTTCAGGCTGACCGGTGCAGACGATCTCGATGACGTGAGCGGTTTTGAAATATGGGAAAGTGACAATAGGAGTTTTGAATATGTCCGTAAAACTAACGACACCATCAAGGCGCATTTGGAGAAGAGTACAGCCTCTGGGGGGGTCTCTCTGTCTGAAGGAAATGTAATGCAGATTGTCTCAAAGTGGGGTTATGGACCACCGTATCTCTCCAAGGAAGAGATTAAGGAGATGACCCAAGGGGATAACGGACCACCGTATATCACCAACGATAACAGCAGCAAGACGGATTAGAACCTGACTGTGGTGGTACAGTAGCTCCTTTGAGGGCATCAGCAGGCGGATGCCTAAAAACAGGCAAGAGTCATGACAGAATCAGTTCGTTCACAAGTGACACCCATCATCGTGTGGGGCGCAGTTGCCTTTCTTGTCATTAATGCCTTCTCATGGAATCCAGGCTGGGGTGGACGGAGGGACCGTGAGCCCGGATGGGAACTCGAACGGTATTTTGGATGGCCTGCCTGTTACTACTGCGATCTCTGGCGTTCAGATCGCCCAGACGAGATCGACCATCCTGCGTATTTTCCGCTCATCCCCTTCAGTCGGCAGATGGGTTTTGTGTACCACAGCTTCTCATTTACGGCACTCGCATTAAATCTGCTGCTGGTGGTCTGTGGCATCGTGAGCATCATTCTTTGGATCCTGTCAAAGCACGACACCGGGAAGCCGTGGATGGGGCCAGCGGGAATTGCCTTGGCTATCCTGGGGATTTTCATTGTGATGTCCGGCAACGAATTCAGTACCTACCTTTGATTTGGCAGCGTGAAGAACAAAGGGATCGAGGCTCTTAAAGAAGAGTCCTGCCCTCTTTCAGATTCTCTTTACTTGAGGTCTCACACTTCGTTTTCTACGCTCACGTTGATATCTCGTGCGCTATTGTACTATGCTTAGGCAGGTACAGACTTAACATCGGCTGTTTGAGTCTATCTACAATTCTTCCAGGTTCTCAAAAAATCAGAGATGAAAACGATTAAGTTGCCATTGAAGTCTGCACAGCGTTTGATGGTGGCTAGTCAGAAGCTGACAGGACCAGCTTTGGATCCCGTGGAAATCATTGAGCATCTGGGGTACGTCCAGATTGATACCATCTCTGTCGTCGAACGTGCCCATCATCATGTGTTTTGGAGTCGAAATCAAAAATACAGTCCGGTTAACCTGGACCAGCTCATTGAATCACGAGACGCATTTGAGTACTGGAGTCATGCTGCCTCTTACCTGCCTATGAAAGACTACCGGTATTCTCTACCACTGAAACGAGAGTTTCAGAAACGCGAGACGTCCTGGTATCCCAAAGACCTGAAAATGATGAAACAGGTTTTAACCAGGATACGCAAAGAAGGTCCACTTCGATCAAAAGACTTTGAGATGACAAAGCAGGGGAAATCGGGATGGTGGGACTGGAAACCAGCCAAGAAAGCGTTAGAGCGACTTTTTCTAGAAGGCAAGCTGGAAATCACTCGCCGTGAGGGATTCCAGAAAGTATACGATCTCCCGGAGAATGTGATTCCTGGTACTGTTGACACCACACTACCGTGCGAAACCGACTTTGCTCGATACCTGATTCAACGAACGCTTCAGCATCATGGCTTGGCAACTGTAAGCGAAATTGCCTACATGCGCAAGTCTCGAACCAAAACAAGTGTCTTGACAACCCTCGACCAAATGGTAGCTGATGACGAAATTTCTCAAGTCGCTATTGAAGGAGTTGAACAGACTTATTATGCCCTCAAGCAATCACTGGAGAGCATTCCCGGGGTCAGCCAGAAAATACACATCCTGTCACCGTTTGATAATTTGGTCATTCAAAGAGATAAACTGATTACCTTATTCGATTTTGACTATAAAATTGAATGCTATGTTCCGGCGACAAAAAGAAAGTATGGGTATTTTTCACTGCCTGTCCTACAGGGCAGCCGATTTGTCGCCCGCATCGATTGCAAAGCAGATCGAACCAATCAACGGCTGATGATTCACTCGATTCACTACGAAAAAAAAGTGGATCAGAATTTAGTACAGAAAAAAATGGAATCAAAATTGTCAGCTTTCGCCAAATTCAATGGCTGTCACGCGGTGGAGTACAACAGGAAGTGAGATCCAGGCAACAAAAAGAGACCTGGTCCATTATTGTTTTTTCTACTCTGTTTTTTGTGAGCGGAATGGCGCTAGCCACCGGTGTTGTTCTTCGACGCCAACCTTGATTACCGGCGGCTAGCGCCTTGCCGCTCACGGGGAAGCGTCTGACCGGAGCTGACTCCCTGCGTCTCATCATGACGGTATATTGGCCAGTTAATTGATCAATCCAAAGGATTAATAAAGGAGGCAGGTCTCATCATTAGGAGCGGCGTACAGATGATTTTGAGTCTCGTCAAAACCAGACGTTTCAGCGTGATCTGGATATTGTGTGCCCTGATCACTTTGTATGTCCTGGAAGTAAGAGGGGCTCTCTTTGGGGTTGCTAAAGGGTCGTTCGGTGATGATGGTACTCGCCTGAGCCTGTTCTGGCATGTCAGTGCAGCGTGTTTAATGGGATTTGTGCTTGCACTTGTTACGCTGCTGGCGATCGAAACCAAACGTTTTCGCGTGGTTTGGCTAATGTGTTCAATGATCGCTTTTTACACTCTGTTGTTTTCCTACCTGATTACTGCTTCGTTTCCATCGGAGTATAAAACTGAAGATGGCAGATCGGTAATCGGGAGTGACAGTTACATATTGGGTAACTGGTATGAATTGGAAATCAGGCGTGTTTTCTATGGGGATACTCCCGTGTTTATCGCCCCTGATAATACTCTCCTGATCCTGTTCTGGCATGTTATTGCAGCGTGTTTAGTTGGCCTTGTTTTCGCACCTGTTACGCTGATGGTCATCAAAACCAGACGTTTTCGCGCGGTTTGGCTATTGTGTTCATTGATCACTTTTTGCATTCTGTGGTTTTCATACCACCTTTATAATTCGTTTCCTGTCGCCTGCTTTGTTGCTTGCTCATTGGGTAACTGGTATGAATTGGAAATCAGGCGGGTTCTCTTTGGGGAGACTCCCGTGTTGATCTTCTCTGACAATACTCTCCTGACCCTGTTCTGGCATGTCAGTGCATCGTGTTTGATTGGCCTTGTGCTCGCACTTGTTTCGCTGATGGTAATCAAACCTGGTGACGAAGAAAAAGAGTAGCTACAGAGGTTGTTGATAATATGAGCAGAAGAAGGTGATAGAACTAAAAATGAATTTAGAAGAAGAGCGGATTTACAATGTAAATGGATTTAAGGTTCCTGACACCTTTGACTTCTCTTAGTGGCGAATTGTAGATCGCATAGTTTTAGGATGTACGCCGAATGGGACTCTACCTTGATTGCATTCTAGTGGCTCAGGATGACACTGAAGAGAGCAATTCAACGCTGGTAACTGAATTCTTCTCCGGGGTTGTGGTCATTGCGACCGACATGGAGTTTGACGAATGCTGGGAGCTGGTTGAAGAACATCCCAATCTACTCGGCGTGGCCTCCGACGACTTGGTGAGTTGCTTTTGCGGTTCTGTATTGCAAGCAGAAGTTGGAACTGCGTTTGGGAACTGGTTAACGACAAGGCGTGTATCACAGCCAGCAATCGAGTTCACAGTGGTTGAAAACACTGGATATGGGGCGTTTTCAGTATTTGAACATGGTGTTAAGATCAGAGAGTGGGACTCGGATGGCGAGAATGTACTGGGAGAGTTATTGCCGGAAGAACAGGAGTATGAATCCCAACCGGTGTCTCGAACTTTATCAGTCGCGTCCCGCGTCCTCGGTTGTTCATTTCTTCGATATAGATGGGAGAATCTGCGATTTAATGTTTGGAAAATCGATTGAAGAAGAAGTCGGACAATAAAGGATGCAGGGACTAAATATTTAAGGTTCCTGACACCTTTTTCTTCCTACTTGCGTTTTGTCCATTCAATAACGTCATTCTTCATTAAGCCATTCTTCGAATCCATATTGTTTCAGGTGTTCGCGTATTTCTCCAACTCGATATGAGCCAGCTAAGTCATCCATAGTCGAACGATCTATGAGCGGAAGCATAACAACGGGGTCGCATCCGAGTAATTCACCCAAAACCAAAGCCGTTGTCCTGATGCTCATTTCTCCATCATCTTGGAGTATCCGACAAAGCGGAACGATGTCACTTTCGTCGACTCCGTTAGGAAATCCTCTTTGTAAAAGCTCCAGTGTTGAGCGGAGCTCATTTGGAATGGTCATACTATACCTCTACCATTTCTATGGCCCTGGCGAAACATAGGGCGCAAACCACTGACGGTTGATAGATTGGCCGATTTTATTAAAAAAAGTTTTCAAGAATGTCTTGTCTGTGGATTGAGTAAAAGGTGTCAGGAACCAAATATTTAAGGTTCCTGACATCTGCTACATCCCAATCTTCGGATCACGTATGATGTGACACTCTACGTCTGCGGGGATAGTGGCCAGCAGCTCTGCGATTGCGGAATCTGAAACATCGGTGCCGGTCACGTCGATTTCGTCTACCGCGAGACCATGCAGCTGTTTGAGGCCCTGGTCCGTGATGTTCGTATTTCTGAGATAGACACCTGAGTACGGCTGAACCTTCCGCACACATTTGAGATCACTGTCCGTAGCCGGTGTTTCGTTGAGATTGACGATTTCGTAGAGGGTTGACCCCCAGGCGGTGTCGGAACGAACCCCTCCCCCCCAGTTTCTCGATGCGCGAAACTGCAGAATTCGTTGTATCCAGGTGATAGATGATGAAACCGCCGCCCACGACGATGAGGCAGCCCATCATACACTCATAAATTACTTTGAGCTGTTTCATCGTAAGCGGGCCTTGTTAAAGAACTGGTGATTTCCCTGGAGTCTGGTTCAATCCCTTTAATACTACCTGTTGAATAATACTACGCACAGGGGATTTTCGTGTCTTTCGTGACGTTCGTGGTTTGTAAACAGGAAGGGAAACCAGGGCCTGTTCCTCTTTGATACTCCGTTTTTGTGAGCGGAATGGCGCTAGCCACCGGTGTTAAATTCCGCGTCAACCTAGCTTACCGGCAGCTAGCGCTTTGCCGCTCACGGGGAAGCGTCTAACCGGGGCAACACCCTTCGACTCATTTTGTTTGTCTTGTGATTTCGTATTGATCAGTTATTTGATCAAGCCGAAATCACCGTGCCAGACTACATAGCCGATTGCTGCCACGTTCAGGAAGACGGTCAGCCAATACACAACCAGGAATTTCTGTTTGCTGGATTTGTGTCGCAGCAGGCGTTGTGCGGCCAGGGCGCCGGGCCAGCCGCCTACCAGCGACATCAAGTGCAGGGTCGCTTCTGCTGTCCGCCACTTTCCCCGTTGGGCCGCTGACTTATCCCAGGCGTAGGCGATAAATGTGATCACACTCGCGGCACCGTATGCCACCAGCGCCAGCCAGGAGAGCCGGTTGAAATAAACAGAGACCAGTAGAAAGCCGATAAAGAGTACCGAAAACAGAACAGCGGGAGCGCTGCACAGACTCTTGACTACGGACTGGTCTGAAAAACGGACATGCTCCGCCTTGGGTTTACCGTCTTTGCCCGGGGTTGTTTCGTATGAAACAGGATCGCCTGTCTGCGGCCGGCGTGCAGTTCGAGTGAAAGCGCTGATGTGCACGAAGACCTCTGTGCCGTCGTCTTGGGGGGTGATAAAGCCAAAGCCTTTTTCATCATCCCAGTGTGTGATTTTTCCCTGTGAACGCATTCAGATTACTTTTTGATTGGGGTGTGATTTTGTGTTGAATTGTGTGTCTGGTACTGGGGACTCATTGTAGCGACTGCAGAAAATGGATTCGATGATGACAGGTGAGTAAAAAACAGGAATTGCTTCCTGGTTGTATCCCGGTTGGCGGACCTTTAGGATGGATGCTTCAAATGCGTTCCGAAAACCCGCCTGTGGAGTGCCGCACCATGATGCGTTTCTGTCTGCTGTTGACCGGTTGTCTTGGTTTCCTCTGTCTGGAGTCTGTCAAAAGTAATGCTGCGGAGCCGGAGAAGGCCGCGACGCCGTTGCTCAAGATTTCGGCCCGGGTTGACCTGGGAGAGGATGTCGGTCAGAGCTTCGGCTCGCTGTTTGAACTGCGTGATGCGGATGGCACCGTGATTGCCGGGGCCGGGTTTCTGGACGTCTACAACACCCGCTTTCGCGGCGATCGGCACACGCTGCAGTTTTATGTGAAACAGCCGGGCACCACTCCAACAGCACAGACGAAACGGCTGCCTCATCCGGATCTGGACACGGGCGTGTATCTGCTGGATCTGAACCAGACGATTTCTGCCTGGAGTGGTTATCGACCCGGGGCACTGCGGACCTGGAATCCTGCAGCCGGGAAGTGGATCGATACGCCGGAGCCTCCCACGGGACCGGTGGGATCAGGGGATGGCATTCAGAGAGTCGGTACCGGCGTGCTCACGTTTTCTTCCAACCGGGCGGCCTACAATGGGCGCATCATTCTTGAGCCGCCTGCCGAGGGACGCTATTACAACTTTTATTATGCACAGGGCTTTCTCTGTTTCTATCATGGCATGCGGTCCGAACAGGGGGGCTTTACGAAGGTTGTGGCCTGTCCCTGGAAGCCGTCGGATGGGGGACCGGTGGATCTGTCGCGGGCAGTGAGCATCGACTGCAAATTTGTGGGCGCGACGCCGTTCGCCTGGGGGCAGTATCGGAATGAACTGCTCACGGTTTCGAACTGGGGAGGCGTCTATGTGTTCGATGGAAACAAGTGGCGGACGATTCTGGAAGCCAGCGACAAAAGCAGCTACCAGGTTTATTCGATGCTGAACTTTCGGGACCGGCTGCTGCTGGCCCAGTATCCATCGGGCGAACTGTTTGAGTATACGGGGGGGACTGAAATCAGGCAGCTGTCCGGCTGGCCGCCCCGATTGCCGGGAGTTTCGCCGAGTGCTCGTGAAGCACAGACGCTGGCGATTTACCGGGGTGATCTGTTTGTGGGAGTCTGGCCCTGGGCCGAGTTGTGGCGGTACGACGCGGACGCGGACCGCTGGTTTTCTGAGGGGCGGATGTTTTCGCATCCCGAACTGACGGACAAGACGGTGCATCCTTACGAGGCGGAAGCGGTGCAACATAAGCTGGTGCTCAATCACTGGGGGCAGCGAATTACCGGACTGGTGCCGCAGGGGGGCGCGTTGATGGTCTCGACCTCTTCCAAGGGAACCTATCCCTGGTCGGATCAGTACACGTTTCTGACCGATGCGCAGCGACGGGAATATGGAGCCGTGCTGGCGTTTGAGATGCCCGGGAATCTGGCAGCGCAGTTGAAGTGGAAGGATCAGCCGCTGGAACTGGAGTTCTGTATTGAACCGGGGCGACTGGTGATTCGTCAGGACGGCCAGGAGATTGGAGCGACTGCGTTTGCAGCGACGGATGTGAAGCGGTTGCAGCAGGCGCGCGTTGTCTGGGGTGAGGGGGTGTTTGGGAAGCTGAAGGGGACGGTGCAGGGAACGCGGGAGTGAGGTGCGGTTTCTCAATATACCGTATTTGCTCTGTGAATTTATGAGCGGAATGGCGCTAGCCACCGGTGCTATATTCCACGTCGACCTTGGTTACCGGCAGCTAGCGCTTTGCCGCTCACGGGGGCTGCGTCTGATCGGGGATAGTCGCTACCGCTTATGGTACTGGACAAGAACGGCTGTCTGGTGAGTATCGGTTTCTCACTCTAGCGCATTTGTTCTGCGACCTCTTGTTGCCTGCGGCAATCGTGGATTGCATTCGGGAGCACCCTCTTTGTTTTCACTGGTGGTTGATGTGCGCTGGTTGTACGTCTGCTGTTCGTGCTGGTGCCGATCTGTATGATCTCCGGTTTGTTATTCTGAGCGGAATGGCGCTCGCCACCGGTGTTGTATTCCACGTCGAACCTGGTTACCGGCGGCTAGCGCCTTGCCGCTCAGGGGGGAGGTTTCCATGCGATATTTTCGAAGACAGCAGTGGAGGATGATGTCGTCTGGCGGGCGGACACATGGGGCCGCCCCTACGTTGTTCTTTTGCTTTGCTGTTGTAGCATCTTGTGGATTGGCGGCTGGGGGTCAAGACAGAATTTTGTCCCGATGTGGCCGGATTTTGTCCTGCTCTGTCCGGGATTTTGTCCTGGTTCGTCCGGACTCTGTCCCGGTTTGCCCTGAACAGTGGGAACGCAGATGGCACAGCGGTGCGAACTGTTTGGGTGAAAACATGGTGAAAATCGATGCTGGTTCAGGTGCAGATGTATCACTGGTTCCGACTGTTTCCGTGAGCGCAAACCCGCCTCGCGCGCGAGCCAGAAGGGAACCAGCATACGATTCGGAACAGAGCGATCAAGTTCAATTTCTGCAGGTGAAAGTGCAGGCAGTTCAGGGGAACGTTCCGACAGCAAAAAGAGGTAAATTGAGTGCTGGGAATGGGATTGGATGCCCTGCAAGAGTTTGCACTCAGCGGGTGCAGGGTCTGCAGAATCTTTCAGGGTGTTGAGGCGATTCCTGGTTCCCAGAGTGAGTCAGGGGCCTGGTTCAGTGAGAACAGATTTGTTTCATAAAAAAATAAAAGTGTGGTCGAACGGTGGAAATCAGGGGGTGGATGCAGGCTGTCTGTTTACGATCAAGGCGGGAATCTCCCGAAAATCAGGGGGAATTCTCTGCATGGGACAGGAAGTGAAATTCGTCAAGTGAAGAATAACAGATTTTTGCGAACGGGTACGACGACTGTTCAGCAGTGGATGTTTTCCGCGTGCTTTGGCATTGGATATGCATATTCTCGTCAGCAGTCCGGCAGGAACGGGTTTCTCCCGTGCTGTCATCTGAGGAACGAAATTATAGCTCATACCACTACTTCCTCACTTACCGACACTCCTGACCAACCTGCCCGGGGCTTAACATCAGAGGAACATTTAAGACCATGAAATTTACAATGACTGTCGCCAGCTTTCTGGCTTTGATTTCACTCTCGCTAACCGGTTGCGAGTATCTCCCGCAGACTCACGCCGAATCTCACACCGCAGCGCCAGGTAAGGCACATGGCGAAGAACACGCGGAAGGTCACGCCGATGAACATGGCGGTGCGCATGCAGAGTCTCACGGTGAGGGACATGGAGAAGGGGGACATCACGCGGTTCACAAGATTATTGTGACGACTCCGGTAAAAAAAGATGTGATCAGCACCCAGCAGTATGTCTGCCAGATTCACTCCTGTCAGCACATCGAAGTTCGCGCGCTGGAAGGCGGTTACCTGGAAAAGATTAATATTAAAGAAGGACAGCACGTCAAGAAGGGGGATCTGCTGTTCAAGATCCTGCCGACATTGTTCCAGGCCCGCATGGAATCAGAACTGGCGGAAGCCAATCGCGTACAGATTGAGTTGGATAACGCACAGTCGTTGATGGATAAGGGGATCGTTTCGTCACAGGAGATCGCGCTGAAAAAAGCGGAGCTGGCGAAGGCGAAAGCCAAAGTGCAACTGGCCCAGGCGGAACTGGGTTTTACGAATGTCAAAGCCCCCTTCGACGGGATCGTTGACCGCCAGCGGAATCAGCTGGGGAGTCTGATTGAAGAGGGAGACGTGCTGACGACCATGTCCGACAACAGTCTGATGTGGGTTTACTTTAACGTGCCCGAGGCACAGTACCTGGAGTACAAAGCCGAGTTGGATAAGGATGGCGGGAAATCGGACCATCTGCAGATCGAACTCAAACTGGCCAACGGCGAAATCTTTCCTCAGCAGGGGAAGATCGGTGCAATTGAAGCTGATTTTAATAACATGACGGGGAACATCCCCTTCCGTGCAGATTTTCCGAATCCGGAAGGGTTGCTGCGTAACGGTCAGACCGGAACGATTTTGATTCACCGCACCTTACAGAACATTCTCGTAATTCCACAGAGAGCGACTTTCGAGATTCTCGCCAAACGTTATGCGTTCGTTGTTGATAAGGACAACGTCGTACACCAGAGAGACATTGAGATCGAGGGCGAACAGGACGATATCTTCGTGCTCAAGAGTGGTCTCAAGGAAGGCGAGAAGATCATTCTCGAGGGAATTCGTCAGGTGAAGGACGGCGACAAGATCAAATACGATTTCCGTGACCCACAGGAAGTACTCAGTAACCTGAAATATCACGCGGAATAAGCAGGTAAGATCAATAATATGTTCGCTAAATTTCTACATCGCCCGGCATTGGCGATGGTCATCTCGCTGCTCATCCTGTTTATGGGTGGGCTGGCGATCACGGCCCTGCCAATTTCCCAGTTTCCGTCTGTCGCTCCACCGAGTGTGGTTGTGGCCGTCTCCTATCCTGGTGCGAGTGCCAAAATTCTGGTTGACTCCACCCTGGTGATCCTGGAGCGAGCCATCAACGGTGTCCCCAACATGCGGTACATGAGCTCTGCCGCCACCAGTGCGGGTGAAGCCACGATCAAGATCATCTTTGAACCGGGTACTGACCCGAACACGGCGGTCTTGAACGTGAATAACCGTATTCAGATGGTGAAGAACCGTCTGCCCCCCATCGTGGAGCGTGAGGGGATTATCGTCATGCAGAACATGACGAGTATGTTGATGTACGTGAACGTCTACAGTAAAGACCCGAACGTCGACCAGAACTTCCTCTACAACTACACCACGGTGAACCTGCTTCCCGAAATTAAACGTATTCGCGGGGTTGGCCGGGCACAGATTCTCGGTAACCGTGCATACGCGATGCGGGTCGAACTGGATCTGGACCGGATGCGGGCCTATAAAATCTCTTCCGCAGACGTGATGGAAGCGATCAAGGAACAGAGTATGATCGGTTCTCCCGGGCGACTCGGTCAGGCGACGGGTACGACGTCGCAGACGATCGAGTACGTACTGACCTGGATCGGCCGGTACAATAAACCGGAGCAATACGAGAACATTATCCTGCGTGCGAACCCGAACGGGGAGATTCTGCGCTTAAAGGATGTGGCCAAGGTCAACCTGGGATCATCGTTCTACGACCTGTATTCGGACATCGACGGCTATCCTTCCGCGTCGATTGTGCTTAAGCAGATTCCGGGCTCTAACGCTGCGGACGTGATTGCGAAAGTGAAGGAGAAACTGAAAGAGATCAAGACGGAGTCATTCCCGCCGGGGATGGACTACGCGATCAGTTACGACGTTTCGAACTTCCTGGATGCTTCTATCGAGAAGGTGCTGCATACCCTGTTCGAAGCGTTTATCCTGGTGTCGCTGGTGGTCTTCCTGTTCCTGGGTGACTTCCGTAGTACGCTGATTCCGACGCTCGCGGTGCCGGTGTCGTTGATCGGGACATTCTTCTTTATGAGTCTGTTCGGCATGTCGATCAACCTGATTACGCTGTTCGCACTGGTGCTGGCGATCGGGGTTGTGGTCGACGACGCGATCGTGGTGGTGGAAGCGGTGCATGAAAAGATGCACGCCAAGCACCTCTCGCCATATGCAGCTACCAAAGAGGTGGTGGCTGAGATCAGCGGTGCGATCATCGCGATTACCCTGGTGATGACCTCCGTGTTTATTCCGGTGACCTTCATGCCCGGGGCGGTGGGTGTGTTCTATCGTCAGTTCGCATTGACGATGGCGATGTCCATTGTGCTGTCCGGTGTGGTCGCGTTGACACTGACGCCTGTGTTGTGTGCGATGATTCTCAAGCCGCATACCGGCTATGTCGAACAGAAGGGGATCGTCGGTCTGATTAACCGCCTGCTCAAGAAGATCAGTGGCCGGTATGCCTTTGTGCTGCGGGGACTGCTGTGTGTCTTCCTCGGGGCTGCAGTGGGATATGGCGTTTACGAACTGCTGCATGTGGAGATCGTGCACGAAGTGCTTTCGGAACAGGTTGAACTGACGCATCTGCGGACCGTGATTATCGGGGTCGTGATGGCGGTGTTGTTCGCCTTTACGTTCCGGGCGGTCTTCTCCGGCAGTGAACCCAACGAGAAGAAAAAGAAGGGGCCGATCGGCATCTTTCTGTACTACTTCGACCGGGGTGTGGACAAGGTGACGAATGCGTTTACCTGGATTGTGGGTCTGATCATCACCCGGCGTATCTTCACCATGATTGTGATTGGTGTATTCGGTTACGGGATTTTGCTGGTCAACGAAGTGCTGCCTTCCGGGTTCATTCCGCTGGAAGACCAGGGGGTAATCTATGGGATTATCCAGACGCCCCCCGGTTCCACGCTGGAGTATACGAACTCGAAGTCGCATGAACTGCAGAAGATCTGTGAAGAGTTCGATGAAATTACTTCAGTGACTTCACTGGCGGGTTACGAAATTCTGACGGAAGGTCGTGGTTCCAACGCGGGTACCTGTCTGATTAACCTGAAGCCCTGGTCCGAGCGGAAGCTGACTTCGAAAGAGATCATTGAAGAGCTCGAACAGAAAGGGCGGGCGATTGCCAACGTGAAGCTTGAATTCTTCGAGCCGCCTGCGGTGCCCGGTTTCGGTGCAGCCGGTGGTTTCTCGCTCTGTCTGCTCGATAAGACCAACAGTGGCGACTACGACGCGTTCGGTAAAATCACCGAAAACTTCCTGGCGGAACTGGGTAAGCGGAAAGAGTTGAAGGGTCTGTTTACCTTCTTCGCGAATAACTATCCGCAGTACGAAGTTGTGATCGACAACGACGTGGCGATGCAGAAGGGGGTCTCGATTGCAGACGCGATGGAAAACCTTTCGATTGTCGTGGGTAGTACATGGGAGCAGGGTTTCATTCGCTTCGGACAGTTCTACAAAGTGTATGTGCAGTCCGCGCCGGAGTTTCGTCGGTATCCTGAAGACCTGCGGAACATGTTCGTCAAAAATGATGAAGGAGAGATGGTACCTTACTCAGCGTTTATGAAGATCAAGAAGATGCAGGGGATGAACGAAATCAACCGTTATAACCTGTATACGACGGCGATTATTCAGGGAGCTCCTTCGACTGGTTACAGTTCCGGTCAGGCAATCGATGCGATTAAGGAAGTGGCGGAAAAGACGCTGCCTCACGGATATGGTATCGGCTGGCAGGGGCTGGCGTACGACGAGGCCAGCAAGGGGAATACGGCGATCTACATTTTTGCGATCGTGGTGATCTTTGTGTACCTGGTGCTGGTGGGTCAGTACGAGAGTTTCATTCTGCCCCTGGCGGTAATTATCTCGCTGCCCGTCGGTCTGTTTGGTTCGTTCCTGATGTTGAAGTCGATGGGGCTGGCCAACGATGTGTACTGTCAGATTGGTCTGGTCATGCTGGTGGGGCTGTTGGGTAAAAACGCGATTCTGATTATTGAATTCGCGGTACAGCGACGCCAGGAAGGACTGAGCATCAAGGATGCGGGGGTCGAAGGTGGTAAGCTGCGATTCCGGCCGATCGTGATGACGTCGTTCGCGTTTATCGCGGGTCTGGTTCCCCTGGTACGAGCTACGGGGCCGGGTGCCATCGGTAACCGAACTATTGGTACCACGGCGGTCGGTGGGATGCTCATGGGGACCCTGATCGGGGTGTTTGTGATCCCCGGTCTGTACTTTCTGTTCGCCAAGATGTCTGACGGGAAGAAGCTCATCAAGGATGAGCATGATGAACCGCTCAGCGAGTTGGTCGAGCACAGGAGTCACAGTGATCACTACGAAGAACCCGAGCATTAACGGGCCGGAGACGGTCTTGTAAACAGGAGAGAACGCACGGTGCTGGACCACAAATATCTGGTTCAGCGCCGTGCGTGTTTTTTTGTGTAAGGCACAACAATCAGTATAAAAAACTCTGATTTTCAAATGTGAAACCGTATCGATTACGCAAGCTTTTCCTGAGTCGCTTGGGCGTTAAACGCAACGCCTGTATGCGTTCCACATGCGTGCCAACAGGCGGAAAAGTTTGACAGGCTTTCCCGATTGTATCTTTCTGCGAACGTCTTACAGGCTGTCCTGAGACGTGGCGCAGGCCGCAAACTCAACACAGCTTCTGCAGGCGTAACTTTGTTATTTCAGCGTGAAAAGAATTCACAAGTTACAGTCCTATCCTGCACTTACACGGGAAGAGCCTGTATTGCAGTACGACGCTTTCGTTGATGCTGTTATGTGAATTTAAATTGCTGCAGGCAATATAGTGGATTGCATGATTCTATGGTCTGCAGCGAACTAACTGCCGATAACAATTGAGACGGCTCTCAAGATACCCGCCTCGTTTCAGCTGTCTCGGTTCGATCGTTCAGATCGGATCCATCCGGAAGGATTTCGGATATTCTCCGGGGCGGATGCTGCTGTGTCCCCCTCGAAAGAAGCGAGATGAATTCAGTTTCACTGTTTAACAGGAATGACGACAGTCGCAGGGTGCAGAATAATGAGATGGAACTCCCCCACTGTTTTTTTATATAACGCGATCCAACAACCGCATGTGATTGCTTTGGCGATGGTCTGCAGCATGCTGCTGCTTTCAGGGTGTCAGATCCCGGATCTGTTTGGTGCGTCTGAAGGAGCGCCTCTGCCGGATGACTTCAGCGGGAGAGCAAGTGTCGACAGCTCCGCTGACGTGGGCATCAAGGAATTCTTCGATGATCCCACGCTGACCTTTCTGATTGGTCAGGGGCTGGCATCGAACCAGGAACTGCAGATCCGCAACTGGGAAGTCCAGGTCGCCAGCAACGAGGTCCTGTCGCGACGAGGTGCTTATCTCCCCTTCGTCACGGTGGGAGCTGAGGGGGGAGTTGATCGGACCAGTCGTTTCACTCCCCTGGGAGCCGCTGAGGATCAGTTAACCTACCCGGGTTCGGGCGGAGCGAATTTCCCGGACCCCATAGGGAATGTGAGACTGTCTGCGAATCTGTTATGGCGGATCGACGTCTGGCGTGAATTGAGAAATGCCCGCGATGCTGCAGAACAGCGTTTGTGCGAAGCAATTGAACTGCGGAACTATTTCGTGACCCAGCTGGTGGCTGAAGTTGCGGACAATTACTACGAGCTGGCTGCCCTGGATCAGCGACTGGTCTATCTGAATCAGACCATTGAACTGCAGAAGAAGAGCCTGGAAGTAGCGAAGTTCCAGAAGGATGCGGCTCGGGGAACCGAACTGGGTGTCCAGCGATTCCTGGCGGAAGTCCGTAAAAACGAGAGTGAAAAGCTGATCGTGAGTCAGCGGATTATTGAAGTCGAGAACAGAATCAACTTCCTCGTTGGTCGTTATCCACAAGCAGTGGACCGGGTTGGCTGGGATTTCATCAAGCTCGATTCTCAGCCTTTGCACGTCGGTGTTCCTTCACAGCTGCTGTTGAATCGTCGTGATATTCAGGCTGCGGAACGCGAAGTAGCTGCTTCCGGTCTGGATGTGCTGGTTGCCCGGGCCCGTTTCTTCCCCCGGTTTGATATTACTGCCAGCGTGGGATATGAGGCTTTCAATCCCCGTTACCTGTTTGATCCAGGTGCATTCATTGCGAATGCCGCCGGTGGTCTGGTCGCACCGCTGCTTAACAAGAAAGCCATCCAGGCGGATTACAAGAATGCGAACGCCCGCCAGATCCAGGCGATCTACCATTATCAGCGGACTGTGCTGAATGCATTCACGGAAGTCGCGAACGGAATCTCCAAAGTCGAGAAATACCGTTCCAGTGTCGAGCTCAAGCATAGCCAGGTGAAAGCCCTCGAAGAATCTGTTTCGGTGGCAACTCAACTGTTCCAGAACGCCCGGGCAGAATACATCGACGTGCTGTTCTCTCAGCGTGACCTGCTCGAAGCGAGAACCGACCTGATTGAGACCAAGCAGCAGCAGTTGTCTGCGATCGTCAATACTTATCAGGCTCTCGGTGGTGGTTTCCTGATGTCGAATGCTGGCGATGTGTATGACGAACACTTCACTCCGGAGCCGCCTCAAATGGACGGTGGCATGGGAGTGCCTCCCGTACCGGATAATTTCGATATGACATCGGCCTCGGGTAAAGCCAGCCTGATGCCAGGTTCAGAAGACCAGGCACCGCCGGCTGCTCCCGTCACGGAAATCGTGCTGCCACCCGCGCCTGCACCGGGTAAAGTCAGTCTGGAATCAGTTCAGACTGAGGACGAGTCGCAACCGCCTTCGTTGGGCGAAGTCAGTCTGACACCGCCGGTCGGCGATGCGGCACTGCCTCCTTCGCTGCGTGAGGACAGCCTGTAGTCCGAGAGTAAGAAAACGACAACGCCTGGTGAGACGGATCAATTTCAGTTTCACCAGGCGTTTTTTTATTGATAAGAACAGCTTGCCCTTACAGGAACATCATTCGCATCCATCGGTAATTCTTACTCTTCCAGACGTTTGTTGAGCCAGCTGGAGACCTGATGGTATAGATGCCGGCCGACGGAGTGGTGCTGAGGCCGACAGGTGACATCAATCCGCTGTCCTGCATACAGCTCTAAAGACTGATCTGAGGCAAGCGAGACCACGAGGTTGAACCGGGGATCGAGCAGCTCGTATTCGTCTCCCTGTTTTTCGGAAGACGCTGGTTTGACAGGCAGCGCACCGCCGTAAGCTGCTGCGAGAGCGGGATGAGTTAACGATACACTGGCACGAGGGACCACCTTCTGCACCGGACAGGGAATCGCTTGATGGTGAGGGAGATGTGCCAGGACGGTGCTCCCCGGCGTGTTCAGGAAATGCTCGAGCTCATGCTGCGCAACGAAAGAAAAAGGGGTCAGGACTCTATTCTGTTTTCATTCTCACTGGTTTCTGCTATACATTGGTTATGCCCAGAGCCAAACGAATTTGTCCTGCCGGTGAGGTATTTCATGTGCTGAACCGGTCTGTTGCGCGGCTGACTCTGTTTGAGAAGCCAGACGATTATGCTGCGTTCATGCGAGTCGTCGAGGAAACGTGGCAGAAGAATCCTCTGCCGATCTTTGCGATGTCCGTGATGCCCAACCACTGGCACTTTGTCGTGCGACCTACCACGGATACCCAGTTAACGGACTTCTTCCGACGACTCACCGTCACTCACACGATGCGCTGGCACGCTGATTACGCAACGGGCGGTACCGGCCACCTCTATCAGGGACGCTTCAATTCGTTTCCGATTCAATCCGACGTCCATTTACTGACCGTCATGCGTTATGTTGAACGTAACCCGTTGCGGGCGAATCTGGTCCAGCAGGCAGAGGAGTGGGAGTACGGCTCCGCCTGGGCCCGGCAGCAGAAACAAGACAAGCCGGAATGGCTGGCGACACTCAAGAATCCGCAGTTGCCGCGGACCTGGCGGGCCCTGGTCAACAAACCCCAGACCGACGCCGAACTGGCGGCCCTCCGAAAATGCATTGTCCGCGGCACTCCCTTCGGCAATGAAAAATGGACCAGCAACACAGCCCAAAGGCTGTCATTGGAAAGTACCACCCGACCCCGAGGCAGACCACGCATCAGAAAAGAGTCCTGACCCCTTTATTTATCCTCGTGGTAATCCCCGACAGCTTTAAAGCTTTCCGCTACGACGTTTGCGGTAGGTGATGTATACCGTGATAAACGTGATTACGCAGACTGCTTTCAGGATGAAGAGTGAAAGGGGTTGATACCAGGCGCGGGTTGAGACTTCGATCAGATCGGAGACTCCGAACAGCGCGAATGCGATGCTGCAGGCGATGGCTAAATCTCTGTTTTGCTGCAGCCGACGCAGTTGGACGAGAAACAGACACGCAATGGAAATCCAGAGAATTGCTTCAGCCAGATTGAGTATCTGATCCAGTTCCAGTGATTGAATAAAGCTCATCCGAAGTCTGATTCCCGTAATTCATGAGCAACCTGTCAAGACGCATGTGTCTTCCCTCAAGATATTATAGCGATGCTCCCTGGGATTGAGTGCCTGATTCTGTTCCAGACTTCGAATTCTGTTCCCTGGTCAACGGTGAAGTATTGCGCTGCTGTTCGTACATTTCAGCTGTTGGATTTTCAGCTTGGGTGGTGCGTCCCTTTGCCTAAAATGGCTCGTTTGATCTGGCTGTTTCTCAATCTGGGATCGGCGATCGGGGGGCGGTTCTTAAATTGAACGGTCCCTACCAAAGTCGTTTCATCTGGGGCTGACGCCCTGTGGTTCATTTGGTCTGTCAGGCTCATCTGCTCTGAAGAGATCTGTTGGCTGTCAGACATACTCCTTGAGTGCTGGTGAGGATTATGTGGAACGGCGCGGGGGCGTCAAGGGGATTGTTGGGGTTGAGTTCAGTGTGAGGTTCACTGAGTTGCTGGTGAGATGCATTTGAAATGCTCTGAAAGTGCTCCGAAATGATTTGAAATTCTACGAGACATTGAGAACCGGTGCTGTCTGTTCCGGTGAAAAACCGGAAAAAACGACGGCGATTCAGGTGATCCTGGGGCGCTGGTTCGCAGTGTTCCAGTGCTCGGATCATCCGCCTCGCGCGCGAAGCACAATTTCACAACTTTATGATTCGGGGAGTGCCGATCAAGGTCAATCTATTCAGTCTTGGAGACAAAGGTGCGCTGGATAAATGGGAGGTGGCTGGTGGGGATCGAGGACCAAATGCAGAAAATCAGTGGGGTCTCGCGGATTTTTATAAAAACATGTATTCCCATTGATCGGTCAACGATCGGTTTTTCGGTACTTCAGATGAGTAGAGGCACTCGCGCGCCAGTGAATGCCTTTCGAGTTGTCGACTGCATGAACCCGGAAAGAGCTGAATGCGTTGCCAGTTATTTCTTGTGAGGAAGTTCTTGTTATTCCGATTTAAACATCACATAATGATCTTGAGGTGCAAAAACGTTCATAAAAAGGGCCAACGCAATGTTACGCACACCTGATCAAAGACGTGGATTTACACTGATTGAACTACTGGTATCTATCTCTATTATCGCTGTACTGATAGCACTACTGCTACCTGCAGTTCAGCAGGCGCGGGAGGCCGCCCGGCGTTCCCAGTGCAAAAACAATCTCAAGCAGGTCGGTTTGGCGCTGCAGAATTATCACAGCGACTACCTGGTATTTCCGCTGGGGGTCCGGAACCAGTACCTTGGTTTCGGGTCGAGCTGGTGGGTGGGGCTGCTGCCTTATCTGGAATATGGCACTCTTTACAACATGTATGATCACGACGTCGCCAGCTGCGGGTTCACGCCTTTGAATCCGGCGCTGGTGGCAGATGTCAGCATGCCGGTCATGCTGTGCCCGTCGAGTCCGCTGGATGCCCGTGTCAATGGTGTTCTGATCCCTGGGGTAAATATGACAATGCCCCACTACGCAGGAATTTCCGGGGCGACGAATACCGGTACTGTGATGGGCGATCAACTTCACTTTGCGGATGATCTGTTTCCTTCCACGGATAACTCACTTTGCTGTCTGCCCCACCTGGATGGGCGGGTTGCCGCGGGGGGCGTGCTGATTCCCAATCGGACCATCGCGATTCGAGACATCACAGACGGTTCATCAAATACGATTGTGGTGGGAGAGATCTCCAGCTCGGTGCTGAAGTCAGGGGTCAGTCTGCGTGTCGACGCGGGGAATCCGAGTGGCTGGGCCGCGGGAACGGTGAGTGTCGGGACGCCTCCCAAATGTTGGGGCCCGGTGGTTTCACGCCAGCGTTTCCGGTGTTCAACCTGACAACGGTGCGTTATCCGATTGGAACGAAGGATGGCGGGCTGCCGGGCATTCATACGGATGGGGGGCCTAATAATCCACTGATTTCAGCGCATAGTGGCGGCACACAGTGTCTGTTGACGGACGGCTCGGTACGTTTTCTGAGTGAGAATATGAATCTGGAAACATTGAAAAATCTATGTACCCGCAATGACGGGAAGGTTCTCGGAGAATATTAACAGTAAGGGAGGTGATCTTAGAGCGAAAACGGAAGTAGCGATTCAGATTAACTTTGAAGCAAACTGTTTTTTCAACTCAGAATCCTGTAGCGTCACATGATTCAAAATGAAAGGGCCGACTGTGATGAACCGAATGAAACTGACTTTGTTAACGGGAGCGTGTTTCCTGCTCTGCTGCCTGGCGGGGAATACGAATACGAGCGTGGCTGGCGAAAAGAAGGCACCAGTAAAACCAGATCCCAAGCTGATTACCTGCGTCTGCAAACAGGTTCCCCTGGGACCTGTCGGAGGGAATCTCTGGGCCTGGATGGCGTATCGCTATCAGTACGAAACGGACTGTTCTGCAGCGACCGCAGTTTCAATCATTGAGTACAGTGAATATACCACCGCTTACCCGGAAACGTTATGTGTGGGCTCAGGGAATTGTGGCGACCAGTGTTCGGAAAGAAAGAAATCTGACGAGAAAAAATCGAAGGGTGAACCGGTAATTAACCACTATCTGCATCCATTGCCGGCGAATCAGAATGCGAAAGTCGATTTGTATCCGCCTCAGACGAAGTATCATTACGATATCGTGCAGACCCGTTATCTGAAATTCAAAGACGAGATGCCAGGCAAACACAAATATGCCAAGGTATTCTTCCTCTGCGTTTCCGAATCCCCGAATCCGACCGAGCAGCCCGACGCGGTTTACTTCTGGTACGGGTTTGAAATTGAAAAACCGACGGGTGTGAAACCGATCACTCTGCCTTATGGCTATGCAAGCAGAAGAGCCGATTATCAGGCAAGTGACAGCATGGGAGGCTGGAGCCAGGGGAAATGTGGCCACTTCGGGTTTCTGGATTACGGTGGATCGCAGTACCTGATTCGCTTTAAGTAAACGAACCTTCAATGCCACTCTGGGAGAAGGCGATACAGGCAACCCGCAGATCATGACAGCTCTGTCACTGGTTTGCGGGTTGTTTTTCTTTCAGGACAGGTGCTGTCGCAGAGCGGATGAGGCGAAATCCGATGGGGGACTGTTTGCCGTAGCGAATCGCGGTGTTGACTGAATATTCGTAGGTCTGTTTGTTTTGCATTTTCCCGTCGACTTTGGAGGTGACTTTATCGCGGGAAACAATCAGGCCGATAAAATCCGGCTTACGGAATTCGGGATTCAACGCCAGGGCAACGGCGGAGGTTTTGATCTGTTGTGGTGAGGCTTGAGTCGCGGTCCATTCTGTTCCTCTGGCTAGAAAATTCTGCAGTTCAGGATGTAAGGGGAGTGAGCGGACAATATGTTCGAACTCGTGAACCGTCATGAGTCGCCCTCCTGCTTCTTCCGCGAAATGAATCGCGAGGTCCTGTCCTTCTGGGTAATATCGATCTTCGAGAGGGGACTGACGAGGCGGTTTGTTGGGGCTTGTACCTGGTCGGATTTTAATATAATCATGATTTGTGAATGCTGTGGTTGAGACATAGAGGTCCGGGATATCGATCTGATTTCCTTTGACGCGCACCATGCCATCGAGAACGCTCTGAGGGGGAATGATGATCTCCGGCCAGTCGATGGTCTCCGCATCAATTTTATTCCAGAATCTGTTTTTGGTACTTCCGATGGGAATCTCCGCTCCCCGGGGAGGCACTTTGCGGAAGACTTGTTGAAACCGGGGCGTTCCTTCGAGTATCGCAACTACGTAGTATTCTCCAGGCGCGAGGCGGAGATCGGTGGGAGTTGTTCCGTCGGCTTCATATTCGATGCTGGAATCGGGTTCTCCGGAGACCGGGTCCCGGGGATAGACGAGGATGCGTGCTCCCGGTGGTTCGGTCTGGACATTTACCTGCCATTTGCCATCATCATGCATGACGATCATGGCGGTTGAGCTGCTCAACAAAAGTACGCAGGTTGTCAACAGGGACGCGCTCAATAACCGGTTTCGCTTTGCCCAGCGCCACAGTTTCTCGTGCAGGGAGAGCCGACGCGCTGTGATGGGTTTTCCTTCGATGAACCGCTGCAGGTCCTCAGCCAGCTCGTCAGCAGTGTCGTAGCGATCGCCTGGGAGTTTACTTAAGGATTTCAGGCAGATCGTTTCCAGGTCACGGGGGATGCTGGCATTCCATTTGTGTGGGGGAACCGGTTCGGTGTGCAGGATCTGTGAAATCATTTCCTGGCAGGAATTCCCCTTAAAAGGAACCCGGTTCGTCAGCAGTTCGTACAAAATGACTCCCAGGGAGTAGATATCAGCACGTCCATCGACAGTAGATGCTTTGCCATCTGCCTGTTCGGGGCTCATGTAGGCGAAGGTTCCCATGATCGCACCGGTTACGGCGATTGTGGATTCGACATCAGAGCGTTTGGCGAGACCAAAATCGGTGATGCGCAGCTGGTCGTCGTCTGTAACCAGGACGTTATTCGGCTTGAGATCCCGGTGGATCACGGACTGCTGGTGCGCGGCATGGAGGGCGATGGCCAGATCGCGACAGATACTCGCGGCTTTGCTGAAGTCGACCTCGTGGTGTCGGGTCCATTCGCGGAGGGTGGAGCCTTCAACAAATTCCGTTACCAGCACGAGAGTGCCGTCAATTTCCTCGAAGTCATGGATGGATACAATTCCGGGATGGGAAAGTCGGGCGGCGGAGCGGGCTTCTCGGGAGAAGCGTTTCCGTTCGACAGCCGAGAGTGACTTTTTTCGAGGTAGCTTGAGGGCGACGGTCCGCTGGAGTTCTTCGTCCCACGCTTTCCAGACCAGCCCGAAGGCACCTCGGCCGACGATTTTTTCAAGCCGATAGCGGCCGAGCCGACGTACCTGCCGAAATGAATCTGCCAGCTGGGAGGAGAAGTCCTGCAGGATTTCACTGTATTGGGGAAAGCGGGACTGATAGTCATCCAGGGAGAGCAGGTTCCCATTCATCCTGCGATAGTGGATATCCAGTCGGAGTAATTCGGCGAAGACAATAGACTGGGTCTTACCGGAAGTCTCTTTGAGGAAACTTTCGATTTCGGGGATTGTCCCTGTTTCCAGGATGATTCGAAGCTGTCACAGATGCGATCAATGGTATAGGCTGCCGCCATGAGATCGTCATCTGCAGGATCATAGGGGGTATTATTCATGACTCCATGCTTTTCGGATCAGCCGTACCTTTCTCGTTACAGTGGCCGGGGAGATTTCCAACAGCTCACTGATTTCCTCATGCGTGTAACCCTGTATCTTGTAAACCGCAATTTTCTTCAAAACATCATCAGAAAGTTTATTTAAGACGCGCTGATATTCTTCTTCCAGGATGGCAAAGTATTCGGGGGACTGGTCGGTAGACACGTAAGCCTGGAAGTTTTCAATGGAATTAATCGAGACCGGCAGTTTCCCTTCTGGTGAGGTGCGTTTCTGGGCCGTTTCCCGGCGGATATGGCTGACTGCTTTTCGTTGGGTCATGGCAATCAGCAGCCACCATAATTCATCCCGGTTCTGGACTGAATCAAATCGGCCGCGTTGTGAAGCCGCCCATACACTTTCGAAGACGGAAAGCACGATATCTTCGGCGTCCAGGGTGGCTGTCGGAAAGGTATTGACCCGGGTCTGTGCATAGCGGATCAGCTTCTCATAAAACTCGTCCCAGATTTCCTGGACGGCGTCCTTCTGATCGTTTCCCAGAGTACTCAGCCAGCTGGAGACCGGGGTGTCTTCTTCGTAATCCATGTCGGTTTTCTAAATTGCAGATGGTTTAGAATAACAGGGCCCACTTTAGATGTAAGTCGTCCATGACCGATTCAGTATACCATTTTGTTTATGTGTAATCTCCCCAGAACTGAAAGATTCGTCGTTTGCTGAAACCAGTGGGAAATCTATTTCAGAGGCGGAAAAACATGGCAGGGGAATCTTGGGAAATTTCTGCAAAGTACGAATTAAGTGATTCGCAAAACTACGATTACGCGGTTTCAGGAATAAGCGATTATCTGACTCCGATTCGCTGGAATCGGTATGGAGATCAGTCAGTGACTTTGATCAGCCGAATCGGGCCAAATCGGTTGATCATCCTTAGTCAGGCAGGGATGCCATTTTCGCTGGACGCCTTCGATTCCAGCGTAGTTTATCGGGTGAAATCGTTGGGGGGCAGTATCTGATTATGAAAGATGAAACGTAATTAAGCTGATCAGGCAAATGCGTTCAGCTTCTCCATCCAGCGTTGTACCTGCATGGCATCCGAATAGGTCGCTCCAGCTGGGACCGCTTCTGTGTTTCGCACGACCCGACAGAAACAACGTAGCTCCTCAGCCATCATGCCACTGGGGGATTGGCACGCACTTCCAATGCCAGGGGCCAGGCAGCTGCATTGTCCCAGACTGAGATCGGACGTGGATTTGGTTCGATGCGCGCAGACCAGCCCTCACCAAATACTTCAGTTCTGTCAAAACCGCGTGGCGGCATTCCCGCAGGCGTTAAATAGGAAGCCGCAAACGAGGCCACCGGACCTCCGTTCCACTGGAGTTGTGCAACAGCCAGGTCGATATCGCCATTTTCTGTCCGATGAAACTGGGCACTGAAGTGATCCGGCTCTGCACAATCGAGAAGTACCTGTGTTGAATACAGGTCGTGTACCATTGCAGCCTGTAATGGGTTTTCGCCTGGGAAATCCTGCACGATGCTCGCCGGTCGATGGCGTACACAGTCGATGTAGGAAATCGGACCACGTTTGCGGGCTATTTCTCGCAACTCCTGAAATTCGCTGTTGAACAGCAGGATGTGTCCCAGCATCAGGTTACTGGAATCGGGGTGCACCAGTGGGGCGAGACTTTCCGCTTCTTTGAGTGTCTCTGCAATCGGCTTTTCCAGCAGTACGACTTTCCCATGTTCGAGCAGTTCTCTGGTAACCGCCACGTGAGACTCTGTCGTGCAGGCGACCACCCAGGCCTCTGCGTCAGACTCTTCAATCGCCTGCGTCAGATTGGTCCACCCTGGTACATCGAGAAGTTCTTTATGCAGGGCATCAAGACTTTCCTGGCGTCGTGCTACCACCGCTGCCAGCTCAGCCTCTGCCAATCCTGCTAATGTCAATGCATGTAATCGTCCAAAACGCCCCAGACCTATGACACCTGTTTTTACGGGTTTAAAACTCTTCGCAGCCATCGGGGTTCCTTAACTATTCCAGATCGGTTGTCCGCAGTGAGACGCAGGATTTGCATAAGCGTTCATCATATCTGAAGTGGAATTTCCCCATCAAGGCATCAGCCAGAGATGATCATCAGAACGGAACCTTTCGGTTGTCGATAGGAATCCGTGAGCAGAAAATATGAGAAAAAACACCGGACGCTGGACTTGAAGGGGGGGAGCGATGGTACGATAAGAATTGTCTTTTACCTGAATCGGTTTCAGGAGCATCATGAACGGGAATTCCCGACCCTAATCAGATTGAGTGACCTGTGCAGAAAAATAAATCCCCCCGAATTCTGATCCAGCTGATTCTTCTCCTGCTGCTTGCAGTGTCTCCCGCATCGGCTGCTGAAAAAACACAATCTCTTCAGCTGACGCTGCCGCCCATGTTTTATGCGGTACCTGGCGTTGAGATGAGTATCTATTTCGACAATATCGTTCTGACCGAAACTCCCGAAAAATATCGGTTTGAAGTGGATTGCGAAATCGGCACTGTCGACCAGAATCGCTGGTCCGTGACGCCGACAGAGTCGAATGTCGGACAATATTCTCTCTCGGTCAAAGTGACAGACGCCGACGGAGCGAACATGGGGACTGCGAATACAGTTCTGCAAGTTTCAAAGTCAGATGCGGGAGCCAATCGTGACACCTGTCGGTTGTTGATTATCGGCGACAGCCTGACAAACGCGACTACTTACTCCAACGAGATCGCACGATTGCTGTCGACTCCCGGCAATCCAAAATGGCAAATGCTGGGAACGCACAAACCGAAGTCCGCCGCTGCGGGGGTCGCCCACGAAGGTTACGGCGGTTGGACCTGGCAGAGGTTTGTTTCACAGTATGAGCCGAAACCCGATGGAACCAATCGCAAACGCAGTAGTCCGTTCGTCTACCTCGGAAAAGATGATAAGCCTGGCCTCGATTTACCGCGCTACTTCAAAGAAGAGTGTAATGATCAAAAGCCAGATTATGTGATCATTATGCTGGGCATCAACGATTGTTTTTCAGCGAAACAGGATGCCATTGATGAAAAGATCGACGGCATGTTCACACAGGCTGATATCCTGATCAAAGCCCTGCAGGCAGCTGCGCCGCAGGCGGAAGTGGGAATCTGCCTGACCACGCCGGGGAATTCACGGCAGGAAGCGTTTTATGCCAATTATAAAGACCGCTACAGCCGCTGGGGGTGGAAGAAGATTCAACACAGGCTGGTGCAACGTCAAATTGAAAAATTCAAGGGCCGCGAAAATGAGAACCTGTTCATCATTCCGACGGAGCTAAACCTCGATATCGTGGATGGCTACCCGGTCAATAATGGGGTGCACCCCAATAAAGTCGGTTATCAGCAAATCGGGGCGAGCATTTATGCGTGGTTGAAGTATCGAATGGAAGAGTGAAGGCATAACCGGTTTGTTAAAAACACGGTTAGCCCGATTCTGTATCTTCGAATTCAAACCTTGGGTAACAAGTGAAAGCTGAGTTTTGTTTCGGTTTAACGCGAGCGAAAGATACGGGAAGTCATGACTTCGATCACGATGGTCTCTAAACCGTAGTCTTCGGCTTTGACACGCTTCAAGATATCTTCGATCTCGTACTGGTCGGACCGTTCCATCTGCCTTCCGGTTGAGTAGGTGAGCAGTTTTTCGATCAGACAGTGGGTAAACTTATCAAGACGGTTTTCGAGCAGTACCTGTTTAAAGCTCTCGAAATCTTTGAATGATTCGCCTGAAGGCAGTTTACCCGTTGGATCGACTTTTGGACCGCTCCCTTTTCCTCTCGGATGAGGATACTTTTCACGCCAGCGGCCGATCGGATCGAATGATTCCAGTGCGTGTCCGTGGGGATCGATATTACGATGACAGACATAACACGTCTGATCCTGGCTGTGTTTGAGCAGCCGCTCACGAATGGTCGTGGCTCCGCTGACATCAGCCTCAATGGCAGGCACTTCATCTGGCGGAGGTGGTGGCGGAGATCCGAGCAGATTTTCAAGGACATACACACCACGTGTGACTGGCGATGTATCAACGCCGTTAGCGCTGACGGTCAGTACGCCAGCCATGCCCAGCAATCCACCACGGTGTTTCGTACCGGAAAGGCTGACACGCTGAAAACCATCTTTCAGCCGCATTTTGTCCTTCTCAGGTAACTGATAGAGATGGGCCAGTTTCTTATCAACGAAGGTATAGTCTGCATCCAGGAATTTCTCGACCGATCCGTTTTCATCCAGCAGGGAGCGGAAAAACAGACGCGCTTCCTGTTTCATCGATTCAGGCAGGTTCTGAGCATAATATTCCCAGGCGGCTCTGCGTGGTGGAGGCTGGTCGCCCATGGCACGCAGATTGAGCCAGCTGTCCAGAAAGCCATTGACGAATTCATCCGAACGGGAATCTTTCAACAGACGTCGAACCTGTTTCTGAAATTCTTCTTTGTTCTTCAGTTGACCCGAGGCGGCCGCGGCGAACAATTCTGCATCAGGCGGTGCCGTCCAGAGTGCATAGGAAAGACGCGACGCCAGATCATACGGGTGTAATTCGAGTTCTTCCTCGGGAGTGATCTCACTGAGGTATAAAAACGAGGGTGAGCAGAGTATCAGCTTGACGGTGTCGAGGGCTGCCTGACGTGGGGGGGCCTGCTCGGAAAGTCGTTTTTCGTAAAGTGTTTTAATTCGTTGTTGATCGGATTCGTTCAGCGGACGCCGATAGGCCTTTTTCGCAAAGCGATACAGTTGATCCAGGGCATGGGCTTCCTGGAATCCCTCTTTCCCGAATACGGCGAGTTCTTCTTTACTGCCTCCCGGTTCCGGGAGCGGACCATTGATTTTGATTTCGCTGATCCTGATGTGAGGTAGCTCTCCTTCGCGAAGCAGAGCACTTCGTCTGACACCTGTCTCAGGATTCTTAAATTCGTCTTTGTAGCGTTTATTGAGCGTAATGACGGATGCCCGCGACTCGTAAGGTCCGTTTGGAAAAATGAATCGGGGTGTCTGCCCGGCTTCCAGCCAGACGCGAAACTTTAGCCACTCAGGTTTGTCATCCGGAACTACGGTGCTGGCCAGGATCGGTTCGATGGCCTGGGGGTAATGGATATGCCCTTTCTTCACATCACCCGTCACAACAGCCAGTTGAAACGGTTCCGAAAAGTCGATGCGGAAAATCTTGGGATCGTAATGGGTGTCACGGTGCAGCGCCTGGGCTTGAACCTGGATGTCATACAGACCTGAGACCGGTACGCCATCCAGAAAATCTTCAATGTGTCCATAGCCACCTTGACGTGTGTCGGTATTGGGCTGCTCGTAGAGACAGAGATACCGATATTTAAACACACTGCGGTGTGCCCCCGACAATTCTTCGTACTGTTTGAAATTGTCCTTAAAGTGCCAGGACTTCGGTTTCATCTCGGGTTTTCCCAGACGGGCCTCTACCAGCCGGGAGGCTGACTGGAAATATTGATCCAGCAGAAAGCCGGACGTCACCAGCGACTCGCCGATATTGTCCATGTGCTGGCTGGTCTCTTCTTTCGGAAAGTCCGCTGTTAATCCCAGCGTGTCGACACGACGGTCAAACAGAGTCGCCAGGGTGTTTTCATATTCCCGATTGGAAAGGCGGCGCATGATTGTACGTGATCCGGTACTTTCGAACTGGCTCCGTGCTTCCTGAATGCTGTCGCGTAAGGCACCGATTAAAGCGAGTCGTTCTTCGTCAGTTGGCTGGTCAGATTCTTCAGGCGGCATTTTCCGCAGCGTGACCTGATCGATGATGCCATCCGCGGTAATCAGCTGCTGTTCCGATTTCAGCGGCAGGGAAAATGTTTCGAACTCGCGCTCACCATCAGCGGTTGCGACGTCATGGCAATCAAGACAGTATTTTTTCAACAGTCGAGTGACGGTCGGGGCATGCTTGTGTTGCGGCTCCGCTGCAGAGCAGGGAACCAGCCATGAAAGACAGAATACAAAACCGCAAACGGCGCGAAATACGCTCATGCTGAAAATCTCATTGAACCGCGTATTCATCTTCAGGAGAACCTTCCGGTACTCGTTCCGAATGCTTCCTTCTCCACACCCATTCGCTGAGCGATGTCCAGGAAGAGATTACACAACGGAACCTTGCCCGGGCCTTTCGCGGGTGCTTGCTTGAATTCACCAGTCCCATACCCGCCTCCTGCCAGAATAATGGGGAGGTCTGAGTTGGTGTGTGAATTGGCATTCCCCATACCGCTGCCAAACAGGACGGCGGTTGAATCAAGCAGGGTCCGTTCGCCGTCAGAGATCCCAGCCAGACGCGTCAGGAATTTTCCAAACTGTTCTATCTGATAGAGTTCAAGCGTGACCAGGTCCGCGATGGACTCTTCGTTATTGCCATGATGCGAAAGACCGTGGTAGGACTTATTGATGCCCAGGTGTTGTGGCAAAAAGCTGCCGCCGATTTCCAGCGTAGCGATCCGGGTGGAATCGGTCTGTAAGGCCAGCGCGATTAACTCGTAGAGCATCGGCAGATCTTCGACGGTATTCTTATCAGCCGGTTTGTCGAAGGGGGCTTTCGGTTTGGGCTGATCGGACCAGACCTGACGGAGCTTCAAGCGTTTTTCGACATCGCGAATAGAGCTGAAATACTCGTCGAGCTTCGCCTTGTCTTCGCTGTTAACTCGTTTTGAAAGTGAACGGGCTTCGTCGTGAATCGAATCAAGGATCGAGGCCTGCAGTGAGTTCTCTTTCACTTTTCGAGCCTGAACCTGTTTTGAGTCTGCGACAAACAGGCGATCAAATAGCTCGGCAGGCCCTGTGATCGGCGGGACGCGAACGCCCGACTTCGTCCATGAAAGCTGGCAGCCACCATGGATGCCACCCTCAGAACCAACCGTGAGTGACGGAAACCGTGTCTGGTTTCCGATTTCATCTGCGATGAATTGATCAATGGTAACGTTCCCGTCGGTACGGTTCTTGGACTCGTGATGGAGCAGACCTGACAGGAAGGTGTGCACGGCAAAGTGACCGCCGCGAAGTCCATGATCGAGTCCGCGATAGATTGTCAGCTGATCGCGATTCGCAGCCAGAGGTTTGAGCAGCTTTGTTTCTTCAAAGTCTTTGCCGGTTTTCTCAGGGAAAAAATGTTTCAGTTGAAAACCGAGTAAATTACCCACCGCGACGAACCGCTGGGCCCCAGCACCGGCTCCCCGGTCCTCTGTAATCGCTGAGTTCCCGGCGAGGGCACTACTCATCAGAGAAGGCAGCGCTGGTAAAGCGATAGATCCGGCCATGGAGCGAATCAAGAATCGACGGCGATTGATTTTATTCTTCATGCTGGGAGTCAATCCAATAGCTAAGGGAGGCAATACGAAGGAAGGCATTCAACTCTCTTGAAAGCCGCAAGGTTCGAAACTGGTTTCGAGGAGCAGCTAAGAGCGATTTTCATCACGCAGGGATCAGGGCGAGGATCCTGAACCTGTCCATTCATTTTACCCGACACAGTGACGTAATGCCATGTGTCTTTGCCACAAGATCCCCATTAATCTGCCCGATCCCGGGGATGGATTATGGCTCAGTTTAGGGGGATTACCAGTCAGAGAAAATAGTTAAACAGTGTGGCGACAGGGGATTTCGTTTCTTGCCTTGGTAAGAAATCCCGTCAGGATTGCACGTTCATCTTCCGTCCGACGGACCAGAATTCATCGATCGATTCGATTGGTTGAGTCTCGTATTCCCCGGGTAACAGGATCACTTTGCGACCAGAGTGCTGTGAGACAAGCAGGCTGACTTCATCCGGGGAAATCTGATCGGGGGGAATTGAAACCGACTTCAGTTCTACATCCTGGCTATTTGGGTCATCGATACCATACTCATACGGAGGCAGATAAATGGTTCCGTTGATGAAATCGACAGCGAACGCGATCACCCCGGGAACAAAGAAAAACAGGAGGCCGATGGAATTCAGACCCACGATTTTCCAGTCGAGCGGGCCCGCAGGCTGTCCTCTGCGTTCGGGGTACAGTATGGTCCCACAACCTGTCAGAGAGCCTGTTAGAACGAGATTGATTCCAGACAATAGAAAACGGCGTCGAGATGGGCTAAGCAAAGCGAATGGTCTCCGAATGCTGTACTGCCGCTTGGCCCGGTGTGTGCAGACAGCGCATGTCTTTAGATTGAATTGTTAAAGTTGAGGGGAAAAAACTAACCAGAAAGGATGATCGGGTAGGGGGCAGGAGAATACTCGATTCTGTGATCGGGGGAAAGATGGATTTTAAATCAGCGACAATTATCATCCTGCAGTTTAAATCCCTAATTCTGTGACCTGTCCATGTGAATATCACACGCTCAGAGACTCTGATGCAACTGATCAGTCGAGATATCTACGTACGCCGCAAGAAACGCAGTTATGTCGTGAGTTAGGCAGTAAAAAGGGCTTTTTGATTGAGGGCACGAGATCTCCGATACGTCGTGACAAACAGTCAGTTTGGAATTTCGTCCACTTCTCATCACTGGGCTCTATTGCCCGGATCGCACTTCCTGACTTCAACACAGGATTGGTCGCCTTCAGTGCGAATCAGACCGGAAAGGTGATCCTGTCTGACTTCTGCAGGGACGGGTTCGCACTAAGCAGTGGGATTGGCTGCATGGGGGTTGATACTGAAAATCCAGTATCGCCCAACAACAATTCTTGAATTGAGCATAGATTCGGGTAACATAATTGAAATCATATTCACTCTGAACATTTTTTTCATTCCGCCTTTATGACATTATCCCGCAACCAATTTCTGTCGCTACTGGATGAAAGCGGTATTTTTTCCGCCAAGGATGTCATTGCACTTCAAGAGACACAGGTCGACTCTTCCGAAACCGCCCTGGATCTGGCTAAGACACTGGTCAAGAATAAGAAGCTCAACGAGTTTCAAATCAAGATGATCCTGCAACACAAAGGTGACCGGCTCGTGTTGGGCGACTATCTGATAATGCGCGAGATTGGTGCGGGGGGAATGGGAAAGGTCTATCTGGCAGAGCATCGCCGGATGAAGCGAAAGGTGGCGCTGAAAACGCTTCCCGCTAAAATTGCCCTGGATGAAGAATCGATCGGTCGGTTCCAGCGGGAAGTCCAGGCAGCAGCAAAATTGACTCACCCCAATATCGTGACCGCATATGACGCCGGGGAAGCCAAGGGGGTCTCTTATTTTGTGATGGAGTATGTTGATGGAATCAATCTGTCAGACCTCGTCAAAGAACATGGCGTCCTGCAGGTTGATGTCGCCGTTAACTACATCATCCAGGCGGCTAAGGGCCTGGGGTTTGCGCACTCCGAAGGAATTATTCATCGAGACATCAAGCCTGCCAACCTGTTGCTGGATCTGAAGGGGACTGTCAAAATCCTTGATATGGGGTTGGCTCGAATCGATAATCTTGAGCCCAGTGACGTGCCTGTCACGCAGCTGACAGAATCGGGAAGCGTAAAGGGGACTCTCGACTATATGGCCCCGGAACAGGCTCAGAATACACACGCTGCGGATGCACGCTCTGATATCTATAGCCTTGGTTGTACCCTCTACTATTTACTGACCAGCAGGGTGATGTACCCGGCTGATTCGTTTGTCAAAAAAATACTCGCTCACCTGGAACAGCCGATCCCCTCGATTCAAAAGCAGCGTCCTGAAGTACCTGACGAACTGGAAGCCATCTTTAATAAAATGGTGAGCAAGGAGCCCGTTGAACGATATAATTCAACCGCGGAACTGATTGAGGCACTGGAAAGCATTCCCTTTGATCAATCCTCGCTGACCGACCAGCCGCAGCAGGGGCCGATACAAATCCAGCCCGGCCCGCGTAATACCGTTTTGGATGAAGATCTCTCGACACTTTTTTCACTATATAAGGATGATGAGTGCTTTTCAGAGTATGGTCGTATCTGTCTTGATTCTACAGTCATGCAACCGAAAGCGCGCTACCCATTTATGAGATGGTTGTTGCCCCTCGGCTTTCTGGCGCTGTTGTGGTGGGCATTCTCCAATCAGCATCTGTTTTTCAGTCCGCTCAAGAATCCGGCTAAAACTGCTACCGGTGCACCTGAAAAAGCCGTTTCAAATCCTGCGAACAAAAAAAGTACCAGTCCCGTCAATCCTGCAGATAATGACAGGGCAGCTGCGTCGAGGGCATTGGAATTAGGGGGAGTGGTTGAGATTTCAGTCGATGAAGAGCCGCAGGTCATCGAGCAAATATCTGATCTTCCCACCGGGAATTTTCAAACTAGAAAAATCCTGCTGCATGAAAATAAGCAGGTTCTTGATGAAGACCTGAAGTGGTTCTGCTATTTGAAGAATCTTGAGACATTGGATCTCTATGATACGAACATTACCGATATGGGAATCTCACATCTGAAAGCACTGCCAGCGCTAAGCAAGATTGATCTGTACAATACAAAGACAGGTGATACGAGCCTGGAACAATTGAGCCAGTTTGGTACGTTGCGGTCAATTACGATGCAACATACAGCAGTGACCAATGACGGTTTAAAATACCTGTCAGGGCTTTCCAGCCTCGACTCTTTAAATCTGGGGAATACGGGGATAAATGATTCCGGCCTGACCCATCTGAAAAACCTGGCAGGTCTTCAATGGTTACAATTATCTTTTACAAATGTGACGGATTCTGGTTTGCTGTATTTGCAGGATCTGAAGAGTCTGCGAGAACTGTATCTTACCGAAACCCAGGTTACCGATGACGGGAAAAATCTGCTGATGGAAGCGCTCCCCGAATGCAGCATTATGCAGTGACAGCCAGAACCAAACTGACGCATTAAATTCGATCTCTGAAACATGATTTACCGGCGATGAGAGGAATTGATTTGATGGTGGGCGGGCTAAAATTACCAGGAGAAAAAACGGGCAGGAATCCGAGCTTAGAAAAGTCTGTAAAGAAAAATCAGTCTCGCAGTCGAGTCAGCGTTATTATTGCGGCCCGCAATAACGAAAGATATCTGGCAGAAACCATCGAGTCTGCACTTCAACAATCCATCCCGTGTGAGGTGATATACTCGGACGACAACAGCATCGACGATTCCCTCGAACTGGCCCGTCAATATCAGTCGCAGGGGTTGACTGTTCTGGAGAGTCCTCGGCACCAGGGAGTCTGTGAAACGCGCAACCGTGGTGCTGCTGCATCTTCGGGGGACTACCTGGTGTTTCTGGATGGCGACGATATCATGCCCGCCAATTATATCGAAGAACATTTAAAAGCGATGCGGAATGACACTCCCTTTGTCTATGGGCCGGCTCAGGCGTTTGGTGATTTTTCCATCTTCTGGGATGCACCAGAGTGGGAGGGATCTGACATCTGGCGCAACAATTTTGTTAATACTTCGGCAATGTGGCGTCGAAAAGTATTTGAAGTGGCGGGACGCTGGCGCGAAGGTATTAAAACCATGTGGGACTGGGATCTGGCGTTGCGAGGATCTCGCCTGGGAGTTCCCCGGCGCAGCAATGCGACGCTCAAATACCGCCAGCATGCGGCTTCCTGGTCGGCAAACAATCGTGAGAAAACCCATGATCAGCAGGAAGCGTTCATGCCGGAAGTACGAAAGCTGAATGCACGCGTCGCTGTGGGCTCGATCATCAGTGGCCGAATTCCCAAATTGTTTCCCGCCTGGATGTCTGCTGTCGCCCAGGCGACACGGCTGCTCGACAACTCCTCAAAACCCGAGCTGGTTCTGCTTGATAACAGCAATGATCCCGATTTCCGTATCACGATTGAAAAAGAGGTGAGCCGCTACTGGTCCACTTTCCAGACCATCAAAATTATTCCATTGGAAGAGCGCGTCTCTCACAACCATCAGAGTGAAGAGGAACGGCGAGACGCTGTGTCTCGTTTTATGGCTCATGCCTGTAATCAACTTCGCACGCACATGGGTGGCGAAATTCATTGGATCATTGAAGACGATATCATGGTCCCTATTCAGGCAGGCGCCGATTTGATGCAGGCTCTTGTTTCAGGCTGGACACCTCCCAATGCGGTGTCTGGATGTTACCACAATCGCCATATTCCCAAGCTGTATGTCGGCGGCTGGTGGAACGACGATGCTTCCCACGAAATTACAGATCTGCCTGCAGATCCGTTTCAGGTCGACTACGCAGGCACTGGGTGTTTAATGTACTGGGATTCCAGAACCCCGCGTTATTGGAGCAGTCATCACGCAGGCATTCCCGCACATGACTGGAACTGGTCAATGGAGTTAACCGGATCAGGGGGGCAGCTGTTGATGTTGCCTCAAGTATGCTGCCAGCACGCCATTGACGATATCAGTTTTGTCTGAAAGAGGCGGCCAGGGATAGACCATCTATTCTCGCAGTCAGACTACAAAATGCTCCGCTCTGTTTAAAAGAGTCAGATCAGATTGGCAGCGTAAAGAGCCCCTGTCCTTTTAAATCCTTCATGATGGGGTGAAGTTTAAGAGAATGGTGACTGCGGCTTAGGGTTTTCGCTGGAACAATCTTCTAAAAGCTCGGTACACGAGGTCGAAAGGCTTGATCAACAGCAGGATCAGGATTAAAGACTTGGGCATGTAGACTGGAGTGGAGCCAATCTCTTCGAATGCTGGCTTATCACGATAGTCGTAATGCAGTGTTGTAGCTGGAGTCAGCTGCATTCGATACCAGACAGGCAATGAGCCGATAGAAGTCATCATTGGGTACGTATTCATCAATCTGGCTAGTTGATCACAATATGGAAACATCTCCACCGGATAAATGGACTCCAGTCTTAAGTGCTTAAAGCGAACTTTTCTGCTGATCGCATCTGCCCGATGCAGTGCCTCGATATCAGCAGGACGAGGAAATGTTTCGGCGATTAACCCCGCAAATATAACGTGCCTGTACCTCACTGATGGATGGGATGTTCCCAATAATCGGACGCGCGAAGCCGACAAGGAACAAGTCAAGATAGGTTGCATGTACGCAGCCCAGGTAAAAGTCTGAAAGTTGAATGTGTCCTTCCGACAATTCACTCAGCCTCTCCTGGAACCCCACTGCCGGAACAACAAGCGTCGGCTCGATACGCTCTTCCTGATCGGAATCAAAACTGCGAAATACATTGAACTGATTGTCATCGGGAGGACCGACAATGGTAATCCTGACTGCTCCGACAGCATCTAAAAAATCATCGCTCTTGTTATGAAACATATTGAACAAGTCGTCTTTTGCTGCTTTCGTAAGTTTAAAGGCCCACTCTTTTCGGATCTCGCGTGCATTCTGATCTATTTCAGAGGACGATAAATCATCCACTTCTTTGGCAGGAAATAGGCGGCGGAATGTCTCCTGAAAGTGGATTCACAATTCGACGAACCGTTGGCCGATCCAGTTTCGAATGTTTTCGTGAATCGATAGCATTAATCGATTTCTCAAAAAGTCCGATGGCACTCCTCGAATGGGATGATATCTGGTGCTGACTCGAATCCCCGACCTCAATGACAAAAAGACTTTATTATTCAACTCAGGCTGCGCAAGACGGTTGGCATAATCAACGGCAGACTCTCCACCACCGATGACCACAATACGTTGATCTGTAATATGCCCCAGCCCGTCGGGATGATTCAGCTCGGAAACAGGCAACATCTTGATTTGACAGTCTATTTGCACCGGCTGAGCAGTCAGTCCAGTACAGAGGATTACACAATCAAAATATTCTGTGCTTGATTCTGACTGTTCTTCCTTCAGGTCAGAAATCAATAATTCCCAGCCATCTCGATCAACATTGCGAGAAATCCTGGTGATGCCTGATATCTGTGGGATTGAAGCGATGGAACTGATTCGCAGAAAGGGTGTGTACCATCCGGTCGTAATAATAAGCGCTTACGGTGATATCGAGAAAGCGGTTTCCGTAATCAAGCTGGGTGCCTGCGACTACCTGGAAAAGCCCTTCGACAAAGAGAGATGCATTAATGCGATCGAGTATGCAATATCGCAACTGGATGCTGACGGAATTCTTTCTGATGCAGACGGGTATGAGTATTTGAGACTATACGACAGGCTGACCCGACGGGAAAAACAGATCTTTCAACTGATTGCAGACGGGCAGACGGGCAAGCAGATCGCAAATTCGATGTCGATCAGCTATCGCACCATGGAGAAGCATAAGGCGAATGTGTTGAAAAAACTGGGGGGCTCCAGTGTGACTGAGATTGTGCATATTCTCTACAAAATTAAAGACATGCCTGCATATCAGAAAGACGAGAGCAGTCCCTGAAATTGGGGACCCAGATTTTGGAGTTAGTTTAGGGAGTATGTCCGTAAAGCTCCATCCGGCATAGCTCCCAAAGCTATTCTATCTACAATTCGCCACAAGGGACCATAGTGTTCAAGAACGACTGTAACACCGTTTGCAAAATTGGCAGCGGTGACGTGCCCCCTTCCCTCGAGAGATTGCCTCATACACAGCGTTCTGCTCACGTTCAATCTAACCCCTATCAATCTTGGTCTCGAGTAATAGTAGTTCGTCGGTTTCTGGGTTTTCTATTACTGCCTCGCCTGCTTCTGCTCCGCTTCAACTGGTACAGAGTTGGGGGCAAGGTCAAAAACAACTGAGCACTAAGTCGTGACTGGTATCATTCGTGGGGGCACGTCACGCTCTTCAAAGCGATAATTTCCTCATAGTAGAAGTTACCCACACGATGTCAGTTCCCTCGTCAGATATTGTTACAAAAATCATTTGGCTACGTGACTTAATGGGCGACAGTCTTTTTTAAACGCGACATAAAATTCCATTTTCCAATTATCAAAGAGGCGATTCCATATAGTGCAGGAAGTAATCTGGTTGACTTCAGAGCCTGCGGTTCTATGCAGAAATCAAGGCTCGTAGTTCTGCCCAAACAGGCATGTGATATTTTCTGCTGTTGAACGGTATTCTATGGTGTGGATATTACCCAGTTTTTAATTACTGCTCGTATCATTTAAGCCCTACAATTCGTTAGGCCGGATGCAAAATCTCCTGATTCTAAAAGAAAATCCTAATCACATCTACTTATTTTGATTTGTCTATGAATTCCAAGCTAGGTTTATCTCGCACTTGAGAAACGAATTATTTGAAGTGCGAATAGAACAAAATATCTCTCGATTACCCTCACGATCAAAGTGACGAGGAATCGTACTGCAGTAGGTAAATCAAGCAAGAAATAATAAAGGTAGACAAAGGTGATTAAGGTCAATACTGAAGTTCGCAGTGAATTGATTAGTTCTGGATTAGCTTGTTCACACGCGTTTCGCGATGCGGTGTATGAAGCAGGGATCGTCGCAATTACTGATGTCCAAGGAAGGATTATTGAGGTGAACGATAAATTTTGTCAAATATCCGGTTACACCCGCGACGAGTTAATCGGTCAAAATCACCGTATACTCCGTTCTTCAGAGCATACTACCGAATTCTTCCGCGACATGTATCGAACGATTGCCAGAGGTTTTACCTGGCATGGCGAAATTTGTAATCAAGCCAAAGATGGAACGCTATATTGGGTAGACACAACGATTGCCCCTATGTACGACAGTCAGGGGAAACTGGAAGGATACTTGGCCCTACGGATCGATATCAGTGAGCAGAAATGGATCGTGGAGCATTTGGAGAGGCTCGCTTACCATGATCCGCTGACCGGTCTTCTCAACCGGGCCGCAATCCATAATTCTATCCAGAATACAATCGAACGTAATGCAGGTAATCACTTTGCTTTGCTTTTCATAGATGTTGACCGTTTTAAACTTATTAATGACAGCTTCGGTCATGAACTCGGAGACAAACTGTTACAGAAGATCTCTCACCGATTGCGCAAGGCGGTACGTATGTCGGATACAATCCAAGCAGCGCGTCTGGGAGGGGATGAGTTTGTTGTGTTACTCAATAATCTTACTTCTCCCCAGGATGCGACTCTCGTCGCGGATCGATTGATGGAAACTCTTTCGCAACCATATGAATTAAGTGGCCATAAAATTTACTCTAAGGCCAGCATCGGTATTGTGACCAGCGAACATCTCTCGGAGACTGCAAATGAAATGATTAGTAGTGCCGACCTCGCTATGTATGAAGCAAAAGCTTCCCAAATGGGCCGTCCGTTCGTATTTGATCATAGACTTCGCGACAAAGCCCAGAAGCGACTTTACATTGAAAACCAATTAAGAGATGTAATATCACGCGATGAACTCACACTTTTTTATCAACCGATAATTGAGTTAGAATCGGGGGCGTTGAAAGGGGTAGAGGCACTCCTCCGCTGGTTTCACCCGGAAAGTGGTCTCATTCTTCCCACTGAATTCATTCCTACTGCGGAAGAGATGGGCATGATCATACCAATCGGAAATTTTGTTATTGATGAGGCGTGCCGTCAATTCGGTGAGTGGCGAAAGTCATTGGAAGAGCACGCGCCTGCGAATCTGCATGTGAATGTCTCCCGCAAACAGTTAGAGCAGCCAACCTTGGTTGCGGTTGTAGAACAAGCGATTCATAATTATGCGATCCCCCCGGAATCTCTCCATCTTGAAGTTACCGAAAGCGTTATCATGCACGACAGTCAGACATCAATCCAGACGCTTAATCAACTGAGTAATCTGGGAGTGCATATTGATGTAGACGATTTTGGTACGGGATATTCATCTTTATCCTGCCTCTGTGATTTACCAATCGACGTAATCAAGCTAGATAAGGAATTCATCAAGAAATCAAAACGAAGACGTGAAGGAAAGCTTATCAAAGCCTTGATCACTCTAGCAGATCAAGTTGGTCTGGAACTGATCGCTGAGGGCATTGAAACCCCTGAACAACTGAAATTCTTGCAGCTGTCAGGATGCGAATACGGACAAGGTTACCTCTTTTCCAAACCTCTTAGTGCGGAAGATATGGAACTATCGATTCTCAATTCAAAGTGCAACTCATCGCTTCTGAAGAAATAATGCTCAAGGCTGTGCAGTATTGAATGGCATTGGGTGATTAAGCTGATTGATGAAAGTCGCAATCAACACAAAGTTGTGCCAACAGCAGGAAGGTACAGGAGAATCTGCTAGAATTTAGAGAGTGTAAAGAGAAGCAAACCTGTGAGAGTTCTTTTCTTGACCGATAACTTATTTGCATGTTTGGAAGAATTCCGAGCTACTCTCGTTTTAACAACCGCAACCAGCAAATGCATGAAATCAGGATATAACCTGTTTGGGATATTTAGAAGACGTCGTGCGAAGACGGTCTTATCTGTGGAAACGTGCTATTGCCCATTATAGCCCAATTATAGTTTATAATCAAAGGCTGTTACCGCACAGTATAGATACAAGACTCTCAGTATCCACATCACCATAAAGATTCTGAGAGATTGGAGTGACGACAGAAACATTAATTTCAGGGAGCAATTCCACTGCTGGTGCCAGGTCGATCAATTCATAGCTTTGGGGAGTTTCAAGGCCCGCTGCCTCAGTGGCGCTATAGACAATACACCTGAAAGTTTTACGAAACGCGTTCTTTAGACTATCGACGGACCATCTCGAATAATGTAGGTTCGTGCGATTTGTGACTGCGTTTCTGATATGAATTGTAGGATCCACCCAGATCAAAACTGTATTCTGTTTGATGGTGGGATCTTTTTCTCTGACATAAGCAGAAATTGCTGTAGAAGAAAACTGCCAATGATGAACGATGGTGTCACATGATCCGTCACGGCTTTCAATTAGCGAATCGATATCTTTCTTGAGGTGTGACAGGTCTCTTTTTAATTGTGTGCTTACAGGGTCGGGATATTTGCAATTTCCAACAAGTCCAAATCGATTCACAAAGTATTTCTGCTGAGCTGTCAGTTTATCAAGGGCCTTTGGATTCGCTTGTTTCAACTTTCGAATTAAGTGGTGTTTACCGACTGCAGAATATCCGCAAATATGAATAATCTTCATGACCGGAGATTCTCTTATTCATCAATCGATTGAAGAGTTAATGCTGACACAGCGTTAAAAAGGCCCCTGAGGGTTTACAAAGCTCGGGGCCATCACCTGATCTACCAGAATCTGCATCCCTGCTGACTGAGTAATAGTCTAAAATATCAGACAGCATCTGCATTCCATAACTAGAGCAATGTCGGTTATGCACCAAAATAAGAGAACTATGTTCTAAATGACTCCTATTCAAAAATAATCATTTTCGAACAGAAATTTTAAAACGATACCGTGATTCAGGTCACACCACTCGATAAAACGCAGCAGCACTGGTCGATCCGTTTCGAAGTGGAGAAAATCATACCGACCTTCGCCTTCCATAAATTCATTTTCATGTGACAATTGCATGTAATCTGAGAGCTCTAGTAATTCAGCTTTTAACTTTTTGAAGAAATCTCGATCTTCCTGATTCTCCGGATCTAAGTAGAAATCTTTTTTGTCATCATCCTGATGACCTAGAGTTTCAAGCTGCTTCCCAATTCTTGAGAAATGGTTCTTCAATAAATGCACACACTCTGAAGGGAGAACAAATAGCAAGGCATCCTTTTTTTCTGTAGAGGCTGTTTTTGGGGGTTGTGTCTCTTTCCGAAAAATTAATTTGATGAGTTTCATAATCTTTGCAAATGAGGCTTTTTGCTCAGTCTACAAATGAGGCTTTTTGCAGACTCGATATAAAAATATATTTCTTTTACGGTTGCACATCTCCTTGAACTAGGGCCTGAATGTAGCAGTGATTTGTCAATTACACATAACTTCACCAAGGCATAATTGTATCTACATTCTTTTATGGGATGATGGGGGATTTTCCCCGGTAGGATAATTTCTCAAACATGCAAGCATCTTTACAATCGGTCAGATCAACAAAGGGCACTCAAAATTGTTAGTGACCGTGCCCGTCGGGTACAAAACACTGTCGCCAGTTAAGTCCAATAACTAATTGATCTTTGAAGACAAAATCTTGTGAAAGAACTGACGTGAGTCATGGCAAGTACGCCGTGAAAGACTGTTGGTTGTGATTTTCCGGAACAAACGCACGTACACTTACCGTGAAGAAAAGACTTGTACTCGAATCGATCTATGCCGCAATCCGCTCGTACGACCTTATCAGTCCCCCGCGGTGTCACAGCTCGTTTCGGAGAGAAATCGCAGGCCCAGAGTGTTTCCGCATGAGCTTTGCGAAACTGGGCCCAGGTGCCGGTACTTCGCTTCGGCCCGGGCCCGATACCTTCTTCCTAGAGGATATTTTCACATTCTGACGGCAGCCCCGGGGGATGCCGAGTTTCCGAAGTTCATCAAGGATGCGAGTAAAGCCGAACCCCGTTTCACGGGCGATCTTGAGAATCAGTTCTCGCAGCACGACACTCTTTCCTGGCCGACCGATAGTCTTTTTCTCCCGGCCTCGTTTCTCTTCCTGTAACCAGCGATGAAAGGTCCCGGGAGTGAGGATCGTGATCAGTTCGTTGATCCCTTTTCCGAGCGGCTTGCCATATTTCAGGAGCTTCGCACGTTCGTTAGGCTTTATATGAATTCCCCTGGGGGGCACGGTCCCGCAAAATCCGGTTCGCGTTTTTCAAGTAGAGGACGTATCAGGCCAGCAGGCTGTCGGAAGCAGTCGTAATTAGAGTCAGCAGTGGATGAAAAGGTTGAATCATCTTGGTAAAATGAGTCTCGGTGGTAACATACTGTGAAATAAGGAGATGTCATTTTATTTGTACCCCACTGAGACACAGTTCACATTCGATGGACGACTTCTTTCCGTGCTCTGCTGAACCCTCTCCGACTACAGGCCCGCAGAGTTGAGGTAGCTCACCTTCGATACCGGTGTCGCGGATGCCATTAAGCTACTCCAGAAAAGTTCGAAAGCGGTGAGTTACCTCATAAATCACCATAGTGGCTTGAACTTTTGGTAGCTACTTTCGTTTCTAGGCTCCCTGAATCAGCTCGAGTAAAAGTCTTTACGAATAGGGTTTCGTACGCGACGGGGCCACCCTGTCAATGAAGAGAATTGAATTATGCAAAAGATATTAACACTCATCCATCTCACTACAGGGCAGAAACACATCAAACGAGGCACCACGATCCGACTTCGGGTTGAAACAGATTTTGCCCCCTGAAGCCTCCACCAGCGAGCGACTGAGCGACAGGCCGATTCCCAATCCGCCCTGTTTATTGGTCGTGAATGGCGTAAACAGTTGCCCGACAAAATCGTCAGGCACTCCGGGACCGTTATCAGAGACGGTGACCCGCACCATGAATTCGCCAGCCGGCGCAACTTCAATTGTCAACCTGCGTGATACAGGCATCTCGGACATCGCGTCTATCGCATTTATAAACAGGTTGGAAAGCACCTGCTCAATCTGCACGCGGTCCGCATAGACCACCGACATTCGGGATTCGCCGGCCATCTGCACATCGATCTGCTTCTGACGCAATTCATATTCAATCAACTGCAGGGTGCTGCGAATACTGTCCAGAATGTTAAACCGCGTCAGTTCCAGCGGCCGCTTCTCGGCCATCGATTTCAACCTGTGGACGATATTCCCTGATCGGTGGGAGAGAGCTTCGATCCTTTGCACCAGATCTGAAACATCCTGTCCCTGCTCAATACGAGACTTCATCGCGGAACTGTAATTCGCCATCGCCGTCAGCGGTTGATTCAGTTCATGGGAAATACCAGCCATTAATTCCCCCATGATTGACAGCCGCGAAGCATGTGCCAGAATATCTCGGTATTCCTGCGTCTTGCATTCAGCTTTATGCCGTTCCGTGATATCCTGCACCGTCCCATGCACACCTATAATCTCACCTGCAGCATTTCGTTTCAAGGCTCCCCGTTCATGTACATAGCGGACTTCCCCACTAGGCCGGATGATGCGATGCTCGATACTGTAGGGCAAATCATATTCGATGGTTTGGGCTACAGCGCTATCGACATAGGCTCGATCATCAGGATGGATCGTTTCAAGAAAATCAGGATACGTCGGTTTGAATGAATTCGGCGTCTGTCCAAAAATCCGATAGACTTCCTCTGACCACCAGAGCAAATCACCCGCGATATTACACTCCCAACTGCCCACATGCGCGAGTCGCTGCGCCTCGGACAGTTTTTCATATATCTTGTTGAGTTCAATCTCTGCAATTTTCTGTTCGCTGATATCTTCAACTATGACCAGAATCTCATCCTGCAGGTAAGGCTGCACTCGCGCCCGACACCAGCGCTGCAGACCCTTTATCGTCAGCGGATAATCAATCGACTCTTTTTTCCTTTCACTATGCACCCGCTGAATGACTTCAGTAAACGGTAACCTGATTTCTTCGAGAAGCAGTTCCGTGAACTTACTACCTGTCGACAGATCCCTGTCGGAAAACAGATACTCCCGATGTCTGCCGTTGAAGTTAACGATCTCTCCCTCGTGGTTGATTACCAGTACCTTGTCAGGCAGTCCCTGAAATAATGCTTTCAACTGGGCCGTTTTCCTGGCCAACTCCGAGGTATGCTGCCGCACCCGTTCTTCCAGTTCCTCGTTGACTTTGAGAATCGCGTCCTCATCCTGTTTTCGCCGGGTGATATCATCAATAATTCCCACCAGCCGCGTCACTTCACCCTGATCGTTGTAAACGGGAAAAGAGCGAGATTCCAGCCAGCGGATGCTCCCATCCGGGTGCACTACCCGGAACTGGGGAAAGTTCTTATCCGAAAAATCACCATGAATTTTCCGGTTCATGCTTTGTAGCAGCGACTCCCGATCATCTGGGTGAATCCGTTCCACCCAGATCCGCGGATCATCGTAGGCACTCTGGCAGGTCTGTCCCCAGAACTCTTCGTATTTCGGGCTGAGATAATAGATTTTTTGTATGTCAGCGGAACTTACCCATAGCAACTCATTGATGTTCTCAGAAATCTGGTGGAAGATCTGTCGATTTTGACGAAGCATCTGCTGCTCTTCCTGGCGTTCTGTAATGTCAACTGCCACATTCAGAGTCCCGATATTTGTTCCTGACTCATCCTGCAAAATCGAAAAGTGCCAGGCGATCCGTTTCAACGTACCTTTGAAAGTCAACACATCATTTTCGTAATATTCGACAGGCTGAACGGCTCCTTGTTGAATCATCCGTTGAAAGAAATACCGATCTTCTTCACGGCGTTCTGCCGGCAGAAAATGGTCAAACCAATTCCTGCCGACAATATCGTTCTCGGCCGCTTCCATGAGTTGACAACCATGCTGATTGATCAATGATACCTTTTCATCAGCATCGACGACCAATATCATTTCGCGGACCAGATTGAAATACTGACCGGCCAGTTCTGCTTCCTGCCCCCGACTGGACTTAGCCGTGCGACGTTCTGTTGTGACTGCCAGCAACTCTGTAGCCTTCCCTGAAACGTCACGCTGACAACGCCACTTCACTTCTACCGGAATCCGTTTGCCGTCCTGATGATAATGAACCGTCTCCTGGGAATAAGACGAAACCTGCTCCTCTGTCAGCTGCTCCAACGCGCGGCGGCAGGCATCACGATCTTGGTGATCCGCGACAAGATCAGTATAATGCCTGCCTGTGAGTTCTGCTTGCGGATACCCGTGCAACGCTGCAAAAGCTGGATTCGCCAACAGGATCGTTCCTGTCAAATCGCATTCACAGATCGCACATGGCAGGGCATCAATCAACGAATGCGTCGAGTCTGATTGATTATTAGACAGCCCTACGGGCCCTCGCGAAGCGGGTGTTATTTCTCCAGCATCGATCCGGCGATGTTCCTGCTCCAGTTCACCGACGCGGCGGCGGAGGCGGCTTACTTCTTCCATAAGATCCGACGTCGTAGCGTGTGGCATGATTTCCTTTCAATCCACTCAGGTTCAACTTTAATAATTAAGACTCAAGCTCCACTATCATAAGCAGGCTGGATTAAATTTAATCAGACATCACTTAGACCAGGGAACAAACACGAAACACTGAATTCTCAAAAAACCTGCTAATACCGCTGGCACATTAACCCGAGATTTCCCATTTGGGTTGAGCCTGGAATCACTCCAGGCACATTTTGCTGACCATATTACATTGGCTCGCCCCTCGCGTCTATCGCCTGCTGAATTCTATGCAATTTTTCCGTCCCGGAAGCCGCAACACTCTCAGCCAGTCGGCTACTGGCTCGCTATTGCGCCCTGAAAACTGCAATCGGCGCGTAGTTTTGGAGCGGGGTGGTCAGCATCAGAACCTGTCATTACGCATGTGATTGGGCCTGTTACCAGCGCAATTCATGAGCCCTGCCGATTTGTGTCTGACCACGATTATCAGCTTAACTAAATTGCCAGACTTATAAATTAAGTCAACGTTCTCTTTGCAATTTAGGCGACTGGCATTCCCATCCAGACGTTATTGGGAGCCTTAGAAACATGACTTTTCGAGTTTACGTTGGAGAGCAAATAGTCGGACTGCAAGTGTTGATCATCCCCCTGATGCTGATTGCGTCTGGGGGACCAGAGTGGGAACTAACTGGGGGCAATACGAAATTCGCTGTGAATGGTTCTGCAGTTTCTCTGGGATATGATCAATGCAGATAATCACTTTTGAATAATCTAGAATAAGTCCTGTGATTACTTTCTTGAGGGTGGGAGGCGTTTTAATGTTATCAAACTCAATCAAGGTATTGTTCCCGTTCTCTGAAGAGAGCATGGTATAAACCTGACCTTGCCCCCTTAACCGGAACCAGAACTTGATATACTTAATCAGGATTCTGGACCAATTGAGGAGGAGGCGATCATACCCACCAAGCGTCATTCATCCGAACAGATCATTTCGAAGCTCAGGGAAGCGGAAGTCCATCTTGCCCAGGGGAATCGTCATCCCCTGGGCGAGATGGACTATGGCTTCCCGTAGTTTGCGAAGTTTTCAGACCAGGCATGCCTGGTCTGAAAACCATTATTCACTCGCAATCCAATTATTGCAGAGTTGAGGACAAGGTCGGCTCATTCCCCAGTCAGCATTCCGCTTTCATTAGAAATGCCTTGACAATCGTCTTAAGGCAAACCTAGGATTTAGAGAACGATCATTCATTTGGGCCCCACCTGTTCTCCTCGTTCTGCGATGTCGCAGTTTCAGTATTTCTTGAGACGCACCAGGATCGTTAATTGTGTTCAGATTTGAAGGACATAATTGAGTATGCGCACGCTGCCTCGCTCCGGTCTCTTATTATGGTCAGGTTTTCTCGCTCTGACGATCAATGTCTGTCGGGCGGAAAATGATCAGACGCTGAAGTCCGTTACCGCTCCTAAAATTGATTTCAGCCGCGATATCCGACCGATTCTTTCTGATAACTGTTTTCATTGTCATGGTCCCGATCCCAAACATCGTGAAGCAGATCTGCGGCTGGACCTGGCAGAAGCAGCGAAAGCAGACTCGATCGTTCCCGGGCATGCCGATCAGAGTGAATTTTATAAGCGGATCAGCAGTACGGACCCTGATCTGAAAATGCCTCCCGCTGATTCGAACAAAAAGTTAACTGCAGAACAGACGAAAATGCTCAAACGCTGGATCGATGAAGGAGCCGAATGGACCAGTCACTGGTCGTTTATCGCTCCGGAAAAATCAGCATTACCTCCCGTCAAAAACAGCCAGTGGGTGCGGAATCCCATCGACCGGTTTGTCCTGGCTAAGCTGGAGTCAGAGCAACTGCAGCCATCCAGAGAAGCCAGCCGTCGCACTTTGATCCGCCGACTGACCTATGATCTGACCGGTCTGCCTCCCACCATTCCCGAGATTAATCAATTTTTGAATGACGAATCTCCCCACGCTTATGAAAAACTGGTGGACCGTCTGTTAAGTTCTAAAAAGTACGGCGAACGCATGGCTTTGATGTGGCTGGACGCAGCCCGCTATGGTGATACGAGCGTGTATCACGCTGATGGCCCGCGCGATATGTGGGCCTGGCGCGATCGCATCGTGCAGATGTATAACGAAAATATTCCCTTTGATCAGTTTTCCATAGAGCAACTCGCGGGAGATTTGCTGCCCAATGCCAGCCCTTTGCAAAAAGTCTCTTCGGGGTTTAATCGAAATAATGGGACAACCGATGAAGGTGGTCTGATTCCGGAAGAGTACCGCGTTGAGTACGCCGTCGACAGAGTGAAAACGACGTCCACGGTCTGGCTGGGACTCAGCATGGAATGTGCTCAATGCCATGAGCATAAATATGATCCGATTTCACACGAAGACTATTACCGCTTCTTCGGGTTTTTCAATATCAGTGCCGACGCTGGTAGTCAGACGCGGAACGGGAATGCCAAACCAACAGTCGATCTGGTGGATCCGGAAAAACAGAAAAAACTGCCGGCGACACGTGGCCGCATCAAAGAAAACCAGGAGCAGATCGCCGCGCATCAAAAGGCAGCCGAGCCTCAGTTTGCAGCCTGGCTGGCGGCCAAAGAAAAAGAACAACATGCAGCGTCATCCGCAATAGAAGGGCAGATCCTGCACTTCAGACTTGATGAAGGCAAAGAAAACCAGGTTGTTGATCAGGTGGACCCGAAACGCAAAGGGACTATTCATGGTAAGGCGGACTGGGTGAAGTCTCCGTACGATCAGGGGATTCACTTTGATGGCACAACCTATGTCGATCTGGGGGAGGTCTGTGATTTCGAACGCACCGATTCATTTTCCTACGGTGGATGGATCAATCTCGACCCGAAAGGCTCCGGTGCACTTTTAGCGAAAATGGATGATGCCAGCAGTTTTCGCGGGTACGATATTCTCATCTCAGGCGAACAGATCTCGGTGCATATCATCAATAAGTGGCCGACGAATGCCATTAAGGTGACGACGAAGAAAAAACTCAAACCTTCTACCTGGCAACATGTGTTTGTGACCTACGATGGTTCTTCCAAAGCCAAGGGCGTGAAAATCTATGTTGACGGCCAGTTGTGGGACTGGAAGATTGAGCAGGATCGCTTAACGGAATCCATCCGTACGCCAAAAACGTTACTGATTGGCAGCCGACATCCCAGTTCCCGATTGAAGGGAACCATCGACGAAGTCTCTGTCTTTAACCGGGAGCTCAGTCAGTCTGAAGTAGAGACACTCACAAAACAACTGCCGATTACAACCATCCTGGCGGTCTCGCCTGAGAAGCGAACGCCGGAGCAACAGCAGCAGTTGCGCAACTACTATCTGGAACGGGAAGACGCAGAATACATTGCGTTGCTCAAGAAAAAGCAGGAATTAAAAGCAGAGGAGACCGAACTTCTCAAACCACTGACGTCAGTCATGGTCATGGGAGACATGCCCAAGCCTCGGGATACATTTATTCTCGCTCGTGGTGCTTACGATGCGCCCACCAAACAAAAAGTCGAACCGGGGACACCAGTGGTTTTACCGCCGATGCCCAAAGACGCCCCCCAGAACCGCCTGGGTTTAGCACAATGGCTCTTTGCCGAGAATCATCCTCTGACAGCGCGCGTTGCCGTGAATCGGTATTGGCAAATGTTATTTGGGACGGGGCTGGTCACGACGCCGGAAGATTTCGGTTCGCAGGGCGCTTTCCCCAGTCATCCGCAATTACTGGACTGGCTAGCCGTTGATTTCAGGGAATCCGGCTGGGATGTCAAGCGGATACTCAAACAAATGGTGATGTCAGCAACTTATCGGCAGACATCGGATGTCTCGCGGGCCGCCTATTTACGAGATCCTGATAATCGACTGCTGGCACGCGGTGCACGTTTTCGATTGCAGGGAGAAATGATCCGCGACTGCGCACTCCAGATCAGCGGTTTGCTCAACCCCAAAATGGGAGGTCCGGGAGTCAAACCCTATCAGCCGCCCGGACTTTGGAAAGAAGTTGGCTTGGGCGGAAATCCCATATTCGTCCAGGATCACGGCGAAAAACTGTATCGACGCAGCTTATACACCTACTGGAAACGATCGGCGCCCCCTCCGTCGATGCAGATCTTTGATGCACCAACACGGGAAAAGTGTACGATCCGAAGACCGCGCACGAACACGCCTCTGCAAGCCTTAGTCACGATGAATGATATCCAATATGTGGAAGCGGCCCGTCATCTGGCAGAACGCATGCTGAAAGAAGGGGGAGCAACCAGTGCCGAACAGGTGGGGTATGCCTTTTTACTGGCAACAGCCAGAGAACCCCGATCAACAGAAAGAGAAGTGCTGCTGGATGTTTATGATGAAAGCCTGAAACACTATCAGGCCCATCCTCAAGCGGCTGAAGAACTGCTTAAAGCCGGTGAGTCGCCCCGCGATAAAAATCTGAGTGTCACGCAACTGGCGGCCTGGATGGTCGTGGCCAACATGATTCTCAATTTAGACGAAACTTTAACTCGTGAGTAAAGCGCAATGAATCCTCTCGAAGAATATCAGCGACACTTAACGCGCCGACAGCTATTGTCACGCTCCCGCGGATGTCTGGGGGCGGCGGCACTTGCTTCGTTGCTGGGAGACGTGCCTGAACTCTCCGCTGCCGGCCAGTCCAATCCGGATCAACGGGGACTACCCGGCCTGCCTCATTTTGCCCCCAAAGCGAAACGGGTGATCTATCTCTTCATGGCCGGTGGTCCCAGTCATATCGACCTGTTTGATTACAAGCCTGAGCTGAAGAAGATTCATGGGACGGAACTGCCGGAGTCCATTCGAAAAGGACAGCGACTCACGGGCATGACCAGCGGTCAAAAATCGTTTCCCTGCGTCGCCCCCATGTTCAATTTTAAACGCTACGGGGAACGGGGAACCTGGATTAATTCAGACATCCTGCCGCACACGGCTTCTATCGCAGATGACATCGCGATTATCCGTACCATGAATACCGAAGCCATCAACCACGATCCAGCGATTACCTACATTAATACGGGAACACAACAGTTGGGACGCCCCAGTTTCGGTGCGTGGCTGAGTTATGGATTAGGCAGCCCCAACAAAGATCTGCCCGCTTATGTGGTCATGATTTCCGTCGGTAATGCACCAGGACAGGCACTTTATTCACGACTCTGGAGCAGCGGCAACCTGCCCTCGCGACATCAGGGAGTGCAGTTTCGCAGTGCTGGCGATCCCGTTTTGTTTCTCTCCGATCCCAAAGGGCTGGACAGAGGACTGCGTCGTAAAATGCTGGATGGACTGGCAAAGCTCAATGCCGAAAAATCCCAGCTTTCGGGAGACCCCGAGATCGAAGCCCGCATTGCGCAATACGAAATGGCGTATCGGATGCAGACCTCGGTACCGGGCTTGATGGACCTGAGCGGAGAAACGAAAGCGACGTTTGAGATGTACGGGCCCGATTCAGACAAAAAGGGAACGTTCGCTGCAAATTGCATTTTAGCACGTCGGATGGCGGAACGCGGCGTGCCCTTCATTCAGCTCTTTCAGCGGGGTTGGGATCAGCATGGGAATCTCCCTAAAGCAATTCGCAATAATTGTGATAAGGTGGATCAGCCCGCGGCTGCCCTCGTGAAAGATTTAAAACAACGGGGATTATTAGACGATACCGTTGTCATCTTTGGTGGTGAATTCGGCCGCACGATTTACAGTCAGGGAACATTGACGAAAGATAATCACGGCCGGGACCACCATGGTCGCTGTTTCTCAACCTGGGTTGCCGGCGGCGGTTTTAAGCCAGGAATTGATTACGGAGAGACCGACGATTACTGCTATAATATTGTCAAAGATCCGGTGCACATTAACGATTTAAATGCCAGTGTGCTGCACTGTCTGGGCATCGACCATAATCGCTTTTCCGTGAAATACCAGGGCCTCGATCTCAAACTCACCGGAGTCGATGGGGCCCAGGTTGTCAAAGGCCTGCTTTTTTAGGCAACAGATATCTCATATTCTGCGTTTTTTTAGAGAGTGGGTCTGTCTGCTCCGATTTTGTTCTAGTCAGGATTCTCGACATTAGAGGTCGATCAGTTGAGTTAAGTCGATCATCCTCTCACGATTGGTCATCTGATTATGAAGTAATAGCAAGTTTTTCAAAGGAACAATCTATGCACGGTTCTGCAGGATCACAGTGCTGTTTGTTCCGGCATTCTACGCATCACTGCGCGAGCTCTCGCGTCTTGGAATGATACAACCGTGGCGTAAAGCGAAGTCGATTTGTTCCTCTTTGTAGCGTTTTCGTTTCATAGATCTAACCTTTTCCGGAATACAACATAACTAAATCTCTTGCATTTCACATAGATCGGAAAACGGGGAGAAGGTTAAGCCGAAGTGGCTGTGCTGCGGAGATTGTTCACCGCGATTCTTGATCGGATTGCACGACTGGTAATCCCGCCGCCGGTTACGCATGACGTGAAGCGGAAGTATATCAAATAGCAAAAACCTGGTTCCTCTTAGAGATGGTCTGTGCAAAACAAACGCTGGTCGCTGGGAAATGCTCCGTTTGGCTCCGTTCCCGGATCGCTGGGTCTCGAAGATGGGAAAGATGTCGATAAATACACACAAATTACACTCGGGGAGCTGTTGTTATTATAATCGGAAAGGTCACAAGTCTGGACCGGCTTCAGGCTCAACCGAGATGGGAAATCCCAGTTATTGGAAGGTGCCCGGCACCGATTGGCCTTGCTCAGTCAAAGAAGGATCGGTAGCCTTTGATGTGTATTCGGTCTTCGATGTCAATCCAACACGGGAAGTGAAGTGTGAATCATGCTGACAGTCCACGGTTATCCGAATCGAGTCTGTTCCGGTCTGACGCGCCGTGAGGCGCTGCAGATCGGGGGGGCAGGTCTGTTTGGTCTCAGTCTGCCCGGTGTGCTGGCTGCTGAAGACGCGGCGGCAACCTTCAGCAGCGCCAGGGCGAAATCGGTGATCTTTCTCTACCTGTTTGGTGGTCCCAGTCAGTTGGAATCGTTCGACATGAAACCGGACGCATCAAGTTCCATTCGTGGGCCCTTCATTCCAATTGAATCCCGAACTCCCGAATTACGGATCTGTGAACATCTCAGCAGGACGGCGCAGATCTCAGATAAGGTCTGTGTCATCCGCACGATGACCCACCCGCACAATGATCATAATGCCAGTCATTATATTCAGACCGGACATAAATTTACCCGGTCAGCCGCCGACGGGGGAGATGTCAACGCCCGTTCGACGGACTGGCCTTCCATGGGCAGTGTCGTGGAATACCTTTCGCGCCAGGCCCCCGCTGCGCATCTCCGCAGCATTCCTGATTACATCTACCTGCCCAACAAGCTGGGCGCCCTGCAGGGATACGAGCGCACCGGGCAACACGCAGGCTGGCTCGGCTCGGCGTACAACGCGTTTGCCACCAACATCCAGAAACGGAACTCCGCCGACAATCCCTATTTTCGAGACTGTGTGGACCAAGAACTCGACTTCCGGATTAAGGGAATGGTGACGACAGAAGCGATCACGCTGGATCGCCTGAACCAGCGCAACAGTCTGCTGAAACAGTTCGATCAGGCCAACAGAGCCTTTCATGAGCAACAAGTTTACGAAAACTTCGATCGCATTCAGCAACGTGCACTGTCGCTAGTGACTTCGAAGAAAATGCGGTCGGCTTTTGATATCCGACAGGAATCGGCGGTGGTCCGCGATCGTTACGGCAGGCATCTGTTTGGTCAGTCCGCCCTGATGGGGCGGCGGATGGTGGAAGCCGGCGCACGCTTTGTCACGGTCTGCTGGGATGCCCCCGATGGCTACAGCTGGGATTCGCATCGCAGTTCAAAACATCTCCAGCAGCATCTGCTTCCTGGGTTTGACCAGACCTATTCTGCCCTGATAGCCGATCTGGACGAGCGCGGCTTACTCGAGGAAACACTCGTCGTGGCCGTAGGCGAAATGGGACGCACTCCCAAACCAAATAGCGCCTGGGGCCGGGGGCACTGGTCACATTGTTTCCCCTGCCTGTTGGCCGGCGCCGGCATTCAAGGCGGTGCCGTATATGGCACATCTGATGACCAGGCCGCCTATCCGCTGGAAAGCCCTGTCAGTCCCGAGGACCTCGCCAAAACTATCTACTGGTCACTCGGTATCAACCCTGATCTGTTCCTGAAAGATCAGGAAGACCGACCGATTCCCATCATCGAAGGCGGCCAGCCCCTTAAACAGCTCTTTGCTTGATTCGAAAAGGGAAACCAAAAAGCATTGAGAGGAAGCATTCTCTTCCCGGCCTCAATACCCTGCTATTTCTCATGACATTACTGACATTTTTGAGCGAGTTCTCGACATCGTCCCGTACAAAACCCTCTTCGTAACGACTTTTGCACGGGCCGATTCCGGAACTTGTGAACTCAGTGAAACTTACAACAGTTAAAGCCCACAGCGACTCGGAGTTAACTCGCAACTTTCGAAGTTTTGATTAGCAGGTTAAAAGCAACAGCGACAGCGCGATAAGTAGAAATGGCTGCGGCTCGCTCATCGCCTGATTGGTGGTGAACGCGCTGCAGGACCTGAGCGATTCGAGTTGCCTATCGGCTATTGCCGACCCTTCTTGATGAACTCGTCGATGACGTTCGACATGTCGAACGACTTGCCGCCTTGCACGGGCGGGTATTTGGCGAGCGTCTCCAGGTGCTGCCCCATCAACTCACCCATCGGGGCCATCAGCCAAGAGACCTTTTGTAGCAAGTGCCCGTAGGAGTCCTTGCTGTCATAGCTCTCGTAGGGATCCATGCGGATGTTGAACACGAGCGGCACGGTCCGCGGAATGACGTTTGCGTAGTAGTCCTCCTTGGTCGAGAAGTGGAACTTCCAAGGCCCCATACGGACTGCGGTTAGCTTGCTCTCATAGTAGTGGAAGATGTGGTTACGGCTCGACTTGTCGGCCTTGCCCATCCAGTAATCGAGGTTGTCAACGCCGTCGATGTACTGCTTCTTCTCCTTCATCACACGGGCGGCAACGTCGTCGATGCCGGCTGCCTTGGCGAGCGTGGTGAACAGGTCTTGGTGGCCTTGGATGCCGTTGAGCTTCGTGCCAGCGGGAATCTTTCCGGCCCAACGGACGACGCAGGGAACACGGACGCCGCCCTCGTAGGTCGTCATCTTCTCGCCGCGGAACGGTGTCGTGGCTCCGTGTGGCCAAGAGGCGTGTTCGGGACCATTGTCCGTCGAGTAGACAAGAATCGTGTTCTTGGTCAGCCCCATGTCTTCGAGGGCTTTCAGCACGATGCCCACTTCGTGGTCGTGCTGGAGCATGCCGGCCCCGTGGTAGTCGTCCTCGCTTGTGATCTTCTCGACCTTCTGCAACCAGTCGTCGCCGATTCGCGTATAGAGGTGCATGCGGCTGGTATTGAGCCACACGAAGAAGGGCTTGTCCGCCTTCTGGCAACGCTCCATGAAGTCAACAGCCTTCGGAATCACCTCCGAGCCGTCGAAGGTCTTCATCCGCTCCTGCGTGAGCGGTCCGGTGTCCTTGATCTTTTGCTTGCCGACCTTGCCAAACCTCGGGTGAGTTGTTGGGTCGTCCACATCCGTCGCCAACGAGTGGATTACACCGCGCGTACCGAACTTGGCTTCGTACTTCTCAAGATCGCCTGAGTACGCTTTGGCGAAGTTCTGGTAGTCCCGCTGCTCTGCTTCTTCTTGCGTATTGAGGTGGTAGAGATTGCCAAAGAACTCGTCAAAACCATGCACGGTCGGCAAGTGCTCGTTGCGGTCGCCCAGATGGTTCTTGCCAAAGTGCCCAGTCGCGTAGCCCTCTGCTTTGAGCACTTCCGCGAGACACGGCGAGGCTGCTTGAAGACCCAGTGCGTCCCCCGGCTGGCCCACAGTCGTCATCCCGGAGCGGATCGGATACTGCCCGGTGATGAACGCCGCCCGTCCCGCCGTACAAGACGGCTGGGCGTAGTGATCAGTGAACAGCACTCCCTCTTTGGCTATGCGGTCGATGTTGGGAGTGCCGTAGCCCATGACGCCATGGTTATAGCAGCCGAGGTTCGACCACCCGACGTCGTCCCCCCACAGGACGAGGATGTTGGGTTTGTCTGCTGCATGGGTGTCGATTGCGGACATCAATGTTGCCATGAACGACATAATGAGGACGAGCAGGGATCGCGAGAGCATGGTGCACCTTTCTAGTTGAGGAATCTTCCGGTCCATCTCATTCATAGCTCAGTTGGTCCGACCAACTACAATTTCTACATTTACCATAGATAATGTCAGCGCGGATTTGGACATTTTGTAAGAATCTAGGCAGAGTTTGCTGTTTAACCACTGTACTTTCGTCACATTTCAGGAAAAAGTCAGCCTGGTGTCGGCGAAACGGTCTTGCCGCTGCCAGTGTTCCGTGCCGAGTGGACCGCGTCGGCCGGGATCAACGGCTCTTCGCTCAGGCGCGTGTGATGGCACTTGGCTTTCCACCTGAGGGCTAAAGAAACGCCCTGAAGCGGGGCAAGGAACTTGCTGCGCATCACGTTAGCCGCTGGTGATCGCCTCGCCCGCGGTTGGCAGGCCCTGGGGCGACCGTCGCGAGCGGTTGATCCAGGGCCTTCTCGTTGCGCGTTCATCAGAGTTCGCTCTCGCGTGTGCGGGAGCGGTTGTGTTTCACCACGACCGCCCCGCGCAGGGGCGGTCCCAAAGGAGGATAACCATGCTGAATCTCTGTCTGCACGCCGGAGCCAGTAGCGTCGAACTAAGCGATGTCTGGGACTGTCCCACGCCGCGGCGAACCCATTCCTGGGTGCCTGTCCCTCATCAGAAGCTGTTGTCACTCGTTGAGGGGACGCTGGAGGGGAGCGGCCTTCACGTCGTCAACGAGGCCCATGCCCTGTGGAACGACGGGGCGCGTTACTTCGGGCAAACTATGGGATGTCCGCACAGGTGAGGAACAGAGCATACTAAAGGGCCATGAAAGTCCCATAAGCGGTTTAGCTTTCAGACCAGATGGGACGCGAATCTATACATGGGATGAGAAGGTACAATTGATTTGGGATACCAAAACTGGCCTATGGGAAGCCAAGGTGCTGATCGAACGCTGGAGGAGAGATTACAATTCCATCAGACCGCACAGTTCCCTGGGCTACAGAGCCCCGGTACCGGAAGCGAAGCTGTTCTGCTCGCCTGCTTCCGCTCCGCTACAGCAGACGAGCAGAACAGCCATGAAAACAACAGAACACTAAGTCTTGTGACTGGTGTCATTCGTGGGGGCAGGTCAGTATCGCCGCGCCTATTTTGATGACGGCACGCCGCTGGGATCGTCCTCGAACGAAGAATGTCAGATTGATGCCATCGCGCAGAGTTGGTCGATTCTTTCTGGTGCCGGTCCGGAAAATCGAACGACGGTCGCTATGCAAAGCGTGGATCGCCGACTGATTGACGACGACGAGCGATTGATCCGGTTACTGGATCCACCCTTTGATAAGTCAGATCTCAACCCGGGATATATCAAAGGTTATGTTCCTGGCGTTCGGGAAAATGGAGGTCAATACACCCACAGTGCTATCTGGACTGTCATGGCGAAAGCAGCAATGGGAAACAGCAGCCGCGCCTGGGATCTGTTCTCGCTGATCAATCCCGTATCCCATGGATCGACACCAGATGAGATTTCAACCTATCGAGTTGAACCGTACGTCGTAGCTGCAGACGTTTATGGAGTGGCCCCCCACACCGGACGGGGTGGTTGGACGTGGTATACGGGATCAGCCGGCTGGATGTACCGCCTGATTGTAGAATCCCTGTTGGGGATGGAACTGGAAGTGGATCGACTACGGATAACTCCCCACCTGCCTGCTGACTGGCCCACTTTTAAAATGCACTATCGCTATCGCGAAACCTTCTATCATATCACCATTCACAACAGTGGCACCGATGCCGAAGTCAGCCAGATGTCTCTGGATGGTGTAGAGTTGCCAGACCTATTCATTCCCCTGATCGACGACCACCTGGACCATGAAGTTGAGATAATGATGCAAATGAAAGATCCACCAAACGAAGTGCGAAGAATATATAAACCTGGATCATCCTCCTTTTGAGGTGGAGGTAACCATACCCACCAGGCGTCATTCAGCTTCCCGTCCACCGCAACCTTTTCAAATGATTCAAGTACCTCCAGGCCACGCCAAATTCCAAAGCCGCCGATAATTACAGCGAGGCACGTCGTAATCCAGTTCTCAATGTTCGTATCGCCCGCGTCGAACATTTGACTCCAAGAATCAGCCCGCGTAATAAAGGGGGTATACGGGATGAGCACCTTGCCAACACAGCGACGAACTGTCATACTGGAAGAATTGGACGAAAGCCATCGTCTGTTGCCGCTCCGAACGATAGCAAACACGTTACAAGGAGCAATTATGAAAATTGTCAGAATCGAGGATTTGACAGGTGGGGAACGTGAAGTGATAAGTCCGGCGGGGTGGACAAGCTTCCGCTTTCTGCTGAAGAGTGACAATATGGGCTTTTCCATGCACGAAACCGTTTTCCCGCCCGGCCTGGAAGTGCAGATGTGGTACAAGAACCATCTGGAGGCGGTCTACTGTTACCAGGGGACCGGCGAGATTACCGACCTGGAAACGGACGAAAAGCACGATATCAAACCAGGGACACTTTATGCCCTGGACAAGCACGACCGACACATCCTGAAAGCCCATACCGAGCTACGGCTGGTCTGCACGTTTAACCCGCCCGTGACGGGACGTGAGATTCACGACAAGGACGGCGCTTACGCTCTGCCCGAACAGAACGAAGAATCATAGGAACGACGCCCTGAGGTGACTGAAAAGAACCCGTAAAAGAGATGCGTTGGGCCGAGGTTTGGGTGCGTTCAGGCAGCCAAGCGCTTTGCTCGACGGTAAGTGTTCGTTGCGCCGCGATGGGACGACGATGCGAACAAAATGGGACCGAAGGACGTCATGTCAAAGTGTATGCACCCGATGTCCTGGTCCAGGAAACGTCCCTGCACACTAAGGTTGGCGGAGTGTCTGGTGTATAGAAGTGTTCTCTCACTCCGATGAATTATTGTAAATACAAAAAGGAGTGAAAATATGGCTGTTACACCTGAGTCAAAGCTGTCCCAGGAAGTCCTAAGTTGGCGGGATCCTTCCCTGGATTCTGTTCGTGGGACTGAAACGCCCAAAGATCCCAACAAGGGTTATATTGCTCTGCTCGGCTGGAGCGTAAACGCGATTAAAGCCGCGCAGAAATTTAACCGCCGCTATATCGTGGTCGCGCCTGACTGGGCAGCCGATTTTTGTACCGCGAATAACATCCCGTTCATTCCCTGGGACTTTGAGCGTCTGACTGACCGCTCAATGGAAATCGTCGAGAAACTGAAAGCAGAGGGAGTGGATGTGGCAGTCCCGTTGTTCGAAGAGACTGTCGAATGGTCCGGGGTGATCAACTCTGTCTTGCTTGATAGCCCCCGCATGTACGGTCAGTCCATTTTATTCCGCGACAAGGCGCTGATGAAGCGTCGGGCTCAGCTTGGCGGCATACGCGTCGGGATCTTCGAAGAGGCGCACGAAAAAGAAGACGTGGTTCGCTTTATGAAACGAGTAAATCAGACTTTACTCCATCTCGATGGCGACCCGGACGATCCGATTCACGTCAAAGCTTTCGATAAAGCCGGTTGCCTGGGGCACCGCGTGATCCGCACGGTCGAAGATATCGATGCAATTCCCGATGAAGAATACCCGTTGTTGATGGAAAGCCACCTGGATGGCTGGGAGTTTGCAGTTGAAGCCTGGATTCACAATGGAAAGATCAAGTTCCTGAATATCTCAGAGTATGTCACATTAGGCTATTCTGTATTCGTACCTGCCACGAAAGAACTGGAAAGCTGGCGAGAAGCAATTACCAAACAGGTTGAGTTGCTGATCAAAACCTTTGATATCCAGTTCGGTCAGATTCATCCTGAGTATTTCGTGACTAGTGACGGCACCATGTACTTTGGCGAAGTTGCATACCGCCCGCCGGGGTTCAAAGCCTTCGAACTGATAGAGCGGGCTTATGGCTTTAGTGGCTATCAGGCCTCGATGTTGGTGTTTGACCCCAAGAGTACTCCAGAAGAGGTCGATGCCTTCTTCCCTCGTGAAGTGGTCGATGCGAAGGGCTACGCCGGCTGCTTTGGTGTATATCCAAGACGTCGTGTGGTCAGCAAGTTGGAAATGCCGAAAGAGTGTGTTGAGCATCCTTACTTTGAGTCGCACGAACTGGTGCCACCTGCGGGAGCGACAGTGCCGGAGCGAAATGCATTCGGCACCCACTGGGGCCTTGTCTTCTTCTTTGGGGATGACCCGATCAAGATGCGAGATTTGCTGAAAGCCCAGGAAGAGCTGGACTTTTACGTTTGATCCGGACGCGAAATCACTCGCCGCCATCGTCTTCTAAAAAAGCATCTTGATGAAATTCGATCGCTTCCTCGACTTCAGGGATTCCGCACTCAATGAGGGGGGCAGGAGCCTGGCCTGCCAGAGTTCGTAGCACTGCATGAACGCCCTCCGACAGGGAATCCATGTCGTAACCTCCTTCGAGCACGAAGGCGAGTCGGCCTGAACAATGCTGATCGGCCACTTGTTGCACAATTGCCGTAAGCATCGCGAATCCGTTGTCAGTAACATTCCCGGCAAGATCGTTCCGGTGCCAGTCAAATCCGGCAGAGACTAGAACGAGGTCGGGATGGAATGCCTTGGCAGCCGGTACCAGGATCTCCTCAAACGCCTTCACGATGGCGCGGTCCCCCGTTCCAGCAGGAAGGGGCACGTTCACGGTATACCCCTCTCCCAGCCCGGCTCCGGTCTCTTCCAAATCGCCGGACCCTGGATAGAACGGGGCGGCGCGATGAACGTCGAAGAAAAGGACACTCGGGTCGGCCCAGAAGATTTCCTGGGTACCATTTCCGTGATGGGCGTCCCAATCGACGATCAGAACCCGGTCGCAGCCCAACTTTGACTGCGCGTGGGTAGCCGCGACCGCAACATTGTTGAACAGGCAAAAACCCCTCGCTCGCGTCGGCTCGGCATGGTGCCCCGGCGGCCGCACGATCGCGAAAGCGCTGGCGGCCTCTCCCCGCAGAACCGATTCAACCGCGGCAATGGCGGTGCCTGCTGCAACTTTTGCCGCCTCAACGCTCTTGGGAGAAATGGCCGTGGTATCTTCGTCCAACCAAGCCATTTTGCCCCCCAGATCAAAAATGGTGTCCAGGTAACGAGACGTATGAACGCGTGCCAATTGGGTACGGCTCGCTTTGGCTCCGGTTCTAAACTGAACCCGAGGGATTAGATGGGAATCGAGGTGCTCCTTGATTGCTGTCAACCGGCCCGGATGCTCGGGGTAGTCCCACTTATAATCCAGCTTGGCCAGGATCTGTTTGACACGGCGTTCTAATCGGCCCGGCAAAAAATTTTGTTCGATTTCGGGCGAGTGTTGAAGAGTTCTTTTGTCGTAGAACGCAATAATCGGGAGGGCAGCGGTCAAATCGTCATCTCCAAAGCGATGTTGCGACTATTGATGTTATGAGTATCATAGACGCACTGGTTAAATAGATCAATGCCGAGCGGGAGAGCCAAGCTGAATGAGTAAGTCAACCATCAAGGAAGCCGATCATAACGTCGATTTCGCGACATTACAGGATGTCTGGCGATCGCGCGGGTATGGCAATCTGTTGGACATCGGTCCGAATGGTTACACGGTTTATGAAGAGACCAGCGTTAGCTGTCTGCCTGTTTTTGAAGGTTCATTGGACGAACTGGCCGAACACTACGTCGACCTACAGGTTTCGCCGCGCGGGCAGGCATTCAGTGCACGCCGGGCTGTGGGCTTGACACGACATGGCTTTCGCCGTCTCAATGCGTTGCCACATGGCTGCACTGTGGCTGATGCAGAAAGACGGTTCGATCCTGAATACAACTTCGAGGTTTTCTGGCACACGTTTGCTGAACACTACGCTTTGTTTGAATTGAAGGGAGTCGATTGGCAGTCTATGTACTCGACCTACCGCCCTATGGTTGACGCGGAGACTGGACACCGCCGTTTGTTTCAGATCTTCGTAGAAATGTTGAGGCCGCTGAGTGATGGACATGTCCAATTACACACGACCTGCGGCCACTTCAACGCCGGCGCAGCCGTGCCTCTACACGACCGGCTGGCGGCCGAGTTGGACAAGGCGGATGATGCACGCGAGGTCTCGTCCTATCTTGCAGAGCTTCGCGAATGGCTGCTGGATACGATTCGAGAAGACTATCTCCAATCTCGCTCACGACGATCCGGCAGCCGCCACCTGGAATGGGGACAGCTCGATGATGCCACCGGATACCTTGCCATCCGTGCCATGGCCGGGCTATCGGGTCATGTGGGCCAACCCCGGCTCGATTTGCAGGCGGTGGATGCAGCCATGGAGCAAGTGATGGAGGAAATGGGCCATCTTGCCACGCTGGTTGTCGATTTGCGGGGCAACGGCGGAGGCTATGACGCAGTGGCTCTGCGACTGGCCTCTTATTTGACGGATCGCAAACGATTGGCCTTCAGCAAATCGGCACGCCACGGTACAAGCTATACGGGTAAGCAGAACGTTTACGTCGAACCGCGGGCAGACAGGCGATACGCGGGCCGACTGGTCATTCTGACCAGCGGCCTGACCGCGAGCGCTGCCGAGGTCTTCGTCCTGGCGCTGTTGCAACACCCACGTCTTACTCTGATTGGCGAGCCAACTCATGGGATTCTGTCCGACGCCATGGAGCGCCATCTTCCCAATGGATGGTTCATGAGCTTGTCCAACGAGATCTATCAGGCTTTCGACGGAGAACTGTACGAGAACGACGGGATTCCACCGCACGTCGAAATCCCGTTCCTGGATCAGCGCAACCGCGAAGCAGGACGCGACCCCATGTTGGATTTTGTAATGGACATATCGCCGTAAATGCGCAGCACAAGGGATCGCAACAGTGGTCTACCTCATTATTGTCTGGCTCTCAACCGTTCTGGTTGATACGTTCGAGACCATCAGTGAATACGATTTGGCACCATTTCGTATTGTGCGTACACCTGCGACGCCGCGGTTGACTCGTTTTATTTCGGTTAATGGCTAAAATTAGTATAAATATCGATGATTCATTTAAATCGACTGGTGGAGAAAGATGTCCCGTGGCGCCTACGTGGAGAAACAACTCAAAGCACAAATAGACGAATGGAACGCGAAGCTGGATCAGTGGGAGGCCAGAGCACGAGAGGCGGAGGCCAAAACAAAGATCAGTTACGAGGAACGCCTGAGCAAATTACGTCAACAGAGAGACAATGCCCAGAGCAAGCTGGAAGAATTGCAATCTGCGGGCGAAAAAGCTTGGGAAGATCTGAAAAGCAGCGCAGAGAAGACGTTCGCCAATTTGCGAGCCGGCATCGAGCGTGTATCCTCACATTCCCAATAAAAGTTGCTCCGTGAATTCATCGCGATACTTTAATCCCTAAAGTAGGACACAAGCATGTCGTTCGCGATTTCGGAATTCGCAATAAGTAAGATGATCGAAATCGCTTTGACAGGAAATCTGCCCAAGGAAGTCTTCGAGGAATTTGTTCTGTTGACGGAACAGCGGATCAAGCAATTCGGCAAAAGGTTCGCGTGCTGGTCACCATACCTGAATTCCATGGCTGGGACCGTCCCGTACAAAACAAGTTTCATAACGACTCGTATATGAGTTAATTCCTGAGGTTGTAAAACCGAAGAAACTTACACCCTCTACGTGAAATCTGGATTCTGCCTGGGTCATGAAACAGGAAAAAGCATTCGTAACCACATTGTCGGCCGGGATAAGAATCCGAACTGCCTGATCCATGGTCGAGACACAAAGTTCACCACCGAGTTCAAGCAGTTCCTGAACAACAAAGGCATCCAGCGTAAGAAGCTCCGATCCTACCTACCGATCTGAATGCCCGGGTCGATAGATTTGTACAAACGATTAAATACGAAGTCTTGAACCATTTCATCGCTTTCGGTCAACGGCATTTCGATTATCTCGTTTCTGAATTCGTTGATTATTACAACAAACATCGAGCGCAAAGTTCACGAGAACATCTACCGCCCTGCTGTGCCGAGCCGCCATCGGAATTCGAGACAATCAGGCTCGCTAAAATCCACTGCAAGGAACATCTCAGAGGGCTGATCGAGTCGTACGAGCAGATCGCGGCATACATCAATTCGAGTACAAGTCATTTCTTCACGCTCAGCGTACGTACGTTCGCTCCGAAAAAGTCACAACCAACAGTCCTTCACGGTCTTCGTGCCCTGACCCACGTCAGTCCTTTTACAAGTTTTTGTCTTCAAAGATCAATTAACTATGGGACTTAACGGGTGGCAGTCTTTTTGTACCCGACGCTCCTGTGCACAATGTGTGTACTGGAGATTTTTTGAGACGCGCAAAAAACAACGCTAAGCTATTGAATTCAACTGCTTAGCGCGTTTGGTCAGTTTAAAAGCGGAGAGAGGGGGACTCTCCGCCTGGGTGGTTTCAAAGCTGATTTCAACGCGACGAAAATAAACCCAATGGTGCGTAACTAATTGAAAATAAAACAGTTGCTTACTTCGATATTTTTCGGTTCGGCAACCACACGCTTGATCCGGCTGTCTGGCGTTTGCACCAGTTGTGCACCAGCGGTGCACCAACCGAATTTAAACATTCTGACCACCTTCAGGTAATGTATCTTGTACTGGATTCGATCGACTTTGACAAGCACTTATTTTTGATGTTACAAGTTGTTCGGTGCGAGTCTTAATCGCATCCAGCAGGGGACTGATCTTATTGTAATACTTAACGATTTCCTGCTTAGGGTTCAGGGGGGAATACACATTGATTATATCATTCACGGTGTGTTCTGTTAGGTATCGTAATTCTAATAAGGGGATTCCAGCCTCTTTCATCTCCTGTGTAATTGAGCCGCGTAGGTCATAAGGTTTACCTGGCTCATCTTTCCCAATCACCTGACGCAATTGTTTTCCCACATAGGCACTGGTAACACCACCTGCTTTGTTTAAGAAATCACGAAATGCAGCTTTCCGATCCTGGCTATTTCGAACTTTGCCTTTTGGTAACTTAGCCAATTCATCTTGATACTGTTGTTCTAAATCTGGAGTTGAATTAAACGTATATTTTCTTGATGTTTTACCCTGACATGTTTTCCGATTTAAGAAAAGCGGTCCTTCAACACGCTCTCCCACCAACGTCTGTAACAAAGGCATCAGTTCATCAGGTAATGGAAATTGAACATCAACTTTTCCTTTGTTGAAATCTGATCCACCCAATCGTGTCCCAAAATGTACCTGCTGCTTTTCGAAGTCCACATCACTGACGAGGAGTCCTGCGACATCTTCTAAACGGATTGGTAAAACTAAAAGTATGCTCAGCGACATGAATTGCCAGTCATCCATGGCCTTTAAGAGCTTAATCCTTCGCTCAAGTGGAAAAACACAATCACGAAGAGGGTCCTTACTGAATGATTTTTCGAAAAGCTCATGGGTAATAGGATTGACGAAATCGGGTGGCAAATTGCGTACATCTGCTCTACAGGCCCAGTTAAGGGCCATCCTTAAGGTATCCCCACAGTGTTTGATATGCCGTGAGGACATCAATTTAGTGGGAGCGTTTGCACTACCATTTCTCGTTATTTTACGGTTGAACAAATATTCAAGTGATTCAAGAGCAAAGTCCCTATCGAGTGACAGTGCAGTGGGCCATCTTTTAAGTGATCGAGCTAATTCCGAAAAATCCAGATAAGGCGAAAGCCGATTATAATAGGTTCTGGCAGTCTGTTCTCCACAGACTTTACGTTTTTCGATCAAGAATCTATCACAAAGTTCGCGCAGAGTCAGATTTGGAATTCTTCTGGTTTTTAATATCTGCTTACGGGCGTCACTCGGGGGCACAAATGTGCCAGAGTCTAGCCTATGCAACAGTTCTCTCAGCTTAGATTTGGCTTCCTGTGGATCTGTTCCTAGTGTTTCTCCAAACGGTCTTCTTTCAAAACGGCCACGCGCCAGATATTTCCCATCTCTTTCGTAGATGTGGACGTTGACACCAACTCTTGTTTCATGTGTATGATCTCCCATCAGTTTTGAGCGAACCATCTTGCGAGATTTAGACGGTGACTTTCGGGCGGTCTCTAAAGAATCATTAGGAGTGGGATCCTGACATTCTTTTTCCCGATAAGGCTGGTTAGAATTATTCTGCACATCTGTGGACATCAGAAATCACCGGATAGCTGGAAGAAAATATTAGATCCGGCAGAACTATTCCAAGATGGTCGGAGGATATCGAGGTAAACGTTTTAGAATTCGTTTACCTCAATTTGGGAGTCATTGATTTGATTATGTTTATTTATACATTCGTGTATATTGAAGCGTACTGTTGAAGGAGGCTCAGTGTGTCCCAGAACTCGAAGATTCAAGAGGAGAACTATACTGCATGGGAAGAGTTGAAGAAGCGTTATCCCGATCGATTGTGTCTGGATGAAGAAGTGATTTATGCCTTGCCAGTTGATTTTATAAGTGCCCTGAATAAACATCTTCCCGGTCTGTGGACTAAAAAAGATCTTCATTTTGAGTATGACCTAAATGAGATCGCAGGGATGGGGCTCTTTTTAAAACAGCCTTTTTGGTACCCCCTGCTAAAAGAATATTTTCCCCCTACTAACGATGGCACCCGCCGTTTCCTGGCTGAACATACTAGAATCAGTAATAACCTTCGTTTAACGATTGAAGAGTACTTGAGACGCCATGATTGCTCTGATTTCATGATCAAAAAATATTTTAAGGAGGAAGAGAAGTATAAGTTACAGGCTCAGCAACGCCAAATTGGATATGCTGGCTGGTTGGTGACAGATCCCGGGTTTCAGCTTTCCAAGGCAGGGTTTGTAGGGGAGTGGTGGGAGCAGATTGAACAACAGGGTGAGTTCCCTAGTGTCCCTCCTATGAAGATGCTAAGAGACTCAACTCCGCTTCCCCAAAGCCAGAGACCTTATTATGCAGGTTACACTCAGTTTTATTACGAATGGAGCCTGGAAAGGCTGGCAACACTACATCTGCCAGTACCAATGCATTCGAATCCCGTCGGGGCTTCCCAATATAGCGAGGAAGTTAGTGAAGCGGCAGGACTGTCGCTGTTTGTACCCTGGTACCTACTTGCCGATCAGGATCTGAAACTGCAGGACATCGCAAATCATCATCTGATGTACGGACATAAAAAACACCTTGAGGGTTGGATCAGCAAAAAAAATCGCGAAGAAGATAAGTGGGGATATAACAGGTATTCGATCATGCTGAAAATGTTTGTTTTCCTAAAATGTGGTTTGTATCCCAGATACAATAAGCGTCTGATTCGCAAGATGAGGAAGATCGACGAAGCGTTTACAGAATTCATGGAGGGGGCAGAACTCGATCCATTAGAGCTGGAAAAAAAATTTCAGAGTACTCGAAAAACCAGACAAGAATTACAACGCCGATTGAAAAAATGTCAGGAAGCAGTTGAAACTTGAAGTCAAAATACAGAATCTTAGTATAAAGATTCTGAGAATTCATTGTCTCATTCAATCGGATTGGATGAACAATAGATAAGCGTTTTCCATCCTATTTATTATGACACGTTTTTGGCCAAAATTTAGGTCAAAAGTGCTACTGATAAGGATAAGGCGATCAAGACAGAGACGATGGGGAAAAGATGACTGCCACCAGGTGAGAAATAGCAAAAATATGCCTCACTCAGCTAAATATTACCAGATTTCTGTACCGGAACCTGGATGTGCCTCTAAATACTCAGTTTAGCAAGGCGTTTTTGAGGTTATTTGAAGCAGTGTGATCACTCGTCTCCAGCTGAATCCGGACAGCCGCACTGAAAGTCTATCAATTGAATCATATCCGCTTCGATGTCAGGAACCGGTTCGGCCAACGTGTTTCTTTCAAGTTGAATGTCACGATGTAAGCGGGCCATCAACGCAATTACAGGGGACGTAGAATGGCGACGATGCTTGAGGCGCCGTCGGGACCGGTTGCTTCTTCAGATGTGAACACGGGCAATGCATGAATACGAAAACGTCCGTGAAGTGTCCCAAGATCGAGGTGACAATGTCCGTCCTGAATAGTTTGACTAACTGATGCAGCATGGATTGGACCTACGCTCGGAACCGACTTGTTTTTGGGGATGTGACTGGTGCCGACGCGTTCGAATGCATCGTTCAAGATGGCATAGTCGACTCGCAACATTGGTGACGGCATCCGCAATGCTTCCCCGAACAACGGTTTTTGACGCCGGTTGCGGTTGACGAGCCGTTGTTCGGTGGGTTTCAGTTTCCAGCTGAAAAACACAGCCGCCATCGGTTCGGGATGCAGTTCGACCAAACGTCGAACCGTGGCATCGCGGGAGGCGATATAATAGTTTGCAAGCTCTGCGATGTTTGCTGCTGAGAGTTCGAAGCTGTCGATTCGATCACGAAACCAGGGATCGGGAAACATCAGCTCCGAAGCAGCAACATCACACAGCGTTTCGAGCAGGTCTTCTGGGGCTGCCCAGTTGCGTTCGGTCCCCTTTCGACACCGGACGGCCAGTTGGTATTCCGGAAATAGAGTGTGTCCAATTTCGTGGCCGATGCTGAACCGTTGGCGTGATTCCGGCCGCGATTTGCTTACTCGTAATACAACTCGCCCATCAGCTTCCGGAGCAATCTCGGAATCCGGGCTGAATCGCGGATCGTCATCCGACCAGTGTAGTCCGCGTACACTGGCAATGGCCTTGAGGTTGAACGGGGGTTGTTCGCCGAAGAGCGAAACGTAGTCCGTGATGACACGGCGTGCCTTCACCCTGACTGCCTCAAAGGGATCCTCCTCTCCGGTTTCATCGATAATGGCCTGAACGTGTTTATGGTAATTCTGGCGGCCCGGCGACATCGTCTTACCCCTTCGTGATTCTTTTGAGTGTCCTATACAGGTCATCCCAATCATCGCGGGATTTCGGTTGTCCACCACGAAACCGCATCGCTGCGAGATCACGAATCTCTTCTTCGGACAGCTTTCGGTCGGTTTTTTCCATCCATTCACAGAATTCACGTAACGACTTACTGATTTCGATATTCCTGTCGTCGGCCTGGACAGTCGGAAGCCCCAGAAGCTCGGCGATAGTAGTTTTCAGAGCGTTCGCGATGCGAAGCAGGACATCTGCTGACGGTTTCTTTTCACCCTTCTGGTCGTTTTCGAGTTCCCAGATGTAAGTCTTTGATACCTCGGCCTGACTGGCTAATTGCTCCAGAGTGAGGCCGGCTTGTTTACGGGCCATCTGGATTCGATGAGCCAGTGACATCACCGACTCTTCGGAACGTAAATCGTTTTGTTGCGAACTTTTTTCCATTCCAAGAGTCTATCAAACATCATTCGTCTTGGCAAGATTCTTGTTCGCTGGGGTTGAATAAGTTGGTGCATTTGGTATATTCGTTATAGTTGAATATATATTCGTTGCGACGATTCGATTACGAATCTTCGCACAGTCACTCTCATTACTTCGAAAGGCGCGATCATGACGAAGAAGGACTATCACGTTGTTCCACAAGGAGAAGGCTGGGCACTGAAGCGGGAAAATGCTCAAAGAGCATCATCGTTACACTCGACTCAGGCCGACGCCATCACAGCGGGTAAAGAACTTGCAAAGAAACAACAAACCGAACTGGTCATCCACCGGCCGAATGGCCAGATCAGGGATTCAGACAGCTATGGCAACGATCCAGTACCGCCGAAAGACAAAAAACACTGAAACGTCAGTCGTCGCCTTTGCATCTTCTTAGTAGAGAAAATCCTATGTCAGTCACTTACATTCCCGATCCGACTAAGCTGTGCCTATGGGGAAAAGCCGCTGGCCGCTGCCAGTACGACGGCTGTAATCTTGCACTCTACCGAGACGGTTTGACGCAGTTTGAGTTTAATAAGGCATACATTGCCCACATCATTGCTGACAAGCCTGGAGGGCCGCGTGGCGATCCAGTGCTGTCAGAGAAGCTGAAAAGCGATCTGAGCAACCTGATGTTACTCTGCGATGCGCATCATCGATTGGTGGACATTGCAGATGTTGAGGGGCACCCGGTAGATCGTCTCCGACACATGAAGGACGAGCACGAGAAACGCATCGAACTGGTGACATCTATCGCTCCCGACCGGCAGTCACATATCGTCTTGTACGGTGCACGTATCGGTGATCACGACGTGCCGCTCACTTTCCAGAAAGCAGCAGCTGCACTGGTTCCGGAACGTAGTCCCGCGAATCCCAGGCCCATAGAGCTGAGCCTTAACAATCGCAGTATCAGTGATGCTGAAAATCGCTACTGGGAAATGGAATCGGAACATCTGCGGCGGCAGTTCCAGACTGAGGTGAAGTCCCGGCTCAGGCCAGATGATATCCAGCATCTGTCGATCTTCGGGCTGGCGCCGATACCACTGCTGATCGAGCTTGGCAGGTTGCTTTCGGATATTCCAGCAACAGATGTGTTTCAGTTACATCGCGAACCGCCGGACTGGGGCTGGCAGAAAAACCCGGACGCTTTTAAATATGAAGTGGGCTGCGACGGTGATGAGACATCTCAGACGGTTGCCCTCATACTCGGGCTCAGTGCTGACGTCGTGCTGGATCGCGTCCGGCCGATTGTCGGTGAACAAGCGGCCTGCTGGACCATAACGCACAGCAACCCGGGCAACGACTTCCTTAAGTCTCGTGAGCAGCTCCAGCAATTCAGGGAGACGCTACGTTTTGTCTTCAATGAGATCAAGAAAAAACACGGCGAAGAAGCGGAACTTCATCTGTTTCCGGCAGTCCCCGTAGCTTGTGCAATAGAGGTCGGGCGCGTGTGGATGCCCAAAGCAGACCTACCGATCGAAGTCTACGACCAAAATCGGAGCACGGGGGGATTCAGTCGAGCACTTCGTATTTCCAATACCTAACTAAGCGGAGAAATTATGGCTGACAACCGTTTCCTCATTGTTAATACGCTCCTGCGGGAGATCGCCGAAGAACTCGACATTTCACCGTCGAAGTACAAGGAAGCGGTGGAACGATACACCAGTGTCGGTAACTGGCTGGAAGATGGCGAGTATCCAGCCGTTGTCGCCACACCGGTCATCTATCCCCAGGGATCGTTTCGGTTGGGGACGGTCGTAAAACCGCTGCGGGGCGGAGTTGAAGTAGAATACGACATCGATCTGGTGTGTAATTTGCCGGTGCGGGCGGGTGATACGTCGGCCCGGCAGGTGAAACATTCGGTGGGCGATCGCCTGAAAGAGCACGGCACCTACAAAAAACTCCTGACTAAGGAAGGACGCCGGTGCTGGACGCTGCTGTACGCGGAGGACGATGGAATCGGATTTCATCTAGATGTCCTGCCTTGTATTCCGAATCCGCACCAGTTGATCGGCACGGAACACGGCCTGAAGGCCGTCAGCCTCACAGACCGAAACGACGATGGAGCAGTATACGGCTGGGGGGCCACTAATCCTGCTGGTTACGCTGACTGGTTCTTCGGGCGACAGCGGCCGGTCTTTACCCAGGTGGCTGCGTTGAGGAAAACCGAACTTCAACGCCAGCACTCGCACATCTTCGCCAGCGTCGATGACGTTCCAGATCAGCTGGTGCGGACGCCTCTGCAAAGGGCGATTCAGATCCTGAAGCGACACCGAGACGTGCGCTTTTCGGGAGACGATCTTGAAGGTGACAAGCCGATTTCGATGATCATTACCACGCTGGCAGCCACCTGCTATGAACAAGAAACTGACGTTTTTTCAACGCTGGCCACATTTCTGGACCGGGTGCAGCGATACGCTGACACGGGAGTGATCAAATGCATTGACGAGCAGTGGTACATACCTAATCCGGTGAATCCAGATGAGAATTTTGCTGATCGCTGGAATGAAACCGGCAGTCGCAAACCTGATGCATTCTTCAAGTGGCTGCACTGGGTCCAAGAAGACATTGATGAGCTTCTCAACGCAGCTACTCCACTGGAACTGAGTGACAGATTGCAGAAGGCATTCGGTGCCTCTGCAGGCAGCCGGGTTGCAAATAAGTATTCAGGAGCGATGCCCGGGGCACACCAACAACCGCAATCTCTATTCGGTCGTGTTACCAGAGGGTTTCTGCGTTTTGATGTTGGGCACCGGCAGGCACCTCAATGGCATATCTCCAGTACGAAATACTCGGCTTCGGTTCAAGCTCGCTACACTCGACGGGGCTTCAGACCGACACCATTTGTCAGCAATTCCTCTCCGCTGCCTAAAGGTGTTGATTTGCGTTTCGAGGCCAACACGAATGTGCCGAAGCCATACAAAATGCATTGGCAGGTGGTTAATACTGGTGTAGAGGCTGCCAGAGCTGGCCAGTTGCGAGGCGACTTCTACGAGAGTAACAAGTCCGGGAAGCAGCGAACTGAGTCAACCAAATTCCCAGGGATGCATTGGGTGGAATGTTTCGTTGTCAAGAACGGTGTCTGTGTCGCGAGAAGCGGTGAATTCGTCGTCAATATTGAATGAGACATGCAGTACAGAATGTACAATCTGCTGGTATCAGGGGCAGCGACGTCCACGTTGCTGTGCCTGGATACCGCACAGGCACAGTGGCGGCAGCAGCCATAACGTTCAGGGATTTCGACCTGATCGGCCGTCGGAGAGTGGGCCGAATGTGTTCCAAGGCCTGGGATTGGTTGCACCAGCCAAAGTAAACAGGCGGATCACTCCGTATAAGCTGGATCCGCACAATGCAGGTTCTGGGGCTCATGTCGAGAGTCAAATAATCGTACAGTGATAAATACAGTCAACCATGCTATTAGTAAACCCAGAAACAACGACCGCGCAACGAGAACGTTATAGAGACTATGCAGTCCCATCGAAGCTAATACTGAAAATAGAATCAGAAACGTATATTCAAAGATGTCTGTTGGCGGTTTATGTGAATTATCGTCCGGATTTTCTATAAGATGATAAAAACAGGCTGCAGAAATTGTTGTCCAGCAGCCATGCAACATTGCCACTGAGAAGAATCGCAGCAAATAGATCGAGAGTGGCATTTCCTGGGGCTGATACATCTGGGAATGGTACATCACTCCTTCCACAATACCGAAGCCGAGCCCTGACAGGGCTCCCACAAACAGGCCTCTCTGCTTCCAGTCTCCTGCGGTAGATTTTGCCACGTACATTACAGGAATGAATTTCAATACTTCCTCGCATAAAGCGACACTCGAGAACATTGCAACAAAATGGTAAAAGAAAGGTAGGCTCGCTCCCAGATCATCTGGAGAGATCTGGTTGTAGCCATTTCCGATTAACCAGGTTAGACAGAGAAAAATTTTGAAACGCCCTCCGCCGGTCTTCATGACTTCCGAAAATGGAGTACCTGCATATTTGGTAGCCATCTCCTGGAAGAAAAAGAGCAACGGAATTGCAATGATGAATGTAAAAATGAAGGAACCGATCCCGATCCCGTAATCATTTTCCCCGGATTTAATCAATACAGAGAAGAGAATGCCACCGCAGATTGTCGCAATGATTGCAAGAAACCAGGGACTATCAGGAGTCGAGCCAAAGTTTGGTAGCAAAAACGGAACCATTATCATCAGGTATAAGATCCAGCCCGGGTTCATGTATTGTTTTAAATCCAGGATATTCTGGAGATAGGGTTCGAATGCGTCATTTGCTCCGTAGGCAAAATTGGGTGGAGGTTCTGATGAGTTGCTAGGCTGCCCCTCTGTATTTTCTGAGATTGATTTCCTTTCTCCCCTTGATTGAAGGGTTAACTTTTCCGGAGCCGAATTTGCCTGAACACTATCCGTGATGGAAGTAAGAGGAGGAGGTGGTGGAAGTCGTGATACGGCAACAGAAATAGCGTCTGCGAACACTTCCTTCCACTCTCTAAGTGGTTTCCACTCATTCCCACCAACTGGACAAGCAAGGTTATCCGGAAAGAGCTCAAGTGTCCTGATACGTTCGCGTACGATTTCAACGTCAAATGGTCCGTCTGGTATCTCGGCTTTTGCGATCCACCATTTGGGATCGACTGGTCCAACTGACATTACTCAAGTTCCTTTGTGGGCAGATAATCTAAAATGTGCTTTGGGCTTTTCCAGATGCATTTCTGGAAAGAAATCAAGAGCGTGTATTACTTGAGTAGATGTATATGGCTGCGATTATGATTAGCACAAAGACGATTCGACCTCCGGTCTCTCCGAAGATACTTTGAAGAAATCCAATGATCACACTTTTGATGTCGGAACTATTTTTGACAGGTTGTTCATTTGATTCTTTTGAAACTGAGGGCTTTTGAGGGGGAGATTTCTCTGTGGAAACTGGAGCGTTCGATTTGTCTGTCTGTGTGATATCATAGTTATAAATCGAATAATCTCGTTTCAGCGGGTTTTTATCTTTTGCAGTTGGAGATTTCTGTTCAATCTGTCGCTGCAGTTCATCAGTGATCCCCCTGTAAAAAGTCAACATCGACGTGGGGCCGTTATCCAGGGGTTGATTGTTGAAGTGTGTAATGATCCAGCTGTCAATTTTCCATTCATCCTTGACTTCTAATAAATGAAAATAACCATTCAGGGTGAAAGTACCACCAGCTTCGTCAGGCATCGTAGATCGGTAACCAACTAAATACCCACCGACATCGGGAGCAGCTTCAGCTTCGTCAGTCAGTTGAATGTATTCAATCTCTTCTTCGTCTTCCTGTGATTCTGGAAGTTGCTTGAGAAGAGTTTCGAGAAGCTCGAACTGCCGAATAATCGGCATCATGTTAGATGTGGTATATTGTTTTGCTTCATCGGGAGTATCAGCGGCCAGAAACTCACTACAGACATCCCGTGGACCAGTTGGAAGAAATGCAACGGCAAGTCCAGCCAGTTGAATCAGGGCCAACGGAGATCCGGCTAGACAGGGGACTAACCAGCTACCAGGGCTCTTATTAGTCTCCGTAATGGATTCAAACTGTTCCTGCTGTTTCTCAAGAAACAAGTACCAGAACGCGAACGCAAATCCCCCCAGTAGTAGTAGTGAGGCAATTAGGGAGCCTTGCGCGATCTGATCAAAAAAAATATCTGCGATGAGCCAGCCAATCCCCAACCCCACGGGCCCCCAGACTGATATTTTCTGTTTCAGTCTTTTGCTGTTAATGGCGATTAGAATCCCCAACCACAGAGGGCTGAAAAGAAATCCCAGGTACCAGAGATGAGTCGGGTTCCAGGGAACTTTTCCTAGTTTTTGTGATGGTAACGGAGGGGGAGGCGGGATCTGTTCAGATCGATCTATAGTTTCAGCAAATGCGTCCCATTCTCTGAGTGGTTTCCACTCACTACCTCCAACGGGGCACGCCAGTTGATCGTTTCTCAGGTTGGACTGGGATACGCGTGCGAGAATTTCTTCTACAGAAAATGGCCCCTCATGCTGATTGCCATTCGCCAGCCACCATTTGGAATCAACCTCTTGGAATTCCATATCACTCACTCCCATCAAATACTTCTCATTTTTTTCAGCAAATGAGAAACTGAGAATCGCGAGTGTCGATGAAGCTGGTTAGCAAAAAAAAGGACGCTGGACCAGGCCCGCTCCTCAGACCCCGACCAAGGGGCGTACAGAACAGTACCTGGCCAACGCCCCGTACGGGGCGCGGCTCAAGCACTGCTTCTGTACATACAAGAGCTTTGTGAGCTCAGGTTGGTCGTTTCTGAGGAAGCAGTTCTTGACGCTCGCGCGTCATTTCGGTTGTATTGTTTCGTGGCCATTCTGAGCCACGACTATTAAATCTTATTCTCCTTAATGAAAATTTGTGCTCAGTATTTCACTGACCATTTTGTTCGAAATAATCAAGGTAACCTCAATTTCTAACACTTCTATTCCTATTTAAAACAAAATACGCATTGCATTTGCTTGAGTCAATGGACGAGGGAACAAATGACAATGTCATTTAATCTGAAAGGGACTTTGAAAATTATTTTATCACTCCATCGGTATATTGGAAAATTCCGAGCCACGGATGTCCTATACGTTGTCACTACAGTGATGTGTCGAGTTTGCAAGGTATTCCGCATTTGCGAAGTAGAGTAACGTTTGTCGAATCCAGTTGACTCAGGACCTCTGCCACTTCAATGCGTACTGTGGTAAGGTCAATTTTCTGAGCACGATTACAACTTCTTTGCTTTTTTCAATCCTTTTTCGACAAGACGCTGATAGGCAGCATTGTCTTCAGAATGGAAGTCAGCATGCAGTGGATCGTGAAACAACAAGTTCTCAATGGGAAGTTCGAATTCGCGTTCCCATTCGAGATAATCACCGATGTATCGATCTTTGACGACCTTTGGGCCAGAAACACATAGTTTCAGTTTCTTTGTCTTCTCGCCATCAATATATGCATCGTTGACTTCAAGGACTTCGACAATTGTGTTCTTGCCGCGATTGTAAATGGCTAGCATAAATCGCGTGCTTTCTGCAAACGATAACCATTGTTCTTCGGCGGCAAGCAGTTCAGGACCGCATTCTTTTTCGTATTCTGCTTGGGCCTTTTCCGCCTGATTTCGGTTGATGTGTTCGCGTTTGCGTTTAACTTTCGGGTTCTTTCTTTCCACAGCATCTATCGCTTTTGAAACGTCTGATTTGCTCATGCGCGGTGTGACGGCTATGCCAAGCTTACGCGCATAGTTCAACTGACGTTCAGTGGGGGGATTCTTCGGTTTCGATTTGAATAGCCCAAACATGGTCCCGGCCGCGAAATGTGTACTTATGGATTATAACCTAATAGATAACCCCTTACTCTCTAACAAAATCCGCAAATCGCGAAAGTAAGGGGTGTAGTGTGCCTGCTTTATTTAATGTCTGCTACAGAGGACATATGACTGCCACAGACTCTATGGAATTAAATATACAATAATGAACATACGTGTCAAGTACCTTAATAGTATTCGTCTTGAACTGAGAAGGCATCTTACTACCTGTTCAACTTCAGAATTTTTTTTCATCAACAAAAGCCAGTCGTTGCAGAATTAACTCCCCGATGACTTTCGGGTTACGTTCGCCGATCCAAACATAGCCGTCATTATCAAACAAACCTGAAATTGTCGTGTCGTCAAATCGCAAGGGCATTACAGAAGAGTCCCTTCGATTCATAATAAGCTCTCGAATCACACGCCATTCTAGACCGCACCATACTTTTTGTTCGTAATCAGCACAGATAAAGACTGCAATCAGATCAGACTCATTCTGATAAAGTCTCTGCAAATATGTGTCGAGGTTGGGGCGAGCAAACTCAGCCTCATACCACTCATCGTAGAGAATCGAATTGCGCTGAATAGTGTTCTCCAGGCACTCCGCCACACTGCGAACATAATTTCTTCTTTCGCCAGGAAAAGAAAGTGCTACTTGAAAACGTCTCCTTTTAGCTTTCGACATCTTCTCAGCTTCTTTTTCGACGTGATACTTGTTCTGGTTCATGGATCCCTTATCAATAAGAAGCCTGAAGACTGTCCGAATGCGGTCCTGCTGACCTACTTTAAACAACGCTATTGGTGATACACTTTCGGATTCAACAAGAGGGGAGACCGACATAGTTCCAACGAGCCAAGACCAATTTGGAAGTGTTCCACCTAGATACGTATTCAATGCTTCGACGTCTATCAGCCACGAACCTTCGGATTTCGGCTTCAACCACGCCAGTTCTCGTTCTGACATTGAGGCTTCAACTTTCTCCAACACTTTTTTTGGAGAAAGCATTCCGTCAAATATGATGAAAAACTCGATTCCTTCGGGGCCATCTACGTGATGGCAAATCCACGTGAAACCTTTCAAACCAGAGAACATATTTCCTTGAAAACGAATCAATGAAACTCTCCAAATTAAAGCCCCTTCTCACAGCGGCCTTCACTGACGCCATGGTTAATCGGCAATCATCCAATTACAATTTCTTTTATAGCGAGTCGAGTAGCTGTTGTCTCTCGAGAACCATGTATTCACCAACGGAAGGACCAATTGGATCAATTACGATTTTGAAGTCTCTGGCTGAAACGGGCAACCTGCTCGGTGGGCATTCGATGTATGACTTGACGTGATCGGTTTCGGTGATGTGAATTATATTGCAATCCAGTTGTCCGCGTTGTTTGTAAAGAATCGCATTCTCTTCTGATGTAAAGAATGGCATCAAAAAGTCTTCGCCGGCGCGCAGGAACACGGCACCGGAATTGTCCTTCAGCAAGAACGTGTAGAGCGGCAATGGCAGTTGAGTTGTTGTCATTTCAAAAATTTCTTTCAGAAGCAGCATCGACGGCTGTAACAAAAATGATTCTGCAAAGCTATTTAGTTTGATTCGACTCTATATAGGCTAAGAAACATCCGGTAATGCTCGTCTTCGTAGGAAATAATTTATAATTGAGAATACTGATATCTGGTCACTTTTTCTCACATGTACCGTTGCGACGACGGAGATGAATTCCGAAAAAACTGAAAACTTACAATTACTCCATTCAAAGCCAAACTAGAGTCGTAATTCACAAAATTGCGTTTCACGTAAAATCAGGACATTCATTCAAGTTGAGGGAATCTGCAATCCACAAATAGCGTGCACTTCCAAGCTGTTGCAGGCCAGCAAAGAGCCTGTCTCGCCAATTGACAACCTGTTCGATCGATAAAATGGCTTTTTTGTTGAAGTCTGGTGTCGGCATGATTGCATTCTTCATTTGCACTAAGCTCGTCGTACATAAATAAATGTTTGGTCGACGCTCCAGAATCTCATCGTCATTTTCAGGTAGCATTCTTAGGACATCAGTGTAGGTGTCAAACACTTCTTGCAATAGCGGTTCTGACCGTGTTATTTCGTGGTTGATGTAAAACTGAAGTATGGATCGCCCTAATTCATCGAGATCCCGGGGAAGCCGATCAAAATCCGCCATGTGATCAACATGATGGAACAGTAAACCATAAGCCGCTGCAAAACGGTCGAATACTGCCCAGTTTGGATGTGCCTCCCAATGGTCTAGAGCTAACTGTGGCCAAACATCCTCTGGTATATTTTCCGGGAACAATCGCCACATGCTTTCTATGAGATCAGGTGGCTCAATGTAAGTTACGCCTTTGAAATGTGGCACTGCTTGCCTTTCCAAGCTTTTTCCACAAACAAGAGGAACAAGTACGATTGATGACCACAGTAGTTCGATAGCCTTGACTTTTACTAATTTTTCGCGATCTGGCTCAAATGCGGCGACCAATTGATGCCACATTATTTCTATTGAGTTCAATGTCGCAATAGGATGAATCGTGTCGCAAGTGATCCACAGTGCAGAACAACCGTTCCATGGCTCGTTTTCCGTAAGAATTTGTGCCTTTATGCCCTTTTTTCGAAGTGCTTGAAGCGAGTTCTTCAGGCGGTTCCTGGTCTGAACAAGCAAGTCACCAATTCCGGGAGCTTTTATAGTATTTCTTTTATGGAAAGGCGACTTCTTGTTTGATCTTTTCGCCATTTCTTTGTCTGTGACATCATCAACGAACATACACCAAGTAGTCATAGTCAGGTAAAACTCTCGATGCTCGCGTTCACAGAACTCTACATCTGCACCGAGTAGTTGCTCGTATTCGAAGAATCTATTTGTAGTCCTTTGTATCTGTTCAACGGCGGCGCAAGCGTCCATGCCATTGATTATAGACAAGCGAATTGAACTCTCTTTGACCCCTAGCGCAGATACAGTCGACAGCAGCTTGTCCTTGTCGAATTGTGATTTTGCATTCCGTAAGTGTGGCACGAGTACCAAGCAGTCAAGAGCTTGAGACATGAAGTTTCCAATCGTTCGTGCATACTCACCAACGGCTTTTCGAACAGGTGTAAATCGTCGCAATCCAGAATAACGTTCAGAACGAGGGTCTGTATCATTACTAATTGATGATTCTGTAATAAAGCCCCATTCATCGAGGGCCGCTTTAGGCAAAAGTAATTGCATATTAATTTTTCGACGGCAGTTGTCCCATTCAGCAGTATTCTGGAGGAACTTCATTCCGTGGACGGGGGGGGCTTTCAATCGTGGTATTGATTGCCGCAGGTCATCAAAGGCAGCCAATACTTCTTCTCGTAATGATTTAAGCAACCGAAAGTAATCCAACCAATTGGCTGGCCGGAATTTATGTTCGGTATATCCACGAGCCAATGCATTAAAACGAGGTGGCCATGTGGCATGCAAATTCTCGGCTAAGACACCAGGTTTATCGGCTTCATCCCAGAATTGTGATACAAGCGACATGCGGTGACCGTAACCAACTGCCCCGTATCGTTTTTTCCCAGGGAAAAGATTACTTAGCAACTCAATTCGCTCAATTGTCAAATCGTGAATAGTCGTTTTGGCAATCACCGAACTTTTTCCGCGGCTACGCAATGTAGATGACTGTCGATCAAGATTTATTGCATAATGGGCAATCAATGCATCGTCGGTTTCATCCCAAACGATGATTGCAGCCTCGTGCCGTAGGTACTTGAACAAATTATCCCAGTGTGCTTTGACCCATTCTTCATATATACTAGGAACACATGTTCGGATGCCTCGGACAAACTCACCTAAGAGATATACTGGAAGTTCTTCAAGTGCTTTGTCGATGCAGTTTCCAGTTATTGCTTTACTTAATGAGGTATCGATCTGCAAATGTCCAATCCAAAATGCAATCTCTCCCATTGAATTGAAATTTTGGATGTCATCGGGGAACAATGGTGATTCGCTATACTTTTCTAGCCAGTGACGCAATTCGGAGAAAACTCTATCTTTGTCTGACTGCCTGGACTTGACGGAACGGGCATAAGATGCTGCCATGGCCGCTTCTTTAGACATGTTCTCAAGCCCCTCAAACAACTGAAACCCTTTTTTCCCGAGTGCCTGTCCCAAGTCCCAATCGAGCATACCATACCATCCATCTCCTAACTTCTGATATACCTCTTCCAGTAGTGCTGAATTTTCTTCTGTGTATTGTTTAATTCCATTCCACATAAGCGAAGTTGTAACACCGTGAATGCCGACCCAAGTTCTTGGTCGAAAATCATCTAAGGCGGAAATAAGAGAGTGGGTTGCACCGGAGTTTCGTGAAAATGCACAAAGAAGAAAATCTTGTAAATCCTCTTCGGCGATTATTGGTAAAGCTCGAGAAGCTGCTTCGGACCAAGGGGACACAACGGAGGCAGTAAGCACGTTTGAGATAATTTCACTACGAATTGGATGAAACCCTTCGATATGTTGGCCATCTTCAGAGACGCGAATAAAGTATTCTTCGTTAAAAAGATCAATTGTGCGCTGTGGTGCAGAAAGATCGCAGTAATTCAAGAGTATTGCGAGGTTTAAACGGGCTTCGTAGGACGTGGCGACGGCCACAAGTCGTAGAAGGTCTAATTCCCCCTCACTCCTTTCACCTCGTATCACCGCGTCTTGTAATGCATTGATTTGTGCTGTAATTCGTTCCGCAAGAGATTCTTCCTGTGTAATGTAGTAAGCAAATTCGAACAAGGTTTTTCGCGTACCGAATTGGTTCCAGGCGTCCTGAAAATCTAGATGACGCGACTGTTTTACTTGTGCTCTCAAACGGTTGTAGATTAACTCAGCCTCCTCTATCTCAAAAGCGAGTTGAACTTCATAAAACGAGAAATCGGCTGCACTAATCCTAGCACGTACCCAATCTTCTTCACGAATTGTAATTATGATGCGGATTCCGATAACGGAACTGAGTTCACGAACAACTTCGGTCCAGTAGTTGTCACCCGGTCTCACATCTAGAAAAATTAAAGTGGGAACTTCAACAGCTTCAGCGTGGCCGATCAATGCCAGTGCAAGCCGTCGTGCATGTTGAAGATTCGATGAAGTCAGGACCTCAAACCGAAAAGCCGAAGGTGCGAATATTTTTGCATATCGGTAAGCGAGAGTAGTCTTTCCCTGACCTGATGCGCTATGGACAACAACTACGTCATGACTATTGAAAGCAGCATGAATCTCATTCAAGATGCGGTCGCGTGGTACATCAAAGTCCAAATTGACGTGGTCAAAGCGAACTCGACCTCCTCGATAGAACTCTTCTGCCAGTGAGGTAACATTGTCAGCGGTTTTATCTGTTGGCCCAATTGGAATGATGGATGTATACCACTCGTCGTGGTAAGCAGCACGCTGTGATAGAAACCTGCCAATATGTTCAACTTTTATGATGGCCTTACTTCTATCGATTCTCAACTGTGTTTCAGAAGATGTGAGAAGCCACCACATCAGGAAATCGAATGCATTGTGGGCGTCTACTCCTGTAACGGTTTTCGATAATGCATTGACAACGGAGTTTGTTAATTCTTCTTCAGCCACAGAACTAAGTTCGAGGTGGTTGATGATGTTCTCAGCCTCGGTATCTGTGAGTCCCGGTATTGTGTGCGTCTGCGTTGTTCCGTTTGCTAGCTTATACTCTCGTGTCTGAGATTTAGTTATGGTCTTTAGCACGCGAGACTTCGCGGCGACATCTCCTGAAACAGCATCCCGAAGATCAGGACCAATCGGTCCATACGATACAATCCGTACTTTTGTAGACGAATCAGTAGCACAGTAAGGGGCGATCCTCTCGTAGAAAGCTGATTTAAAGCTTGATGCTGCTAAGTTGTGACTATGATCCTTCACTTGAACGATTTCAACAAGAGTCTCAGCCGAGTCGAAGATCGCTAAGTCTTCGTTTCCTTCAGGTTGGATTACTGTACCTTCCGGTAAAGCATCATCAAAAAGGCGAAACAGAGCATAGAGTGCCTGCCGTCGATAGCCTCGATATGTTGCTGTTGGGTCATCAACACTCATGAATAAACTTCTACAAAGGGCGGGTACCTGATCTGGTATTATGCTTAGATTTCAGATTTCACAGGATTCACCGCTCCGGTTTCGTTGCTTCTCTTGCCTGTTTTCTCGCAAACGCTTTCTCTGTGATCTCCCAGTTTCTTGGACTCCTGAGTGACGTGCTCCCCTTAACCGCATCCAGAATTTGATATACTATTCAGGATTCTGGACCAAGTGAGGAGGCGAACATGCCCACTAAGCGTCTTCATCATTTTGGTCAGTGTCACCTGTCTCATTATAAGACGCCCCTTGTTTTTGTTTAGCTAAGCGGTTTTTGTTCGAACCAGTTCGGCCTTTCGCCTATATTGATCCGAGGACATTAATCTTTCATTTCTCTTTTAAAGAGGTAGTTGGCAATTTTGACATTGGAAACATAATATCACTGTTTACTGGGCCACGGAGAATGACTTCGATTCTACAAAACGCGAGATCCGCGGCTCCGTGTGCAGGGGTTTGTTATCCCGTTATAATTCCCTTGTCGGTCGCCCATTGTTCGATGGGAGACTTGATCGACTCTTTAGCGTTTTGCGGGTCGAAAGGCCGGTATAGCTTCCCAACAAGGTCAGTGTGCAGTGTCTTTAGGGTTTGATCTTTCACGAGACAAACGGGTTTCTTTAGTGCGAACATATATCCTACCTCCAGTGAGACGTTTGGATTGAAATCATCACCCTCCAAACGCTCGAATACCGCAATACCAAATGACGACCCATAAATATATGTGAGGATGTTCGGAAGCAGGTCGTCGTGATACTGCTTGTCGTCCGCGCGTAGTACGCTGATTCCGTGACCGGAAAAAACATCGCGAATTCCAGTGACAATGTCATCATGCGCCTGAGTATTTCCAAATCGCATCATAAGGAATGCGACGTTTTCGGGTTTAGGATGGTCTTTACGAAACCGACGAATGCTGTCGTTAATCTCGACAGGTTCTTGAAAGTGTGGGGGCATATGAACAAGTTCTCGCTCTGTGAGGTAAAGGCGTATTGCAGCGTCAAAAGACGGTGTACCAAAAGAATCACGCTCGGTTTGCTCAAATTCAGGCACCACAGCGACAGTACCAGAAAGCCATGCGAATTTCGGAAGATCGGGAAAAGCCTCATAGAGCTTTAGAACATCAATACGCCAGTTCTCTCGGTCGGGAATTATCCATTCGACGTTGTTTTCCGTAAGAATGCGTTCGATCGCACGAAAGGCTTGTCGCCTTTGGTATTGCTCGCGAAATGAATGCAGCGAGAAGGAAACACAGATCCCGTCTTCGCCATCGAAGTGGTTTTCGCCTAGTTGCCAGATGATGTCGCCGGATAGAACGGGAACACCGGTTACGTAGTGCATACATTCACCCTGTCACCTCAACGGCCAATGAACATAGTTTCATTTAACTGAATCTATCAGAATTTCTGTTTATTATCAACTGACGCCATGTGAACATATTGTATTAGTCCGAGGGTTGTTCATGGAAGAACGAAATTACAGCGGATTTTGATCCTCTCCTCTCCTCTCTATCAGGATCACGCAACATGACCACTACAGTCTGCCTTAACCCACTGAGCAGATGCAGCAGCAGTTGAGCTTAATGTAAACTCGCTTCGGTGAACCAACCAAAAGAGGTTTCCGAGAAAACCTATGGCTTCTAGGGATATTTGTAGTGTCCGTTTTATTATTCGTTTTCGATTGCTGTACGGCAAACAACGACTTTCGCGAACTAATTATGGCGTATTTGTCGGGGGTTCTGTTTTGATTCGATTTCACTGTAGATTAGATACGGACTCCTGAGACCGAATTAACGTGTCAGCGAAATGGGTAGCTTTCTCGGAATTTCGAAATGAAATACGGATGAGTTGATGCGACAACAGTGGTCAGTAGGTGGAGGCTCACGCCGTACTTTGGAATAAACCGAAACGAAGCGTAGATTTGTCCCTGGCTGCACTTATTCATGCCTATCACCGCCAAGAAGCGACACTAGACTTTACCTCAAAAAACTTATCAACCTGAGCTTGATCTAGATTTGGGAGAAGCTTTTGCTTAAAGGCATTCCCCAGACCTTCTGTGGCCTGCTTTACAATAGGATGTAATTTTCTTGCAACTTCAAATATGAAGTTTTTTTCGAATGCTATTTGCGCACCACCATGAGCATTCAGCGAGTTTACCTTCTGGGCATCAGCCTGTGACAAAGTACCTCCTGTAGGCGACCTAGATATAACGATGCTTCAATCGGGGGATTCCATTTTTCCATCCGATTCGTGCAGCCGGTATTTCAAGTGCCTCACAGAGTTTCAGCAGACTTGGAAGATAGACGTCTGGGAAATCCACCCCGACAACAACACCCGCGATTGCAGATGTGATCGGTACGAATTCGGGTTCGTTCATCCCACCAATTGCAATCCAGCGATACTCAAATTCCTGTTGCCAATCAAGCGCCTTAGAGAAGAAGAAAGTTTTGTGGTACCGCTCACGCTGGGTTACCAAGCAGTTTTCGACCCCGTGATGGTCAATGTCTTCCTGCCTCAGCGCGTACGCCATCAATTGTTGACCGACGTTGTCCGAGTATTCGACTGGGCCTTTGTAGATCGTGTGAGTCGTTGCAAATGCGTTGTTGATTGCTTCGTCCAAGTTCACCTTGCGGAATATCAAGCATATCCCCTTGTGACTATCACCGTATTGAGCCCACATTCGTGAGTGACCAAATCCTCGCTTTGCATCCGTAAGACCATCCGCGAAGGCAGAATACGATGGATCATCCATCGTGACACAAAATAGCTTGCACTTTTCTTGGATAATCTCCTGTGCGCGCTCAAGCGTTTGCCTAGTTTCGCCGAGCCATTCCTGGCATTCCGGGTTGCTTTTGGGCGGATCAGGAGGATTCGTGGCTGAGATACCGAATGACCACGTTCGGTTCTCTCGCGGGTCATTTGTGTTTCGAAGCAGTCCGAGTCGAATTGAGGCTCCAGTGAGAATGTGCTCGAGGGCCGTATCACGCGAAGTGTAGTGGTAGACATACTCATCACAGTCCAGATCGCGAAATTCAACTGAGATGTCGGGAGGAAATGCCATATTGGATGGGATTGTCGGCTAACGTCCGCGATAACCGAGTCGCAGAAGTAGGTTGTCCATTTAAAGTCGCCCGGCTACCGCGACTTCGGTTCATCACTTAGTTGAATAGAGAACTTGAACATCGGCTCCATTCCTGCGTCACTACGCGATGTCAAATTCTTATTTGTTATGTCGCGATCTAGGAGTTCACGATTAATTGGTTGGCAGCTCAAAGTGTGCATGCGTTGACAGCGCACTCCGTTTCCGACAGTGACATTATCGAGTTAAGTGCGATAAATTCAAGGACATCTTCAACAATTCAGATCCGATTCCATTGCGACCACATCAATCCGGTGAATCCGACAATAAGAATCAATAAAAGGACCGCCAAAGCAAATTGAACGGTGGAGTTTGCAGTTTTTAAAGTTGAAATTGCAAGCCATGAAATCAGCACAACAAACGGGATGAGCCAGACGAGCTGTTGTAGCGCAATAACGTCATCGAACCGCCCGGTCGAGCGGGAAATCTGGACGATTGGCATCGCCACAATGGCACCGAGCCCGAACAAGACATAGCCGATTATCAATCGAACCCTAGGATCGATGTTGCGTTGTGGCGACTTTTTGGAGAATTCATTCATCGGTCGCCCAAGCGACATAACTATTGATAGACAGAGCTTAATTCTGTTGAAATCTATCAGGAATTCTTCCTAGTATCAATTGACATCACGTGAATATGCTTCGGTGAAACGACCGATGAGTCGAACCGGCTGAAAGATGTTTCCGAGAAAACGTCTGGTTTCTTGGGGCACTTCTATTGTCCGTTTTATTATTCGTTTACGTTTGCTGTCCAGCATTTGATGAGTTCCGCGAACTAAATTAAAAGTGCGGACTCGTATGGATCAATTTAAGATCGGATCGAAGTGACGCGAAACTGTTAACTGGTGAACTGAGTGAATGTCAGCGAAACGACGACTTTCGCTGACAGAATCCACACTCTCGCAAGAGAATAGTAATCATTACCGTTCAGTCCATTGCCGTTCTCGATTGTCTCATCTATTAGCAACGGACATCTACTGACACATGTCGGTTAGTCCTGCGCGAATAACGAGTTGGTGTTTCTTTCATATACACGGGCTCAATCGGAGGAAGCGGGCGGTGCTGCGAGCATTGTCCGGATTCGTTCCATGCAAGAGCGTCCCTCGTCGTTGATATCGTTGTCCGACGAGTCAACTGTTTCCAGAGCGTACAAAGCGAGCCATTGGTATTTTTCACACGCAACGCCACTATTGAGTGCTTTCTCTAGGTGCTCTCCGAAACGGCAAATTGTGCCCTTAAACCCGGCTTTCTCCCTACCCACAAATGTAGAAAGATAATCAACGAAGATCTCGGGGTCGCCGACCCACAACGGATGGCCTGAAGAATAGCTCGTGATAAGTTTTCCTTTGTAATAGAATTCGGTGAAATCGTTGTTTAGGATCTCTGCCATTTGCTTAAAGTTCTTCCCATAGAACTCCTCAACCTCTTTCCCTATTACAACTCGGGGGACAATACTCTGTTTGCTTTCAAGCAAATATGCCTGAATATATGCCGGGCCAACGATGAGATTTCTTTCGGAGTCATGAACAAGCTTGCCTACGGATATGCCGCCACGCATGTAGTATCCGTTTAGAGCTAATTCATGTTGGAGGTTGCCGATTATCACGCAGAGGTTGAATAAGTCCTTGAGAATCTCATCAGACTTTGCCTTGACGGACACTATAATCGAGTCACTGATATTTGTAATTTGCAGGTCGTCCCGCAGAATATTCACTTGGTTAGTCCGAAGCATGTCGGGTATGAGGTTTACGACAAATTCAACATCATCGTCCCGACGTTCCTGGACCATATTAGAAAAACCGAGTAGATCCAGAAATGCCACTAGTCTGTCTTCATATGTGAGTTCAAATGGTTTTGTCAGACCATAAGTGTCTATTTTTCGTTTTATTTCTTTCATTTCGTTATTGAGTCCTTTTTCTGTCTGCGCATCGTTATCGGACGACATCCGTCATTCATTCTATTCATTTTTAGGTTCAGGTATTATGTTTGCATCAACCCAAGACGGTGCATGCGCGCGAGGCCACGGAAATCCGCCACTCGCAGGAAGTTCACCCCAAGAACCGACGTCCGATCGAAAGTAGTCGGATTTGTGACCATTGTCCACGAGCCATTGAGCAAATTTTTTCCCACGGTCAGTTAATGACACATTATTTCGCAAGTCAGCTTGGAGCAGGTCAGCGTCTGGCAGTTTGTTGCATAGTTCGTCAATCGAGAATTCTCCCTGACCACCGGCACGATTCTTAAGTGAATATTCGAATTTAATACCCGAACCTAAACCCATCCTTGGCATGCGATAGAGTGTTTTTTCAGTTTCGTGCATGAATATCAAGAATTGTTCAGCAGCACTATCAAGTAAATCGTGGATGATTTGAAACGTTGTATACTCGTCAACTTTGCCAGTGATTTTCGGTGTTCGTTTCCCCAGGTTTTCGATTGTCCCCTTAATTAGTGTCGAGGCTGCGCCCAACGAGGATTGTAAGTTACCGCTGGAGTGAATTTCATACGTCGCCGGAGTAACGCCAGCGAGGTCGGACGGTAGCTTCATTGGCGTTTTTCGATCATAAACTGTGAATGTTCGCTCACGTCCGAGCGCACCAATAAATAGCCCAATCTCAAGCAAGACATTATCACGGGGCGATTGTAGTTCTTCGTCACGGGAAATAGTAATATCGTCAGGCGTTAGCACAAGTGCTGCAAAATCAAACCCTTCAAGTCGGTCAACTAATGATTCAAGAGTGCCCTGCCCAAGACCGAAAACTCCTTGTGACCAAATCGTTACCTCACATGCATAATCCAGATTTATCTGAATCGCCTCTGCGACAGGTAGACCTTCGGCAGAGGAACCGATGAACATGGAAGGGCGAGGTTTCGTCATTAAAGCTAAGTCCGTTAAAGACCGCCATCACCGGGTGGCGTGAGTTGACTTTGATTCCATAAAACGCTGGCCACCGCCACTCCGGAGTATGGCATTGTTCATCGACTTTCCCTTTGCACATGGCCATCGCACATCAAGATAATTTTTGTCTCCGCAGTACAAATTCGGTCTCGTGGAAAATACCTGTCGATGTTCGTTATCGTATGATCCGCACCGTGAGTGAGAAACAGTTCGATTGCATCATAATGGGGTTCTCACCGCTACATTCCCAGCAAATTTTTACTGTTGTCATGTCACTATCTATTCACTCAGTGATTGTGTAAACAGAACGAATCAATTTGGAAAAGGCTACGAATACACTAAAATGGTGAGTTGAGGACATAAGTCGCTTATTAATTCTATCCGGGATTTCCCATATGGATCAGACTAGAACCGCTCCAAGTATAGATTGTCCATAATTGTAACTACTGCGATTCCCCGTGTCTAAAATGAAGTGATATTTCTCCAGTTTTGCTGTCTTTCTGTTGTTGAAATCTGGGAAACGGCCGAAAGATGTTTCCCAGAAAACGTATGGCATCTCGGGACACTTGTGGTGTCTGTTTTATTATTCGTTTTCGCGGAAAGCTGGAAAATCAGTATCTCATCACTTTAATCTACACATGCTGATTACGTTCTTGCTGTAAGCGAAATCAAAATACTTTTATTCCGTGAATAGAGATGAACCCCGTACACAATTCGAAGGACGAGGTTACCCAGAAATAGTGAATCGTTAAATCAGCGGAAGCCTGCCCCTGCCAATTGCTTAATGGACTCGAAGAGTAAAACAATAGCATTTCTAAAACATCATCCAGTAAACAGCGATGTTCTAAGGGCATAAAGCATAGAAGCTTACAGCATTATCACTCAATTAAGGTATATGGCTGGTTCTCTTCAGAGAACGGTAGCAATACCTTATTGGTGTTTCTACCGGAATGAACATTATGATGGTTTCTATATCAATCAGTTTCAGGACCCGAAGGTCATACTTAATCTCTTTCGCCATCAGATGGAAGTTCCTTATTTTTTAGCTCGATAGCGATAACAGATAATTATACAATTAATGTCCTTGAGCTAAAGATTGCGTGAACTCGAAACAGACCTGTAGATACGTTCGATATCATTTTTACCGATTTGCTGATGGCAAGGCACATACAGATATTGCGATGAAATCGCTTCCGCATTCGGGAATTCTGAATTTGTGCAAAAATGTTCTCGAGCAATATTGGAAAACAGGGGGCGACACTCAATACCAGATTTACTGATCTCTTCCAAAGCACGATCGCGTGACATTTTGTCAGCATATCTTATCGGAAAGCCATGAGCGACAATATCGTTCGTCGCAATTTCAAAATCGTCTCCCAATCGGTCTGCTAACTGCCTGACGACCTGCTTCCTTTTTTGAATCATCTCTTCAAAATCATCAATATGCGCAGTTGCGTATGCAGCCTGGATGTTTGACATTTTTGCATTAAAGCCCAATCTGGGAAAGCAAAAACGTTCATTTACATTGTCTCCCAAGCGTCCATGTGCACGGATTGATTTGCAAAGTTCTGCGATTTCATCATCATTAGTAACAATCATTCCCCCTTCCCCAGAGGTAAAGGAATGAGACACATACATGGAGAAAGTACCTGCCATCCCCATGGTACCTGCATATCGCCCCTCAAACTGACTTCCTAAAGCTTCGCATGCGTCTTCCAGTACGGGTAGAGAGCTCTGGAGCTGGCTTACCCAACGACAGACCTTCCCCATCAGATGGACTGGGTAGAGAATGGCCTGGTTGCGTTCTGCTAAGTCCACGACATGTTCCATTAATCCATCAGTTCCCACATCGACGAACAGGGGATTCAGCCCCGCATGTCTTATGGCATTAGCCTGGGCAATGAAGGTCAGGGACGGCACAATGACATTGTTGAAGCCTGTTTTTACTGAGATCGCGGATAATGCAACTGCATCGGCCATCGTACCATTGCAGACTGCAATTGCGTGTTTCGCATTCAGTTTTTCAGCAAATTTATGTTCAAGTTCTTCCACGAATCTCCCGCTGGCAATTCTGCCTGTACGTGATGCTTCCAGCAGGTTCTGATCTGCCTGTCTGTTATAACTGACACATCCCAATGAAACCTGAATCTGAGATGTCTGGGTTTCATATCTTCCCCCTACATAACTCGTTCTGGAATTTAGATCATAAATTGTGCAATTCTTTTTCAGATACCAGATGATAAATAAGCTGTTTACAACAACCTCAATCCCTTTTTCTGGATTCCGGATCAGAAATTCCGCTGAATTTATTTTCTCGAAGCTGAACTGGATAAACCGGTAGATCCATTCCATGAACTGATGGAATGCTGCTTTCTGCATAATTAAGGTTCCAACAGTAAAGCCTTCTTTCAGTTCAAAATAATCTCCTGGAATCTCTTCCTGCAGATCAGCAAACAGACTCATAATGTATGAGGTGATGCCGGGATACATTTTTTCTGACTGGGAGGCAAGCCCCAGATGGGAGCTGATTTTGGATCCGGAGAGGATTACGTTTTTTTCGAGTAACGCTTCAATTTCGATTTCCTCAGGGAAAAGATCTTCAGGAGTCTCTTGCAGACTCCCTGTAAAATATCCGATCCAATCATGTTGATCCTTGGGTGAGCTTCTCCATAAATACAGTAATTCCGCGAAATGCGGTATCTGCTTGTGGATTTCGGGGTTCAGGAGTTCCGGACAGAATGCGGTTAAAGCAGCATTGAACCCTGACTCTGAATCTAACCCCGAAAACATCGAAGGATCAAAGCTATGATCTGGCTGGAAACAAGACTGATAGATCATATTGATCGTCCTGAGTTAGTGTTACGAGTTGATTCCAGTGTGAAATTGTAGTTCAATTTGACTTTGGTTTTGCTGTCACTTCGGTTGCTCGTGAATAGAGTCTTACTGCATATTTCGCTCGGAAACCAGGAAACGAATTTTCCCCCACTAATCGGTAGCCAGGCGGAACCGGAACTCTCCAACGATAAGAGTCAGCATCAAAAGCCCAGATCCAGGGATCCCTCCGTTGGGCAATTTCCTGTGATCGTAAATATTCATCTTCCCGCATGGCCGCAGCTCCGTGCGTAAAGGGATAGTCTTCACCCGGATGAAACGTGAAAATATCTCCGCGTTCTCTGGCATGGGCGATCACAGATACATAAATCGCAGGATCGCACACGAGAAGCAGTTCCCCTGGTTTCCGACGTTCTTCAATACTCGCCATGGCGCCCTGAATGGCAGGCAGTTTGAAATCTGCTTCACGATTGAGCCATTGTTCATAAGCCAGAAAACCGGTCCCTGCGATGCAGATTCCATACAGGCAGAATTGAGCCGGTTTCAAGCTGATACGACTGATTAATACAGCCAGCGCAGCAAAAAGAAAGATCTGATTGAACATGAAATAGCGATCATTGAAGATATTCCGTGAAAAGATGGAAACGAGAATTCCAGCTACAAATGGGAAACCGGCTATCAGAGCTAGAAAATAGTCCCCCGGACGACGCCCGAATGCTAGCAACAATAGAATCAATACCATGATCTGACCTGCGATCAGACCAATGACCGGAGTCATATTTATTGCCTGATCAAAGCCAAACATATCAAAGAGTGTCGCTCCCGCTGTCTCCCAACTGAATGGTTTCGTCCAGAAGCCCTCGACAACAAGTTCTCTCTGATGGAGAAACGAAGGCAGCCAGGGCAGCCAGGCGAGAAGAGTGCCTGCCGCTGAGATCAAAAGCGGCATAAGCCGGGAGCCCGCTTGTGACAAACTCGCAGCACGGTGATATAGCAACAGATAACCGGCTGCAAAGAGATATTGCGCTGTGACTACGAACAGCCCGAAATTATGAGTGTAAACCAGGGCGATCGCAGTCATTGTGAAAAAATACCAGTCACGTTTGCGTGAGGGTTCTCGTCGCAGGACCTTAAGCAGAAACCAGCTTGAAAAAGCAGCCAGAGCAGTGCCTGCCGCGTACATCCGCACCTGGTATGACCATAATATGTGGAGTGGGCTCAACGCGACCAGAGCAGCGGCTACGACGGCAGCCGAATTCACGGAGGAACTACAGTTTCCTGTTTGTGGGTCGCGATATGCTTCTTTTACTACAAGATAAATCCCAATGATGGACAAGATACCCGGGATGAAACTGGCCAGCCTGGTGGCCAAGGTCGATGAGCCAAACAGCATTATCCAGTACTTCAGGATGAAGTAAAATAATGGTGGATGCGGATCTTCCTTTGCATGGACCCACAAATCGGAAATGGGGAACTCTGCCATTTTGAGACAGAAACTTTCATCAAACCAGAAACTCATGTCTGAAATTCGATGCACCCTAAAAATCATAGCAATCAATAGAACAACCAGTAGCATCCCGACCGCAGGAGTTAATCTGTGTTTTGTTCTATCAGTATTGGAAGTTAGCTCTGATTGCATTAATTTTTCCCATACCTGATTCTTTCCCGGATAAGGAATTTACCTGTCAGAAGTAGTTCGAATGATTTAATTTTTATACTCCGCTGCACTTATTCTTTTACTTCACACTACTAAATTTGGTGTCGTTCTCAACATCAGCATTTCCCACCTCCCTTATTGGAGAAGTAGTGTTTGCTGAGCCTGCGGTTTGTCTTCACGAACATATAACCGCAAAATGAGATCTGCATAAAATTCAGGAAAATGCATTTCCCCTGCCTTTCTCCAGCCAGTCGGTACATGAACTTCCCAGGTACCATTGAACCAGCGTTGAGCATCCAGAGTCCAGAATGCGTTACTGTCTTCACCAAGATATTCAGCGGGTGCAAGATATTCATTTTTTCGAATGACCGCTGTCCCCTGATAATAGGGATACCTGTCTGGCGAACCATCTACAAAAATTGTATACCTGTCTCGGGAATATGCATTAGCAGAAGTAAATAACATGGGGTTACAGCAGATCAGTTTTTCGTCCGCCCTCCGAGACTGTTCAAAACGGGCAATTGCCGTTTCCATACCAGGTAAAAGAGCATGTTTTTGTCTGACCTCATGATGCTTCCAGGCGAGGAATCCCATACCTGATATGACGAGAACAGCCATACTCAACCGGAGTGGTTTCACTGGGAGACGAGAGAGCAGAACAGCTATGGCGATTAACATGAAAATCTGTGCGAATTGCAAATAGCGATATGCAAATACACTGCGAGATATTTTTGAAATGATGACAGCAATCAAAATGGGGACACTTGCTGCTAGCGCAATATAAATATCAGCCGGACGACGTCCCATTACCAGGATCACCAGCAAGACAAAGCCGATCTCTGCAGCAAGCAAACCTTTCTGTGGCGCATTGCTCAACCATAAAATCAAATCGAACAGCAGGGCGATTTGTGAACCAAAGCGATCCCACGTAAGTGGACTACTCCAGAAAGTCTGACTAACATGCGATCGCTGGTACAAAAACTGTGGGATCCAGGGAGACCAGACTAACCAGATTGCGAAGGCAGAAAGAACCAAAGGCCATATATGGTTTAGTCGATGTGTCCACTTTTTCTCTGTGGAATTCAATAGCAGATATCCAAGTGCAAACCCGAATTCGACGGCCAGCGTAAACAGTCCAAAATAGTGAGTGTAAATCAGTAAGATTCCCGTTAGCGTAAACAAGCCCCAGTCACGTGTGCTCCCTTGAGGACGCTTCAGTGCACGAAAGAGAAACAAGCTCGACAGTACTGCCAATGTGGTCCCCAGAGAATACATGCGAATACGTTGAGACCAGGTGATATGCAGTGGGCAGAGCGCCGTCAATAAAGCAGCGGTAATAGCGATAAATCGTGCCTGTTTTTCTGAGCTGGCATCTCCTGGTTTTCGGTACGCTTCATAGGCTAGGAAATAGACCCCTAAGACCGTAATTGTGCCCAGTGCGACGCTCAACATGCGTGTTGAGAACAGGGAATCACCGAATAACCCTATCCAGGCTTTCAGCGTGAAATAGAACATAGGTGGGCTGATATCTTCAGGGATCCGTTCCATCATTTCCTGAAAAGGGAACTGGACCATTTGCAGGCTGAAACTTTCGTCAAACAGGTAGCCCACCTCTGACAGGTTTTGGATTCTGAGAAAAACAGTCAGAACCACGATTGGGATCAGCCACCAGAGTTCCGAATATGCTCTTGTGGAAGTCGTGTTTTGGAGAGTGGATTCTGGAATGGCCATAGCAAGGAATCTTGATACAGTTGAATAGTTTGATCGGTTCTACTTTCTTTGAGAACGTTTTACATGTTCAATCAGCTACATCTCCGTGATTATGAATCGAATTCTCATCCGGTATTTGGTGCAATTCACAAACTATTCGAAATCCGACAAAGGGGCTGGCCTTCCAGGGAGGCATCATGGAATAATCGATGCGACAGGTTTCACCGGTAAAGCGCCAGTCAGACCCGCGGACCACTTTAATAAATCCCTGTGCTGGGCCCCGGGGATTTTCTCGGGGAGAGCGACGATAGTAGTCGCGATCAAACCAGTCGGAACACCATTCCCAAACATTGCCTCGCATGTCATAGATTCCCATTGAATTTGCTGTATAATGGCCGACGGGTGTCACAGGCAGTGCCGGTCTTATCCCACCTGCATAACCAGTGCCACCTGAGCGGTTTTGGTATCTGCTCCAGTTAAATGGTTCATCTGATCCAGCCTTGCAGGCATATTCCCATTCAGCTTCAGTGGGCAGTCGATATGAGCGCCCTTTTATCTGCTCTGCAGGTAAATTCGAAAGTTGTCTGCAAAAATCGTGTGCCTCATACCAGGTCACCTGTTCGACAGGAAAATTTGCTATATTATCACCTGAGGAATTTTCAGGGAGATGATAACTTGGATTGCTGCCCATAATGCGTAAATACTGTTCCTGGGTTACTTCATATTGTCCCAACAGAAAATCATCTGTCAGAGTGACAGGGTGAGCAGGAGTTTCCGGAGGTGGATCGAAATCATTCCCAGAGTCCGGAATCCCCATGGTAAAAGTACCTGCAGGGACCAGAACAAACTGCATCTCGATGGAATTTGTCAGCGTAGTAGGCTTTTCAATAACCCGCTGTTTTGTTGTTTTTGTCTCGTCGCACGAAGCAGTTTTCTCTTCAAAATTCTCTGTCGCAAGCTGGTGATCAAAATCATTGGAGTTCAGTAATTCTGAAGGGGTTTCCCTGGAATGAATTGCATGCCAGAGTCCCGGATCAATTTGATTTGATAAAAAACGACTGGCGCCATCCAGAAACAGAACGTTTGCTCCCTCAGTGTGAAGACTGCGTGCGGTAGCGTTGGTGTTACTATCAAGATAGGAGACGCAGGGCATTCCTTCTTTTGTTAAAGTCTCTGTCCCAACGGTATTGTGCAAGCGCGCACACCCGAGAATATCATCAGATCGCGGCCATTGATTATTGGGACCATAATCATCTCCGTTCACACCATGTGCCCACGTGACGCTGCCCCCGATCTGACCGAAAGCCCAGACACCTCGAGGGTCGACGGGGTGAATACCAGCACGCACTTCATCAAAGACCACAAGAGACGAACTTCCATTTGCAAAATCTTTCTGTCGAAATGAAATATTAAATCCGGCAACGCCATTTCCCCAATATTGAAACTCTCTGTTTTCCCGGTCGATTTTCAACTGCGCTCCATCTCCTGACGGAATTGTGGTTGATCCCGGCACCAGACGCATATTATGAGATCCGCCATTGATGGCATAATTCCCTCGCGCAAAAGAGATCGCTTGCCCTGGTGCCGGTTCAAAAATATGCAGGTTCTCAGCCTGATTAAAAGAATCCCCCGGACAGGTCATCACTGAGAGGAATGTCGTGCGAACTGCACTATTCTGTTCGACGCTGACGGGCTGGCGAAAATCCATTTTTTCTGCCAGGTGTTCCTCCCCCACAAAAGGCAACAGCATCAAAGCCCAGTTAGCATGCGTGAACAGATCAGGACGCGTACTCATATTCAGAGAGAGCGAATGCATGGATTGCGTGCTCCAGATCGCAGCAGGAGGCAGACATTGATACGTGGTATGATATGCCGCGAGTCCTGTGCCAAGACGTTTCAAATTCGACTGACAATGCAGCAGACGAGATGATTCGCGAGAATAGATCACAAGAGGCGAAATAATGGCTATCAACAGGATCGCCACACAAGACACGACGATGACCTCACGTCTGGTGATTCCCCGTCGTGAATACCGATTTGTAACGCAGCTTTGTCCTCGATACATTGCGAGTCCTTGAGCTCTTTCTGTATTCCAGCTAACAACTGATTCCGTCCGCAATACGATCTGGAGAACTCCAGGTTCAAGCTTTTTTGAAATGAGATCGAAACAAAAACAAGATCACTCCCAGGACCAGGACTACATTCAGCCCCAGAACGAGAAGCATCATGTTTGATTCACCTTCCGGTGCCTCATCCTTTTTTGACACCTGGAGACTGCTGCGGTTCCCGGTCTTGAAAGACATATCGGGTGCGAGAATCTGATTACCAGCTTCAGTGTCCAGTTCTACCAGACTGATCAGTTTGTCACCGTTCACATCTGCTCGATAAAACGCCTCTTCGATCCGCATGACGCGCGGTTCTGGACTCCCATCCAGCTTGATTTTGCCGCTGTTTTTCTCTGCGTTGAGAACCTCGTCGAGGTTTAAAGAACCATCCTGATTTTCGTCGCAGTGTTTCAGGATGAGTGCCTTAGGGACTTTGCTCATATCTGCAGTGAATTTGAACTCGTTAAAATCCAGATAGCCATTTTTGTTGACGTCCAGTCGGTCGAAATATTCCTGGCGCAACAGGTTTAATTCCATGCCTGAAGACCAGCCTAGTTCCGTCAGTGTCACCCGTCCGTCTTTGTCTGTGTCCCGGGAATAGGAAATCCAGTTTTCAACCCGATTCGCAGGCAGAGATGTTCGATATTCATCGAGAGAAAGCACTCCATCCTGATTCAGGTCAAAACCCGGAAAAGTATAGCTTGCCAGTGGTCGCAGAAAAGGAGCAATGCCTTCCATCAATTCGGTTTCGTCCAGGGACGCATCCAGATTGAGATCCATCTTCCGAAATTCGGCAATCGGATCGAGCAGATGCCCGGGCATCTCCGCCCATTCCTTGAGTGTAATGTTTTCATCCTGGTCAGCATCCCCTTGATCAAAAAGTTTTTTGCCCGCCTCTTCCCCCAGTCGCTGATAATAATTCATGAACTCTTTGAGCGTCAGTGAATCATTGTGATCGCGATCCAAAGCTTTGAAATGCCACCAGTAGACGATTTGCCCAGTTGGCAGGTGAAGCAGTTGACCGTCCAGGCGACGTAATCCATATCCCGCTTCAAACAGCCAGCGGCAATCATGTTTGCTGATTTTACCATCTGCATCTCGATCCCAGTCCTGCCAGGAAGAAAGCGCCAGTCCCGGGATTTGCCTCCCTGGTTTTGCTGACTGAAACTCATCGGGAGAAAGCATTCCGTCTTGATCCTGATCCCACTGGCTCCAGTTTTTTTCAAGCTTCTCCATGAGCCTGTCAACGTGGCCGCTCAGTGGATTTGACAAAGCACCACGAAGCTGACTCGGAGCCATCCCCGGTACTGCAGCGTACTCATCAAGTGCCAGTTTCTGATCCACATTCCGATCAAAGAGCTGAAAATCCCGTCGTGCTTCAAGTTGTTTATCTGCAGGAAATGCAGCCGTAAATTCAGACGGGGTCAAAAATCCGTCCTGATCAGTATCGCGTTTGCGGAACCCGGCTTTGAGTGCCACCTCTGGGGAAGTCTTACTAGCATCAACGGAAAAGTTAAACTCGTTCGGGTCAAGAAAACCATCCCGATTCTGGTCCAGTCTGTCAAAATACTCCTTACGTAACAGACTTAGTTCCGGCCCTGGAGTCCATGGCAGTTCGGACAGGCTTAACTTTCCGTCATGATCCTGATCTCGTGCGCTGAGCATCCAATTTTCCACTCGATTCGCCACCATGGTTAAGCGGTACTCGTCAAGTGAAAGAAATCCATCCCTATCGAGATCAAACCCGGGGAAGATGGTTTTGACCAGCGGCTTCAAAAATGGAGCGACACCATCGGTGATTTCCTGCTGACTGAGTTTCCCATCAAAGCTGGTATCATATTTACGAAATTCTGAAACGGGATCGAGTAAAAAACCGGGCATTTCTGCCCACTCTTTAAGTGAGAGCATTTCATCCTGATTCGAATCCCCTTTCTGAAAACGCGTTTTTGCATCCTCTTCACCAAACCGGTTGTAATAGGTCTGAAACTCTGCCAGGGATAAGCCATCACTGTGATCGCGGTCTAGATCTTTGAAATGCCACCAGTAGACAACAAGCCCCGAGGGAAGCTGAAGAGGCTGGCCATCCAGACGTCGCAATCCATAGGCGGCTGTTATCACCCCTCGACATTCTTCCAGGTCAATGGTACCGTCCGAATTATGGTCCCACTCGCGCAGCTCAAGAGATTCGATGCATGGCAGGTGTGTACTCAATGTTGTGGATGGATATTCTTTCGCAGACAGATTGCCATCGCCATCCTGATCCCACTGCTCCCAGTTTTCTTCAATCAGAGCTATCTGCTTTTCAATCATTGGAGTCAGTGGATGCGGCAAAGCCCCACGTAAAGCCAATGGAACCTGACCGGGTATCGTTCGAAATTCCTGAGCAGATAAATGATCATCACCATCCAGATTAAACAGCTTGAAATCACGTTTTGCTTCTGCCTGCTTCTCTTGAGGAAAGGCTGCCAAATACTCCGTTTCATCTAACCGGCTATCCTTGTCAGTATCTCTGGAAGCAAATGCAACCTGTAGTACAATCTCCTCCGGTACCCGATTACTGTCGATGGAAAACTGATATTCATTTAGTTCGAGAAAACCATTCTGATTGAGGTCAAGACGTCGAAAGTACTCATGCCTTAAGAGGCTTAACTCCAGTCCGGGAGTCCAGGCCATCTCATTCAGGCTCAAACGCCCATCAAAATCCAAATCACGTGAAGTAACAGACCAGTTCTCCAACTTATTGACCGGCATTGTCATGCGGTATTCGTCCAGGGAGAGCTTTCCATCACGATCCAGATCAAACCCCGGAAAAGTATAACGAGATAATGGGACTAACCATTTTGCGGTCTGCTCGACAAGCTCATCCTGATCCACAAAGGTGTCCAGGTTGCGATCCATTAGTTGAAATTCAGAAATTGGGTCGAGCAACAGACCGGGCATCTCTGCCCATTCCTGAAGTGAGATCGTCTGATTCTGGTCAGAGTCTCCATCGGTAAACCTTTGCTTCCCTTTCTCTTCTCCATATCTCCGGTAGTAACTTTGAAACTCTTCTAAGGTCAGTTGTTCGTTGTGATCTCGGTCCAGATTTTTAAAATGCCACCAGTATACGATGCGTCCCGAGGGAAGGTACAAAGGCTGACCATCGAGGCGTCTTAATCCGTAAGCCGCTTCCAGCACATGACGGCAGTCATCTCGACTGATGGTTCCGTCAGCATCACGGTCCCATTCTTTCAAAGTGGTCTGGGGTAAGCCCGAAATATGATCTTCGAGTTTCGCAACCTTGAATTCCTCAGGAGACAAAGTGTCATTACCATCCTGATCCCACTGCTGCCAGTGTTTTTCGACCACAGCCAACTGTTGCTCTACCAGAGCTTGCAGAGGATGTGGCAACCCCTGACGTAAAGCGACAGGGATCAGACCGGCGATCGTGCGATACTCTTCAAACGAGATGAGTTCATTCCCGTCACGGTTAAACAGATGAAAGTCGCGTCTGGCTCCTGCCTGCTTCTCTTCTGGGAACGAGGCCACGAATTCTTCTTCGGTCACTTGTCTGTCCCGGTTGGCATCCCGGCTGTAAAAACCAGCTTTTAAGGCCATCTCGGGGGGGACTTTTCCACCGTTGACCGACACTTTGAACTCATCGAGTTCCAGGTAGCCGTTCTCATTCTGATCCAGCCGTTGAAAATAATCCTGACGTAACAGACTCAATTCCAGTCCGGGGATCCAGGCCATTTCCTGCAGGCTCAGGCGACCATCATGATCCGTATCCCGGGAAGTGACATCCCAGTTTTCCACCCGGTTCGCTACCAGCGTCAGTCGGTACTCATCTAAAGAAAGCGTTCCATTCTGATCCCGGTCAAAGCCCGGAAAGGTAAACTGCGCCAGTGGACGCAGAAACGGAGCGATCCCTTCCAGCAGTTCCTGCGGATCTACCTGGGCATCGAGATTCCGATCCAGGTTTCGAAATTCGGAAATTGGATCTAAGAGATAGCCCGGTTGCTCCGCCCATTCATTCAAGGTGATGGATTGATTTTGATCTGAATCGCACTTTTTAAATCGCTGCTTCGCTTCATCCTCACCAAAGCGATTGTAGTACGCCACAAATTCCTTGAGACTCAGCTGATCATTCCGATCTCGATCCAGATCCTTGAAATGCCACCAGTAAACCACCTGACCGGTCGGTAACTCCAGGAGCTGACCATCCAGGCGTCTCAATCCGTAAGCCGCTTCCAGCACTTGACGGCAGTCCTCCCGGCTGACGGTTCCATCAGCATCCCGGTCCCATTCTTTCAGAGTGGTCTGGGGTAAGCCTGGGATCTGATCTTCGAGTTTCGCCGACTTGAATTCCTCAGGGGACAGGCGGTCGTTTCCATCCGTGTCCCACTTCTTCCAGTTCTGATTAATGACGTCTGTCTGTTTTTCAACATGAGTACCCAAAGGATGAGTGATTGAACCACGAAATCGTTTAGGTACAAGACCTGGAATTGTGCGGTATTCCTCAAATGACAGAGACTGATCACCATTACGATTGAATAGCTTGAAGTCTCTCTGAGCGACAGGTTGTTTCTGTCCAGGAAACGATTTGAGAAATTCTGATCTGGATAACTGACCATTCTCATCAGCATCGTGAGCAAGAAAAGAATCTTTAATGTTTATCAGGGACATAGACGTCTTGGTGGCAGGGGTACTCCTTGGTTTCTCTACCCTGGATTCTGGCTTCTGGCTGCCTGTATCTGCTCGCAGGCAGGTAGTCTCAAAATCAGGAGAACTGAGAAGAATAATCCAACAATAAAAAGACCTGAAAATCAGATATATAACGTTATTACGATTGAACATGAACCTATACCCTTCGGTACAAAACAACATCCAAACAAATATTCATGCTACAAATACATTTACCAATGTACAACAATAATTATGGTTAATTATTTACAGACATTAAATTTGCAAGATTGGATAGAAGGTATTTCCCGGGCAAGTGATCTGGGACCATTTGAGATAGTGAGTTCAGAAGATGTTCAATGAGAACTGCCCGGCGATCTTCTTTGTTTGAATAACCATTCCATCATTCCGGACTGCTTACTGTATGTAGGTGTCCAGCTATCATGAGCAACTCCCCGTAACTCCACGTAAACTGGTGAACTGCCCACCTGTTGAAGTGCCTTAACCATCCTTCTTGAAGAAGCTACCGGTATGGTCTGATCTGCATCTCCGTGAGCAATCCAGATGGGCATCTTTGAGAATCTGGATACTGTTTCCGGATTGCCTCCACCGCAAATCGGTACGGCTGCAGCAAACAATTCCGGGTAACGGGCAATCATACTCCAGGTCCCGAAGCCTCCCATCGAATATCCTGTGACGTAGATCCTCTGTTGATCAATGGGATATTTACTGCAAATGTCCAGAATTAACTCGTGAATCTGATCAAGCAGCAATTTATCTTCGCCGGCGGGAGTGTCATCCTGGATTACAGTCGACGACCAGTTCATGCCGCGCGGGCATTGCGGTGCCAGAACAAAACAGGGAAACGCCTCTCGGCAAGGAGATTTTGCCATTTGCTGAGGTAGAAATTTTAGCTGTTGTCGATTGTCATTTCCTCGTTCTCCTGCCCCATGCAGGGACACAATCAGGGGATAAGCTTTCCTTCTCTCAACCCTCTCCGGTTTCAAAAGCCTTGCTCTGAGAGTAACAGAATCTTTTGAAATATCTGTCAGATTTGGAGTCGGGAGGGACTCGAATTCGTTGACAATCTCGGGAGCCAAAATGATTTCGGTTTTGGTTTTATCATGATTCGATGAAAGGCAGATAAAGAATCCTGCATTCACCAGGATCCATGCCATGATGAAGCCGATGGTGGATTTAAAAACCTTCATGTTGACTCAATCACGAGAGATAAAGTACGAGCAGCATTACCAGACATTTGCTCGCACATCAAACAATCCAATCTTATTTACAGAATACAAGCTGACTATTGTCACAGGATGCGGAAGCCGCATCTCGGCGGCTGTTCCGGACTGATGGTTCCCACTTCCTTGCGATTGCTAAGAATCTGGTTATCTGGATCCGGTACGGCAGGCATATTCGCATTCTGCTTCGGTCAGTAGAAGTGTCAACGGCCCGCTGATGACGCAGAGCATCCTCGAGGCCAGGATCGAGGTGCCAAAGGCCAACCCCCCTAAATCTGAGTACATAATTGATTTCGAGCGATCATGAATTCTGCTAAATTTTAGATAGATTCAGAAGCTGAATTTCTGAAATACTACGCTTATTGTTCCAGTGGCGTACCACTTAATGCCTGCCCTTGGGGACTGGCGAGAGCAGCATATACTTTTCCGTCAATGTCTGCTGATAGAAACTGAATGTGTCCATCACAGTATCCAACGTTAACTCCTCCTTCGTGCAGTGAATTGGGAAAAGGGGCACTCCCCTCGGGCTGAGTAATTCCGGCGTTAATCTTGCTTGAACCTGAATTTGAGCGATTATAATCCACGTTTCCGGAAGCGCAGTTGCTATTCAGGCAGGGATTTCCTATATAAAAACTGGTGAGATAGGGATTCGGCGAAGCCCAGTTGGCTGAATCAGGTCTGGCTGGATCGTAGCCCGTACGGATATTCTCAGAAATCAGCATGGTATTGGAGGCACCGTCTGTGAGCCCGGACATCTGATAGTGACGCTTGGCCCGAATGACCCCTTTCCACGTTTCGTTGAAAAACAGTCCCATCTGGAAAAATATTTCCCGATCTGACGGTGTTCCATCCCCCTCCGTAGATGAGTTGCATGTAATCCCGTTTCCATTCAAATCCAGCTTTCCTGATGAAGGACCAACTGGACAGTCATGGATTCCACCAATCATTGCAGAAAAGCCGACACCACTGCTGACGACGTAAGTCAGATTTCCCTGGCCGGGGACTTCAGTGATATCATCAGGGCAGGTCAGGACAGGGAGATGCGTTTGGGCCAGGGGAGCATTAACGGGATCTTTGTAGTTCAGTTCAACATCCCATTGATTGTACAGGTTGGACTGATCAATAAAAGGTAGAATGGCCACAACCCAGCTCCGAAAAGAGCCCCCGCCTGTCGGAGTCCCATCTCCGAAATAACCACAAGCAGGGAACCGATTCGCACTGTCTGTCGCCTGCAGCAGTCCCAGACTTACATTGCGCATGTTATTTAAACACTGCAACTGTCTGGCCGAGTTGCGTGCTGACTGAACCGCGGGAAGCGCCAGCGCAATTAATATCCCGATGATCGCTGTCGCAACCAGTAATTCGACAAGGGTAAAACCTGCTCTCTGGCGAAACGCCCCTGTTAGAGAACTGTGATTGATTCGTACGATATTTCCAGGTTTAGATTTCATCAGCTTGCGCCTCCAGCCACCAGGCGGCAAAGTAAGCCACTACAGCCACAATGACCACGGAATCAACAAAGTACATCCAGTATGCAAACGGGGAACATTCGCCCAGGAGCGGAAAGATCAGTTTGGTTTCAGTCGGTCTGCGTGAAGGGAAAATCATGTTCTGTTTTTCCGACCAGTTCAACAGAAAAAATATTGTGATATTCGCGGTCACCAAAGCTGCCCCCACTCGGTACCCGAGACGCAAATAGGGCGCTGCAATATAGACCAGCAGTGGTCCCAGCATAAGAACCGTCAGTAAGGAGCAGCCGGCATATGCCAGAAACAACAGGGGCGAGGTATATCCGATAAAAGGAAAATAGAGTTTCCCCTGCCCCATCCAATCGACAAATCCATAGATCCCCAGACTCGCACAGAGGATGAAAACGCAACCCACCAGCAACTTGCGAAAAGCAGGATGATCCCGAAAGGAAAAGCTGAATGTCGGGAGTATTTGCCTGGGAGGCGAAGTCTGTTCCTGTTTGGGTGCCCGGGCATCGACGCGCTCGACAGCTGCGTTCACAGTCGATGACCAGGTCTCTTCGGAATAAGCACCGATTTCAACATCATCGTTTAGATTGTCTGAATCGCTGAGCGCGTCCTCAAGCTGTTCCAAACCGGTCGCTGATTCCGTGCTGCCGTCAACAGGAGCATGAAGATTTACATGAATCTCCCGCTGGGGGTCGAGGGGAACCGAAGGGATCTTACTGTCTCTTAATGACAGCAGCCGTTTCAGCCAGCCCGGGCGTTCAGATTTTTGTCCCTGAAGAGCAGAAGCAGTCGACTCAGATTCATCTGAATTTGCCAGAAATGTATCCAGATCATTTTCATCAGCATATTCATTATCAAGGTCCATTTCTTCAGAGGAAACGGGGGGCAGGGGCTCAGGTTCTTTCCGCGCCATATAAAACAGACCCACTACAGAATCTGCCCGTTGCCACTCAACCATATAGCTGGGACGCACTAAGGAGTCAGGCAATAAACGCTCTTCACGCACCATGTCCACCATATCACGGAAGAGATATGGTCCCAGCTCTTCATCAGACTGTTTGTAGAACCATTCAGTCGCCATTGTTAGCCATCATCAAGATGCAAGTAATGCTCCCATGATTCCAGTTTCAAATTAAAGCAAGGAATCACTTGACCAGAATGAAACACCAGTGTACATAAAGAATTGTTCGAATTGCAACGTTGGTTCACGCATTATGTTCATACAAAGTGAATCAAGACGGGAGATTGATTGAAATAGGCTGCTCTTCAAAAGTGGTACAAAAGTTTTGAAGGTTCTTATCGCACTGAATTTTTTTCGAAGAGTCTGGTTAGGAGGGCTTACTGGAACCGGGTGAAGCTTGACTTCAGTCGTCCTGGAAAGCCTACAGATAATGCGTTTATTGAATCCTTCAGCGGTCGACTGTAGCGGGAATGTCTGAACCAGCACTGGTTGCTATCACTGGCAGATGCCCAAGAAAAACTGGATTCCTGGAAAAAACATTTACAACGACCGGCATCCCCACAGTACATTGGGCAGTTGAACGCCTCAGGAGTTTGCTAATTTTTCAGACCGGGGGCAAGGTTAAAATTTTGGGTTTTAAATCTTGTCCGGCTTGAGAGCGAACATTCAATCAGCCCTCATTATTCTCCGCTGAACAAGAACGTAAACAAACGGGAATCAACAGATAACAATTAGCTTTGACTGAATTGACCAGTAATTGGATCCACGTGAGGCTTTAATCACAGCATTTGTCTCCCGACCAGCAATTCTAGAGGTTTTACTATCAGGCCCTATTACCTCGATTTTTGTAGGCCAATGATCGACTTAAGACTATCTCTTCGATCTGCTTTGTCGAAAATGTGTCTTTGCGAGTTCATTAATTTTATCCAATTCCGGATCATCACCATCTTGCCCATCCCCAGTAACGACGCCAGACACACGACAAAGGGGGCTTATATATCCGCAGTTTTTCTGCCCACCTGTTCGACCGGAAGCAAACGGGCGGTAAACTAGGTGTCGCCAAGACTGAAGTGGCTGGGTAGTTCGATGTCAGTACCAAAAGGTAATGAGAATCTTCTCTGAAACTGTCGATTGCTCGGATCGTTATTAAACTGTCAGCACATTCTGAGTGGTTTTCTCTGGTTCAGAGATTCGGAAGCATACTTTCGGCTACAAGAATTTTTTGAACTAAGTGGATCAGAAATCAACAGGTGAATCGGTGGAACTGAGAATCGCTTAAAGCCGTAGAGATTTTGATTTTCCCACACTCGTCGTGCTGAATTCCGACTGGGCGACAGTCGAAATAACAGTTAAAGTAGTCACGTAACTTATAACCTCTTTTGGCGGAACGATACCTTGAGGAATACCTATCCCCACAGGTAGCGGATGTATACAATCAAGCAATATATTGATAGAATGTAGAGAGTTATAGCAATTATGTATTCTTGTACTATGACGCCGTCTGATGTGCGACTTGTCGCGTCTGAAGGTGACTGGTCATGACAATATCTCTAATATTATCCGGAATTCGTGTCAAATCCTCTGACGAGATGGATTAGATACTATAGTCAATTGAGGAGACTGGTGTGACTGAATTTCCAGAAACCGTTGATAGCTTGATCGTTCGGCTGCGCGACCCGTCGAATCGTGCAGCGTGGGATCAATTTGAAGAGCTCTATCGACCGGTTATCTTTCGCATCGCACGAGCGAAGGGACTTCAGCATGCCGATGCGCTCGATTTGGTTCAGCAAGTGCTGATCTCAGTAGCTTCCGCGATCAGTAACTACGAAAAACAAGGAAGCGGAGTGCGATTTAGGAATTGGCTAAGCCGAATCACCCGAAACGCGATACTTAAGGCATTCTCGCGGCAACCTCGCGACCGTGCGACCGGCGGCTCAGGTATCCTGGACGTACTCTCGGAGTTACCAGATGCTGATCCTGAAACTGATGCGATGATTAACCTTGAGTATCGACGTGAATTATTTCACCGGGCCGCTGGATATGTGCGAGGTGAGATTCTGGAAGCGACATGGTTAGCATTTGAAATGTCTACATTGCAGCAAAACTCTATTGAACGGACAGCGGATTTTTTGGCTGTTTCAACCGGGAGTGTATATGCGGCTCGAAGTCGTGTCATGCGGCAGATTCGAAATACAGTAATTCGACTAGAAAACTCCGACTTCTGGGAGGAAATAAATCATGAACATGAACCCAATAGAGAAAGTTTGTAATTTACAATGTATTGAAGACTATCTAGACGAACGTCTCAGCGATTCAGCGGTCGTTGAGTTTGAATATCATCTCATCGGCTGTGAACACTGCCGCACCGAACTGCAAAAACGCTCTGCTGAGCCGGAGATCTGGCGTGATGCCATAGCATTGCTGAGCAGCATCGATAGTTTTTCTCATGACCAGAACTCTGGAGAGCAAAGCAACGGTCAAGGAGATCAGCATGTTTCCAATGTGCTCGAGTTACTCGCTCCGACTGACGACCCGGAGATGCTCGGTCGCATCGGTGGCTATGAAATTATCGGAGTCGTGGGGTTTGGAGGGATGGGGGCGGTCTTGAAGGGATTCGACAAGTCACTATGCCGCGTGGTGGCGATTAAAATGATGGCTCCACATCTGGCTGGTAGCGGTTCGGCTCGCAGACGATTCCAGCGTGAAGCCAAAGCAGCGGCGGCGATCACTCACGAGAACGTTATCGATATTTATGGGGTTTCCGAAGAGAATGGACTGCCCTATCTGGTTATGCCCTTTGCTCGCGGGCCATCGTTGCAAAAACGTATCAATGAAAGTGGTCCGCTGACGACTCATGAGGTGGTTCGGATTGGGCTCCAAATTGCTTCTGGCCTGGCGGCGGCTCACGAGCAGGGGCTTGTTCATCGAGACATCAAGCCGGCTAACATACTGCTGAATGAGGGAAACGAGAGACTGTGGATAACTGACTTTGGCATTGCACGAGCGGTGGATGATGCATCGATGACACAGACCGGAGTAATTGCCGGTACACCGCAATACATGTCGCCTGAGCAGGCTAGAGGTGAGTCTGTGGATCAACGTAGCGATTTATTTAGCATGGGGAGTGTGCTTTACACCGCGTGTACTGGACGTCCACCGTTTCGCTCCGAATCGGCCTACGGTGTTCTGCGCCGCATCACTGATACCGCCCCGCGGCGGATCATCGAGATTAATCCAGACATTCCGATATGGTTATGTCGACTCATCGAACGACTAATGGAGAAACACCCCACCGATCGTTTCAAAGGAGCTAGTGAAGTGGTCAAAGTACTGGAAGGATGTATGGCTCATCTGCAACAGCCAACTATAGTCGAATTACCACAGTGTGTCGCATCGTCAAGCCGCTCTGGTGAGTCAGTCTCTCCGAAAGATAAAAAGTGGCCTAAGCAGAGTCGTTCTAAATCCACACATTCATCTTATTGGCGACGCACGAGAAATTGGATTTTGATTTGCTTGGCGATACTGGCGGGAAGCGGGATTGCCGCAATGCAAATGACGAAACCAGAGGATATCTCTGGAAGGTGGTCGGGTGAGAAGTGGAAAAGCGTTTCATTAACGACAGTGGAAAAGGCATCCGGATGGTACACCGGTACATTTACTAATTTGGATGGTCGTCAAGGTGCCCTTCAGCTTGAGTGGTCTCGATTGCAACGGCGTTATAACGGTCGGTGGATGATCGGCGATGATTTGTCTGGTTCCGTAACGCTGCGAGTCAGCGCCAACGAACTTCGTGGAGCCGTAGCGGTGGACTCCTATTCGCGTGTCGCCGCGAAGATGCCCCGCTTGCGCGAGTTCATTTGGGTACGTAGTCCTGACGCGGTAAAGAGGTTTCACACAGACAAATTCAAAGGTCCACCAACAGCTATTCAGTCTCCGGTCATTGGTCATATCGTTCGATGGGGTGAAGGCATCCGCGAAAACAGCCATGTCAACAAGGGAGATCTGTTAGCCGAAGTGGCAAATCTGGATTCCGAATATCTAGACCGACTCAAAAAGCAGTTGGCCGACTCTGCTGTTCAAGTTGAAGCAGCCAAGAAAACTCTCGAGTCGGACCGAAGACAGCTGGAAGCCATGCGGTCTATTGTGGCTGCTTTAAAATCACAGCAATCGGTTTACGAGAAGGTGGCGAATGAGTTCTCTAAGGCATCAAGAATTGTTGTAGACTCAGCAAAGATCAAAGTCGAAACCACCAAAGCAGAACGGGATGAAGTTTTCGCGGAGTTGGAGCAGGCTCGGGCGGAGTTCGATCAGCAAAAGATGTTGTTCGATAAGAGGCTTGTCTCTCAACTCAAATTCAAACAGGCTGAACGCAAGCTTAAACAAGCTGAGGCAAAGGTTAAAAATGCCGAAACTCAGATTCAGTCGTCGAAAAACGAGTTGAATATGAAATTGAATGATCGGGCATCAAAGCAAGCTAAAGCGAAAGCCGATCTTGCTCAAGTCGCTGCTCAACTAAACAAGGCACTGGCTGATATAGCAAGACTCGAGAGCGATATCGCGAAAGCGGAATCGCACGTCGCAAAATCCCAAAGTGTTTACGAAGAGTTGCAGACAAAGTTATCACGACAAGCAAAGATTATTGTTAGAGCACCCTTTACCGGATTCGTTACTGATGTCATCGATGCGAGGGGCGTCCTCAAAAAAGGTGGCTTGCTTTGTTATCTCTGGCCGGAGGTTGCTGAAAACGTGCCTGAAAATTCATCAGTTGAGAAGAAGCACAGTAATGAAGAAGCAGACGCCGATGACTAGTATTACAGCACTAGGAATGTCTTGGAAAATACTTCTGAATCTATTGGATTCGGAGCATCAAACCTGCACAAGGAGGTGCTGTCATGGATGCTCGTGAAACTCGTCGGCTGAAGCCGGAACTAAGTCGTTATTTAAATCGCTTTGCGGACTGCTTATAGCCCGCAGGGATACCCGAGAGCATCTGCCCGTTTATGTGGAAGGCAATTGTCCGATTTGCCACGCAAAAGTGCCGAGCGGATTGCCGTTGCTTCGCGGCAGCATGACTCCGGTACTGCGGTGGCGGAGATCGTCTGAAGATGGGGATCACCGAACAGGCCTTTTACCGCTGGAAGAAGAAATACGCCGGCCTGGGCGTCGCTGAAGTCCGCAGACTGAAGCAGTTGGAAGAGGAAAACCGGAAGCTCAAACAACTGGTGGCTGACCTGAGCCTGGATAAGAGCATGCTCCAGGACGTTCTCAAAAAAAAGCTGCGAGGTCCGCTCGTCGCGTAGTGGTGAAGCGGCTTCAGGCAGGTTATTCCCAAAGCGAACGTCGTGTTTACAGGGTGCTGAACTTTCTACGAGCCAGTCACCGTTACCAGAGTGTTCTTGATGAACGGGCCGAGCTGCGGATGCGACTGCGCGAACTGGCCACCATTCGTGTGCGCTATGGTTATCGGCAGCTGCATATCCTGTTACAGCGGGAAGGCTGGCGTGTGAATCACAAGCTGGTGTATCGTCTCTATTGTGAAGAAGGCCTGCAGATGTAGATCAAAACACCTCGTCGGAACAAAAGCTGTGCCGTTCGTGGTGAGCGTTCTCCAGCCCGGCAGTCCAATGAAACGTGGAGTATGGACTTCATGTCCGATCAGCTTTATTCTGGACGGAGATACCGACTGCTGACGTTAGTTGATAACTTTAGCCGTGAGAGTCTGGCGATCCAGGCCGGACAGCGTCTGACCGGTGATGATGTTGTTCAGATTCTGGAGCAGGTCACGCAGCAGCGTGGTGCTCATCCAGAAACGATTCGAGTCGACAACGGCCCTGAATTTATTTCGAAGAGTCTGGACTGGTGGGCTTACTGGAACCGTGTGAAGCATTACTTCAGTCGTCCGGGGAAGCCGACAGATAATGCGTTTATTGAATCCTTCAACGGTCGACTGCGACAGGAATGTCTGAACCAGCACTGGTTCCTGTCACTGGAAGATGCCCAGAAAAAACTGGATTCCTGGCGTAAGGATTACAACGAGCGGCGTCCCCACAGTGCATTGGGCAACAGGACGCCTCAGGAGTTTGCGAAGTTTTCAGACCAGGCATGCCTGGTCTGAAAAACCTTGTTCACTCGCATTCCAACTGGTACAGAGTTGGGGGCATGGTCATATGAGTGGATGTCGGAATATCAAATATTTTGAGATTTAATATTCATGATTCCTAAATCTTTTAAGAGTTGAATCATCAAAATTACTGAATATATTATATAGACAACATGAACGATTGTAGCTATGTTGTACATGTCATCGAATGCTTGCACTAGAATTTGAGTGATTCATTTCAATAGATAAAATAACACTTACCTTAATACAGAAGGAGAAATAAAATGTACGTTAAGCTTATTTGTGTTGCAATTCTTTCATTTATAACCTTGTTTTTCTTTAGTTCTCAACATCCAACTGTAGCTCTAAGTTATTCAGACCTGCAAACGGCTGTTGGTGCGTGTGAAGCTCATGGAAGTTTACAAGAAGTGAGATGTCAAGTAACAGAAGATCTATGTACCTCTGATGATCAGATCGATTGCATAATTGAAGTTTTCCACACGGGATGTACGGGCGTCAATGCCCCAAAACCAGAAGGCGCAGGATCTCAGAATCATAAAGAGATTCAGTGCTCAAATAGTTACTTTCAAGGGAAATGCAGATGGTCTCTTTCACTAAACAAATGTGTATTTGGTCAGTATGTACAACCTTCTCTAACGTGTGGCACAAAGATCGGCGCCGAAGGTTGCTAGAAATCAGATCAATAATTTTTAAACCTTAGAAGTGTTACTTTTATGTAAAATAGCATGGTGAATTGCCAGATATTGAGAGCATAATTTTCTCTTCTGAGAATGATTGAGTAGTTGATCTCTAATATGGATTTAGCTCATGAGTAACAACAGCTGGCTGAAACTTTATTGGATGCATGGGCTTTGTAGGTCAGTACAGTTTCGAGCCGTTGCTATTGTATTATGTTTAACTCAGATCGTCTTGGGGCAAGACGCACCAAAATCTACCCCGAGTTCAGAGAACGAAAATCAGAAAGTTTCTAATTGGATCGAATCGACAAAGAAGTGGATCACATCAACAAAGCGAAACTCTGGTAACCCTCCAACGGACCGCCAGCTATCAGAAAGAGCTGTGGAAGCAGGCGCTTCTCCTGATGAGTTTATGGCTTGTTGGAAGATACTTCTAAAGGAGCAACAACCTGTTGTTTCAAAGTCCGATCTCATTGAATTAATTAAAGCTAAGCGTGCATCAATTCACGACATGTATTGTAAATATAAATTTCAATGGGAGGAACTGGACGAAAATGATGAACTGTCTGAGACTTTCCGCGTGGAGAATTCTTTTTTTCGGTCTGGGGTTAAACTTAGAATGCATGCTAAGAACTGGAAAGGCTCGAGTCCAAAACCAACTGATAGCGATATCTCTTATAATGGCGATTATGTTCAGTATGTTGATTTCTCGCTTAAAACTCCTAACGCATCAATTAGTAAGTTGCGAGGTTACAACGATTTCTATTTCCCTTACGACGTGCTAGCAAACGCTATGCTGCTAAACAGCGACGTCGATCTTGGTCTAAAGGGGGCACGACCTTATGACCTGTTAGAAATGTTGGGCGGTAAGTATACTCTCCTATTGCAAAGACTTGAGGAAGTAGACGGTCGGGAGTGCTTGGTAGCCACCGATACGATGTTTCGAGTCTATTTGGATGTAGAACGCGATTTTTCGGTGATCCGTTTTGAAAGCGTAAGTTTGGTTTTAGATTCTAGTGTAGTGGCCAAAATTATTGACTATCAGTTAGATTACACGCGGAGATTTGAATCCATGAAAAATTATGGCAATGGTTTATGGTTACCGCACAAGATTGAGACAACTTCTCTGAAGGACGGAAAGGTTATTAATCGTCAGATAACTGAAGTTTCAGAGATGACTGTAAATGAAGGTGTCAACGATAATATTTTTAATGACATCATCCCCAAAGGAGCATTCGTTTTTGACAGCATTCAAAATGCGTCTTATCGCTATGGGGAGAATCAGTCTATCGAGGGAACACTTGAAGACGAGATGAAAAATGCTGTCAAGCGGGGCCAGACTCAGTGGGCTCTGATTATTATCAACATCGTTTTTGTTTGCGCGATGATTGGTTGGATGTTGTGGCGGAGGCATTCACAAGATGCTTAGACAAATCGAGGGGAAGATACGAAATGCGTTTGTGCTAGCTGTTGTGGCAACAATCTTGTTTGTACCAACCAAGCGTGCATCGCCAGTTGATGATGTCAACACTACTACCCTACCGACTCTCACAGACAATGGTTACCAAACCGCGTGTGGACCGATCGCTTGTTTTGTGGCGATGCGATTGATGGGTGTCGATTGTTCTCTTGATACAATAATCACCAAGTGTGATTGGAAGGAGGGTGAGCTTACGACCTTACAAAGTATGCAGGACACATTCGCAGATTTCGAAAAAGAAATCGTGAGTATGCCTATTCGTGTCTCTCCTCAAGAGCTCGTGGATTACTTGGAAAGTGGCAACTACGTGGCTGTGTTGCCCATACGTAAGCGAAGTGGGGAAGTCAACCATGCGGTTTGTGCTATCGGTTATGAAGAGGGTAACGTCATTGCCGTTGATTACCCCGAGTTGACACAGAAATACTCATTAGACAAGCTATGCGATATCTGGGACGGGCCTGTATTGCTCGTATCTCGCTCATACCATGGTTGGTTTACCAGAAATTTGAAATGGTTGGTATTACCAATTCTGAGTGTGTTGATCTTTATCACGATTAAAGTTCGAGGCTATTAAATCATGACATCTCAGCAGAGTGTCTATCGACAAGAAAGATTTAAAGGTCTATTCATTCTCTATGGGACATGCTTATGGCTAGTGCAACTTGTTGGCTGTGGTGAAATAAAAGAGTCACAATCGCTAAGTCAGAAGCAGCAACTGGTCGTGCTGACACATGATTTTGGAGTTGTGTCTCCCGGTCAATTGGTTGAACATGAATTCATAATCAAAAATGAAGAGATACAAGAAGTTGAATACACAAAGTATAATATTGGCTGCCCGTGCGTAACCATTGTTAGCAACTCAGGTCCCATACCAATCAATGGCGAGGGAGTAATTAAGCTAAAGATGGAAACTCGAGGAATTAAAGGATTTGTGAAACGAAATGCCATGTTATTGTCCCCTGACTCGAAGGTGAAACCGGTCGTGCTGGAGCTAACCGGCACTGTTGCTAATATATGGCCTTCATCGAAGACGATTGAGCTTGGAAATCTGATGACTGGTTCAAGTACGTCCCGCAGTTTTCTTGTAATTGCTACTGGATATACGAATGCAAAGATCAAATCAGTATCGGTTCAAAATCCCGTTATTCAAACTAAAATAGAAGATGTAGTCCCCGACACGGTCTCCCGTGCCCGCGGACTAAGTCCGATCGGACAGGTGAAGCTCGAATGGGATGGGCAACCACTTCCACCAGGTCCTTTTGAGACAACAATTACTATTACGACCAATGTACCGGAGTTCGCAACTATTCAGGTTCCGGTTGTCGGGTATGCTAGTGGATCCATAAAAGTGAGTCCCGCTAGTCTGCTATTCGGAAATGTGTCTGCTGGGGATCATGTGCGTCGTTCATGTAAGCTTATAGGTCCTATCAAATGGGCTGAAGTTCAATCGCTGCAGTTGAAAGCCGATCATGATTTCGTAGAGGGTGCGTTTTCTCGTGCATCAAATGTAGAGACGGGGCAATTAGTTTTAGATGTCGACTTAAGTATACCAGAAATGAGTAAAAAAGGTCTCATCAAGGGTGATCTTTTGGTATCAAAGCAGAATGGTAAATTCTCTTTCTCTGTACCTTATATTGCATTTGTTAAGTAACCAGGATGATTTAGGACTTTAGTTTAAAATTCCAGAAACTAGTGATTTTGAAAATTCCTTGTGTTATTGCCTGTGACAGATCACACTATGGAGATTATTTGACCTTGCAAACTCCACTGGCGTTTGATTTCCCAGCGAGCTGTGTGGGCGGTTTTCGTTGTAGTCCAGCCACCACTGGTCAATTTGTTCCTGAGCGTCTGCCAAGCTTAAAAACCAATGCTGGTTTAAACACTCCTGGCGAACTCGCCCGTTGAACGATTCAATATAATCATTGTTGGTTTGTTTTCTCAGTCGAATGAATCCCAGAGTCACTTTGTTGAAGTAAGCCCACCAGTCCAGACTCTTCGAAATGAACTCAGGGCCGTTATCCGCACGGATTGACTGGGGACAGCCTTGGACCACTTTGACCCGATCCAGAGCTGTCACTACATTATCTCCAGTCAGTCGGGTTCCCACCTGAATGGCCAGGCTCTCACGACTAAAGTTATCGACTGACAGGCCCCCCTCATTTCTGTACTAGTTGTTATGAGAGTATTGGGGGCTTAGCAGTGTTTCTCTGGAAGACGGACGTAGTCCGTCTGGAAAAGGAACACTACTCTGAAAGATCTCTGGGGGTGCGGTACCCTAAGGAACTGTGTGGCCGCACTGTGTTGTATTGTTCTTTCCAGGCCGTTGTCTGCTTCCGGGCGGATTTCAGGTTTTCGAATATCTCACAGTTCATGAACTCGTCCTGACCTGCCTTAAAAACCTGTACCAGATTGGTCAGCTTTTCAAAAACTGATCCAAATGTTATGAAGGTTCTTAGCGTCCTTTTGGCGAGGAGAACTTTTGATGAACAAGCGAAGAAAACGTCACAACCCCGAGCAGATTGTCCGCAAGCTGCGTGATGCGGATGCAATGCTGAATGCCGGTAAAGATCTGGCATCCGTGCTGCAGATCCTGGAAGTCAGTGAATCGACTTATCTGCGCTGGCGGAATCAGTATGGCGGCATGAAATCGGAAGAAGCCAAGCGCCTCAAACAACTGGAAGATGAGAATAAACGACTGAAAGAACTGGTTGCTGATCTGTCTCTGGACAACAAGATGCTGAAATATCTCTCGGAGGGAAACTGGTAAGCCCTTCCCGAAAACGAGCCGCCGTCAAAGCGATCCAGAATGAGTTCCGTGTCTCTGAGCGGAGAGCCTGTGTGGTTCTGGATCAGCCTCGTTCCACTCAGCGTTACCAGTCGGGCCCACGCAGTGATGAGCCGTCTCTGGTCAAACGCATGTATGAGCTGGTGCGGTCACGGCCCCGGTTCGGCTATCGCCGGATCGCCAGGCTGCTGCAGCGGGAAGGCTGGCAGGCCAGCTTCACTCGTGTGTACCGTTTATGGCGTCGGGAAGGGCTGAAAGTGCCTCAAAAGAAAAGAAAACATCGCAGGACCGGTGACTCCCGGAATGGTTGTCACCGGCTGCGGCCAGAACAGAAAGATCATGTCTGGTGCTGGGATTTTGTGTTTGATCGAACCGCCTCGGGAGTGGTTTTCGATTGTCGATGAGTTCACCCGGGAATGTCTGGCTTTGAAGGTTGATCGAAGCATTCGCAGCGAGGATGTGATTGATACTCTGGTTGAACTGTTTTCTTCCAGGGGAGTGCCGCAGTGCATCCGGAGTGACAACGGTCCAGAAATTGTCTCCAGAGCAATTCAATGCTGGCTGAATCAACTGGAGATCAACTCGTTGTATATCGAGCCGGGAGCCCCCTGGGAAAACGGTTATGCGGAAAGTTTCAACAGTCGATTCCGGGATGAATTCCTGGCAGTCGAAGTGTTTGAGAGTCTGGGAACAGCCCGCAGGCTCACGGCTGCCTGGAAGGAAGATTACAACGGGCAACGCCCACATAGTTCGCTGGGATATGTTACCCCGGCAGAGTTTGCGAGTCGCTGTGCAGTTTCCAATCGGGCTGCGCCCTCATTCCAACTGCACAGCGAAATTACCTAAACCAACCTTCATAAGACCTGGTACAGGTTTTTAAGGCAGGTCAAATCGACTTGGCATATTGTTCAAGCAGGTAGTTATCTGGTTATTTGACAATCTTGTCATGCCATCGCACCAATCCCGAAATTGCATGCATCTGATAACCATATTGATAGCGTTGTTCATGCGTGCGGAAGAAAAAAGTCGATGTTGTATCTATATATTCTGCGGAAACCGCCGTTGCTAGGTATTCGACAGCGCGTACAACCCAATCTTCGCGAAGTTGTTCCGGTGGTAATGCTAAAACTAGCCACTCAACACAATGCCCCATATAATACACATCCATTCGGTTTGGAGTTGCGTTGGGTTGTGCCAGTAAACGTCTCCGCAAACTATCAGGTATGGCAAAACTTCCATTTGCAGCCTGATGACTCCGCAGGCGTTGCACTTCAATTGAAACCATACTTTCCATCTGCGGCCATAAAGCGGCAAAAAATTCGTCTTTTTTATGTTTGGGCGTTGAAAGAATACGCGAAATGGCACACAACTGATGAGTGCCACCACAGGCTCCTTCTTGTTTTGAGAGCATACTTTCGGCCAATCTAGCGAGAGAGAATTGTTCGCCAAACTTGTTTGACCATTGGCGACCGGGTTCTAAGTAATAGGAGTAGGAAGAAACCGTCCAGGCAAGCTCACCCGTCGTTCGGGATTCCCGCAGCGAGTTATCCAGTAAGTCACGAACTTGAAACTGACGCTTATCCACGAACAACGTCGCATCAAGTGAAACACCACTCATGCTCAAGAGGTGCAGGAACTGATCACGGTGGTGTTCTTGATCAAAGCGGTCCCCTTGTTGGCGTCCATAAGGTTTGCCTCCACGTATACTAAACGGCCCGAAAGAAGATTTGGGATTCAATATTCCGTCGAATACTGCTTTAGTCTTCGAAGATCCGTTTATAAAAGCGTCGTCACCATAGATCAATAATCGATGCATTTTCATCCAATTCTGCATCTCCTGCGGGTTGTCACCCTTACGGGCTTTGTTTACCAGAATCTCAACTTGTCGTGCGACTCTATCAATTGATCCATTCCCGAGAGTGGCTTCCAATTTGCTATTTTTGAGGTCATCATTGCGACTCATGCCATCGCAATTAGGTTGAAACCCAGACGTCAGGTTTTGCTGTGTTGAACTTTTCTTATTTTTCTTGTCTTCAGTTGCTTTCTTCTTGTTCTTAGATGTCAAGGAAGGGTTTCCCACAACTTTAACAGGGACAGAAATAGAGTGTTTTACTCCTTTTGCCGTTTGGTATTCAATTTGAACTTCTGATTCACCGAGCAGTTCGTTGCTAGGCAAAATAACAACTTCGAGTAAAGGTTTTGTGGTTCTCGCAGTGGTAAAGGATCGAACGTACAACCAAGAATTCATTCCTTCAGCATGAACTATAGATAACGGCTCTCCATTTACATGCCGCAACCTAATATTTCGAGTCCGTCTTTGACGGCTAGCTAAGAGTAGAAATCGACTAGGCTCGGCCGCTACAATCTGGTCATATCTGCCTACGAAGGGAACAGTTAATGTACGCTCAGTGATCTTACGGGCACCTATGGATACTTGAATTATTAGTCTACCAGCGAACGAACCATATTCTTTCGGTTTCGCGCGAAACCGAATCGACTTAACATCTGATTTCAGCTCAATGTCAGCTGGAACATCGATTGCTCTAGCGCTTTTTATACGATAGTGTGGGGCCTCAGAGAGAATATTGATCGTTAGAAATTGCGATGCATCAATTCTAGTAAACTGGCCACAATCAACGAACTTTGGCTCGCTATGTACAATATCGTATGCTTCAAGATCGATGAAGACGTCAAATCCGGAGTCAGCTAAACCGGAAGAAGTTACTCTCAAGTGAGTTATACTGGGTTCGTTGGAAAGCGGCACCTGCAGTTGGCCCGTGAGAAATCCATTGCTGTTTGCTGGGATTTTTATCGGAGTAAAGTCAGTTTTTGCGGGATTTGAAGATCGTCGGCTATTATCTTTAACTGTTACAGTAACAGGATCGGAACTTAAATTGTGAATTGGTATTTTTACCTCTTGTGTGCTATTCGCTTCTTGCCGTCCCAAGTTCAAAAATGGCGAGTCCGAAGGGATTATAATCGGTTTGAATAACTTTTCTGCTGGTTGTGTTTTTTGTACCATTCGTGATTCTGTGTGTTTCTCAGTAGCAATATCGCGTCTAATGATAATGACACGTCCGATATCAAACGCGGGCAACATCAACTGACTTCTTCCACTTTCCAATTGTTTACACTTGATGGTAGATCCATCTAATGCATCCTCCACCTTAACGTGTCCCCATCCTGAACCGAGAAATAAATTGATCTCAACACCATGCCGTGGAACCGCGTAGAAAGATTCATCTCCTTGTCTGGAATTTCGCGTGCACCACTTATTAATCGCAAATAGTATTACTTGATTACTTCCGCTATACAGCGTGCTAATGTGAATTCCCGGCTGGTTACAGTTTGTGGATAGCTCAATTTTTTCAGAAAGTGCAACAGTGCTCGATAAGTTCCGCCATTGATTCTTAATTAATTTTATGGTCGGTAAGCAGGACCGTGATAGTTCTGTGTCTATATTTGTTGTGCTGCGTACTAGGACACCACGACTTCCTTCACTCAGCGCCGCCAGCGTGCACCAGTGGAAATCGCTTGGCGAGAATAGACATGCTACATCAGGATTGATTGAAGCAACAAAAGGTATACCACTTCGACGGAATTCAGAATAAAACGCTATGCTATCAGAAATCGCATTCTTTCCGTTAGCTCTCAAAGTAGAAGGTGGTGAAATAACCACAAAGTCACAACTGCTACCCATCTGTGTTGCGACACTTGCAGAGATTCCACTACTCACTCTTGCATATATTGGAAGTTTTCTGGATGATCGTACAGTATCCAATACACGTTTTCTGATCTCCGCGGCGGAAATATGAGGGCGTAGCCCGCCATTATGGATGCACGTACAGTTGGGAAGGTAAGGATCATAGTCATACCCTACGACCGTATCTAATCTACGTTTAATGATAAATGAAATTTTCTTTCTTTGATGATGATCCGGTAAGGGATCACCATAGATTGGTTTCAATTGATGAAAGATAATTTCAACAACATGTGAATTCCCTTCGGACCACGGAACAGGCATTTTCAAGTACCGGACGTCGGATTGATAATTGTGAAAATCGGGCGGGAGAGGGCCTTGGGGAAGTTTGCAAGTATCAGTAATATCTTCCCCACTAAGTCGAATCGCGTCAATAACAACTGGTGATTTGGTATAGTCCGACTCGTTGTATAATGCCAACTGCAACTGCCGCCCGGTTTCTTTAACGCTAACAACTCGCAATATTGTGTCATATTGAGTCTTTCCAACAAAACAGGCTGCAAAGGCTTTTGTTGCAAAAACAAAACCATCTCTCCTTTCTAGCTTGAGTTCGGCAACAACAGCCTCACTATGCTTGATATATTGCTTTGGTTGAATCGTGATGCAGATTAAAGTGTTGCCGTCACGTTCTGGTAATGAACTTACATTGGTGATTTTTGCCTTTTGACCATTTACACAACACGAAGACACATCTTTGAGTGAAAATGAGTGATCTGATTTAAGACGGGCATACATACAAATCGTTGACAAGTTCTCTGAGAAAGTGAGGTTTGCAGCCCATTTATCCGTGGGAATCGTCGACACTCTCAAATTTCGCGTAGAGTCGTTCACCTGGAAATTGACGTATAATGAAGAGCCGGAATCAGTGGTGTCTTTATTGACTCGGATTACCGCAAATGTGAATAAACCAGGCTGCACAGAATACGAACTTATCCTTAAAATTTGAGAGGAGATCGGAACGTACTGAGAATTAAGCACACCGATATCTTTAATGACGCAAATTGAGGATGAGTCATTTTTTAAAGCCAGTACGAACTCCGTTGTATCCGCATTCCTATAACGTTTTGCGACAAATACTGAATGCAGCTCATATTTTTTTTCACTCGCATGCGATTGGTTTGATGTGTTTTCAATTTCATTTCCAGTGCTACAGCCTGATAGAACAACGAGATAGAGTAATATAAATAGCCTCGTATTAATCATAATAAATGCCTCTAAAATCGTACAATCAACATCCAGACGTAATGATTGATCCCAGGTATTTGCTAAGAGTCGACACCGCTTTCTATTCGGTTGGGTTTACCTGATGGTGGAACGTAGTAAATGTAAATTGAATAACCTGCAGAACCGATACGTTTCATCGAAGAAATTTCACGAAGCAGTGTTTTAGATAATCGAAAGTCACCTTTGTCTGTACCTCGAGCCAGCCACGGATCACCATTTAGGAGGTTGACACTGATTGCATAATATCCTGGTGCCAAAGGCAGTGATGTAGAAATGCTAAACTCGTCCTGCATTGGGCGAATGCCAGTGATTCCAAGTTGTGTCGGATTAGCACCGCCGAAATATGCGATGAAAACAGGTTCTTCGTTATCAAGATGAAGTAGTTTTTGTTTAAGAAATAGAAGGTCTTGTCCCCAATCAATGTTGCTGCCAAGCAAGTGATTCGGGCCACCGAAGGGACCTCCCGCATAAATGTTAAAATAAGATAAAGAATGAGGGAACGTTGTAATTGAAGAAGTCCAAAACCAAATAGTCAGGAATAGAATCCCTTTTTGTCTACGCTGTGTTGATTTTGTTTTTTGTGATAGTGGTTTTATAGCTAAATTTAAGTATGTCACTGTTGCAGCAATCCAACAAATTACAAATGGAAAACACGGCAATACATAGCGCATGTGGTGTGTAAAACCATGCTTGGCGCTCGCGACAACCAGAATCACGCATGGGACGGCTAGCAACAATATCTCGGCGTCGAAAAAATTGTAATAACATCTTTGGTAAAAGCGTAAAATGACCGCCATTATCGCAAGTCCCCAAAGCGCCAGAGGAACCTTTACAGTAAACCCATATAAGTAATAGTACCACCAACCAGTTTCCCGAAATGTGCCTCGAAGATATGATGGACGTCCGAAATTTTCAAAATCACTTTGCTGGATGTCGAGACCGAGTATGTAATTCGCAGGCAGCGGTACGCAGATATTACCGAACCAAGTTCCCCGAAATCGGTTTCCCGAGGATGAGCTTTCATCACCCGTATCTTTCAGGTTTGAATTGACGTTGTTATTACCAGTGAATAAAGTGCTGATAAACTGAAATTCCTGTAATCGCTGAAATGAGCCTTCAAACCCATAGCCAAGGTTAATTATATAAACGCTGATCAGCATCTGGATCACCAACTTGCTCAGTTCTGAGAGCCATCGCTGTGGCGACATTGTCACTTTTTTACGCCATCTGACAACCAACCATATCACAGGCCAGATGAAATAGAAAAGGATCAGCGTAGTCTTAGTTAACTCCGCAATACCTAATAATACACCAGTGATCAGCGTGTGTGGCCAGGTAGGATTTTGTAACCAGCACCAGAATATATAACATGCTAGGATGCCAATTGCTGCCGCCGGTACGTCAGGTGTGATTAGTTGGCCGTGTCCCAGGATACTGGGAGAGCCACACCAGAGTACAGATGCCAAGAAACCCGCCCAAACTCCAGCCAACCTTTTAGTCCATTGGTAACATGTCCAGGCTCCAATTAGGCTAAATGGAATACATGCCCATCGTGCCAAGGTTAACAGCCATATGGAACGTTCCCCGTTTGCTCGGATGAAATTCTCTCCCATTACAAAAACTGGACGTGCTCCTGGAACATCACGGAATGATGACCAGTCTGCTTCGTATCCAGCGGCCAATACTGGTAACGCAGCAATCATTCGTACTAGCGGAGGATTCACACGATACAATTCGAATCGTCCAAAAGTTATATGGCTGATCCCTGCAACCAAATGGGCTGGCTCGTTAAACGTTGGGGCTTGTCGTGAAGCCCCCCACATCAATAGAATAGCGTAAAATAGAAGTATCGCGGTTAACAACCGGGACCGCCAATTATCGCAATCCGTACACGAATTTTTGGCGAGTCGCAAGTTGTCGCCGTATTTAAGAGAATGATTTTTTGAGTGCCGATTCGAAGTCTCTTCTGAAGAGTTCATGGCACGTATGACCAAAGACATCGTCTTGACATTAGGTATCCTATTTAATTTAGATTAGTAATAATATTATATGCAGAACTGTTATTGCGTCTAGTTCTATACTTGACAATCAGTAGATTGTTTAATCAGCATAGCAATTGTATTGTCAGGGAGGATAGGAAAAACAGTTCCGATTAAATTTGACACCTTAGCGATAACCACTCAACTTGTATCGAACATCTTTATAGCTGAAGTCAAGGTTTGATTAATCACCTTAAATCCGCTAGCTAACCAAGTCGAGTCAGCAGATGTCAGTTCTGCTTGCTAGTCGCTTTGTTTTTATTAGAAAAATTTTATCTTTCTTCTTGGAGAAATAGGAGTTCGGTTCACGAAGACGAATAGCCAATTCCAACAACATTAAATTCTCGTTGTGTGTATAGATGCCAAAAAATAAGAAAAAATCTGCAAATGAATCTGAAGATATTCGCCTTGCGGATATTCTTTCTAATGTTGAGTTCATATGTTGGTCAGTTCTTGTTATAATTGTTTTTTTAAGGTGGTTTAACGGTTCTCCCGTTTCAACTGATCAGTTTATTGTGCAATTGGTACTCGTGTTAGTCTCGCTCACTGGAGTAATCGGCTTTAGATTATTCCATCTGACCAAGAAGTAGTGTAAGCAGCGTCGTCGATTTTGAGCCTCCAGCTCAGAAGTCCGATGACCTGCTGACACATCATGTTTAACAATTGGGGTTGAAAGTTTGAGTAAAAATCAGTTGACCTTGCCCCCAACTCTGTATCAGTTGGAATGCGAGTGAAAACTTCTCAAACTTCTGAGGTGTCCTGTTGCCCTATGCACTGTGGGGACGCCGCTTGAAATGAGTCATGGATATTAGCAAGATATCTTTCTGATAGATACCGCTGAGAAATTCTAGTAACAATTTTAAAATCTGTTTTGGTACAATGATTTTGTCCAGTGAAGCAGAGTTCGGCTTTGCGGGGACGCAACCGAACAAGGAATAACTGGACCGACGATGCCGTCGGGTACAAAAAGACTGTCGCCGGTCAAGTCCCGTAGCCAATTGATCTTAGAAGACAAAATCTTGAGAAGGAACTGGCATGGATCAGGGCACCTATACCGCGAAAATCTGTTGGTTGTGACATTTTAGTAGCGAACGCACATACGGTGAGCGTGAAGAAATCGCTTGCTTATTGATTTGATCTACGCCGCAATCCGCTCATATGACTTGATCAGCCCGCCGAGATGTTCTTCGCAGTGGATCTCATCGAGCCTGATCGTCTCGAATTCTGGCGGCGGCTCGGCACAACAGGGCGGTAGATGTTTTCGTGAACTGTGCGCTCGATGTTTGTTGTAATAGTCAACGAATTCCGAAACGAGATAATCGAGATGCCGTGGACCGAATGCGATGAAATGGTTCAATGCTTCGTATTTAATCGTTTGCACAAACCTTTCGACCCGGGCATTCAGATTGGGAGATCGTATCGGCAGCCTCTTTGGCTGGATGCCTTTGTTCTTTAGAAACTGCTTGAACTCAACTGAGAACTTCGTGTCTCGATCATGGATCAGGCAGGTTGGCCTCTAATCCCGGTTGGCAACGTGGTTTACAAATGCTTCGGCCTGTTTCGTGACCCAGGCAGAATCCGGACTTCGCGTTGAGGGTGTCACAAAGACTTCACGCGTCTCAAAATGCATGAAAACCAACACGTACAAATCGACGAGTCCCCGCGGCGTTACGGCTCGTTTCGTGAAGAAATCACAGGCCCAGAGTGTTTCCGCATGACTTTTGAGAAACTGGTTCCAGGTGCCGGTACTTCGCTTCGGACTCGGATCGATCCCAGCTTCCTTGACGATATTTTTCACAGTCTGACGGCAGATTCGGGAGATGCCGAGTTTCCGAAGTTCACCCAGGATGCGAGTATAGCCGAACCCCGTTTCACGGGCGATCTTGAGAATCAGTTCGCGCAGCACGGCACTCTTTCCTGGTCGACCAACGGTCTTTTTCTTCCGTCCTCGTTTCTCTTCCCGTACCCAGCGATGGAAGGTCCCGGGAGTGACGATCGTGATCAGTTCGTTGATCGCTTTCCCGAGCGGTTTGCCATATTTCAGGAGCTGCGCACGTTCGTGAGGTTTTGTATGAATCTCTCCTGGGATACGGTCCCGCAGAATCCGGTTCTCATTTTTCAAATAGAGGACGTATTTAGCCAACAGGCTGTCGGAAGCAGTGGCGATCAATGTCAGCAGGGGATGAAATAGTTGAATCATCGTGGTAAAATGAGTCTCGATAGTAACATGCTGTAAAATAAGGAGCTGTCATTTTATTTGTACCCCACTGAGACACAGTTCACATTCGATGGACGACCTCTTTCCGTGCTCTGAGGAACCTTCTCCGACTGCAGGGCCGCAGAGTTGACGTAGTTCACCTTAGATACCGGTGTCGCGGCTGCCTTAAGCTACTCCAGAAAAGTTCGAAAGCGTTGAGTTACCTCATAAATCACCGTAGAGGCTCGAACTTTTGTAAGCTCCTTTCGTTTCACGACTCCCAGGATCAGCCCGAGTAAAAGTCTTTACGAAGAGGGTTTTGTACGGGGCGGGGGGAATCGCTAACTCGGCGATCTGGTCGAGAATCGCGGAGAATAGCCGCCCTGGTAGAGCCAACTCGACGATTTGGAACGTAATGAATATTGAGTGCCGAGTCACCTTGGCTACGATTATGGCGAGCTTTTTCCGCAGTGTCGTCAGCGACCAGTGCTGGACATCCCTGGGCAGTGCCAACCGCTGCAGGAAGTTCGCCAGGTTGTACGTCAAGGCAAACAGTTGCAAGTGGGGCTGATTGTCCCTGAACGTCCGGCAAGAGAGCTTGGTCCAATTCGCAGCGTTCTTGCCTTCCTTGATCCACTGCTCGGCGGTGCCGCGACCGTTGTAGAACTTCACCATGTTCTTCGATGACCTTGCCCCCAACTCTGTACCAATTGGAATGTTAGAGATCCAAGGTAAAATCATCCCTGGCGCGCCAGGGATGATTTTTTCGCGAACTCCACCGGGGTCTGATTTCCCAGCGAGCTGTGTGGGCGGTTTTCGTTATAGTCCAGCCGCCACTGGTCAATTTGTTCCTGAGCGTCTGCCAGGCTTAAAAACCAATGCTGGTTTAAACACTCCTGGCGAACTCGCCCGTTGAACGATTTAATATACGCATTGTCGGTTGTTTTTCCCAGTCGACTGAAATCCAGAGTCACTTTGTTGAAGTAAGCCCACCAGTCCAGACTCTTCGAAATGAACTCAGGGCCGTTATCCACGCGGATTGACTGAGGACAGCCTCGGGCCTCTTTGACGCGATCCGGAGCTGCCACCACATCATCTCCAGTCAGCCGTGTTCCCATCTGTATGGCCAGACTCTCACGACTAAAGTTATCGACTAACGTCAACAGTCGGAACCGCTGCCCGTTAAACAGCTGATCGGCCATAAAGTCCATGCTCCAACTCTCATTGGTGCGACTGGCTTGCTGACGTGTTTTCCGGACCTGACAGCTCCGATTCCGCCGGGGGCGTTTTCGACGCATTTGCAGGCCTTCTTCGACATAGAGCCGGTACACCAGCTTGTGATTGACGTGCCAACCTTCTCGCGAAAGCAGGATATGCAACCGCCGATAACCGTAATGCACGCGGGTACGGGCCAGATCACGTAACCGGATACGTAATTCGGTCCTCTCGTCTTGAACACTTTTGTAGCGGTGGCTGGCTCGTGGAAAGTTCAACGCCCTGCAAACACGACGTTCGCTTTGGGAATAACCTGCCTGAAGCCGCTTCACCACTACGCGACGACGATCAGACCTCATACCTTTCCCTGGACGACATCCTGCAGCATCTTCTTATCGAGGCTGAGGTCGGCCACGAGCTGTTTCAGCTTCTTATTTTCTTCCTCGAGTTGCTTCAGACGCCGCAGTTCAGCCACCCCCATCCCGGCATATTTTTCTTCCAGCGATAGAAGGTCTGCTCGGAAATACCCATCTTGCGGGTCACTTCCACCACTGTAGTTCCTGATTCAGCCTGGCGTAAAGCAAAAGCGATTTGTTCTTCTGTGTAGCGTTTTCGTTTCATAGATCTGATCCTTTTCCTGAATACAAGATAACAAAATCTCTCGCATTCCGCATGGATCAGGAATCGGGGGGAAGGTCACGATACACCAGCTTGTGATGCACACGCCAGCCTTCCCGTTGAAACAGGATATGCAGTCGCCGATAAACATAGCGCACACGAATGGTGGACAGTTCGCGCAGTCGCATCCGCAGTTCGGTCCGTTCATCAAGAACACTAAGGTAAGGGTGACTGGCTCGCGGAAAGCCGAGCACCTGGCAGTCACGCCGCTCACTGACTTCGTAGCAACCGTCTGTTTGAGTTATTCATTGATAGAGAGTTTCAAATTCTTGGTATCGTATACATTGAATATACCAGACCATCGTAGCGGGGACTTGATGAATGGGCCCTCAAGAGCTTGTACGTAAAGGAAACTTGTTTGTCTCCAAAGCGGATGGCTGCCGACTGTTAAGTATTTCTAAGGTGTATCTCAAATTAATAGAAAGTGTTTTAATAATCAAAGGGTCTAAAATGTAAACGTAGCAGTGCGGGAATAAAAATTTTAGACACTTATCACCAATGTATACGAGGGTGCATTATTTTTCGTAAGTTAGCGCTTGGTAAACCAGAACTATCCTAACTGGAGTCGCGATTACAGATATAAGCGGCTATTTGAAAATACTTTCGAGCTTTTAATCATCGAATCAGGTGAGACTATCCTTACACTGAAGATGCGAAAGTCCTGTTCGGCTCGTCGGTATCTTCCAGTGGGATTTCCATTGAAATGCCAGGCTAAAGATTTTGCGTCGTGTCAATCACGGTCACACGATTTGATTGGCTAGTGCATCACAGTGACAGCAAAGTCACAACTTATGCGAGCAATAAGTGATCCCAGCAGGAGATCTTCTCGATGATTGACGAGAATACCAAACCGATAGACGACTCTGATTTAACCGATGGGGGCAAGCCCCCGACATACATCGTTGGGATCGGAGCATCGGCGGGAGGTCTGGAATCTCTTGAAAAACTTTTCCGAAGCATGCCTACGCAGAGTGCGATGGCCTATGTGGTACTCCAGCATCTATCACCTGACTTCAAAAGCATGATGAGCGAGTTGCTTGCCCGAGACACGAGTATGAGAATCATTGTGGCGGAAGACGGTATCCGCGTTGAAGCCAATGTAATCTACCTACTCCCTCCGAAGAAGCAAATGATACTGGCAGACGGGTGTCTGCATCTCAGTGAAAAAGATGTTTCGCGAGGGCTGAATCTTCCCATCGATCACTTTTTGGTATCGCTCGCACGTGAGATGGGGGAGTATGCAATTGCCTTGATCCTCTCGGGGAGTGGAACCGATGGGACGAAGGGAGCCCAGGAAATCTCCCGTCATGGTGGATTGGTGATTAGCGAAAGTCTCGACACCGCCAAGTTCGATGGTATGCCTGCGAGCGCACAGGCCTCGGGTACGGTTGATCTCGTACTTTCGCCGCCCGATATGGGGGATGCCTTGTTGCGCTACTGCGAAGATCCCGATACTTTTCCGAGTGTAAGACAGGATCGAATTGAGTCAGATTCCCCATTAAAAGGAATCGATTCGATCATTCAAACGTTCCGGAAAGTGTATGATATCGATTTTTCGTCTTACAAGGACACTACGGTCAAGCGACGTATCCAACGTCGGCTCGACATGGCACATGTAAATAATTTCGATCAATATGCGGAGGTTTTACAAAAAAATCCAGAAGAGCTTCATCGCCTCTATAGCGATCTGCTGATTGGCGTTACGCAATTCTTTCGCGATCCAGAGATCTTCGATTACGTAACCAGAGAGATACTGCCTGGTGTGCTTAAACGTCGCAAGAAAAATGAGCCAATACGAGTCTGGGTCGCGGGTTGCGCAACTGGAGAAGAAGCGTACTCGGTGGCAATCGCTTTGCAAGAGGCGATGCTGTGTACAGAAGAGCCTCGACCACTCAAGCTATTCGCTACTGATGTCCATAAACGCTCCATTGAGCATGCCAGTCGCGGAATATTTAGAGACGATGTACTAAAAGGGGTAACCCCGGAATTATTGGAACGATATTTCACCAGACGGACCGATGGTTTTCAAATACGCTCCGAAATCAGACAGATGATCGTCTTCGCGCCACATAATGTGCTTCGTGATGCTCCTTTTACCGACCTCGATTTTGTCTCCTGCCGGAATTTGTTGATCTATTTCCGTCCGTCTGCTCAAAGGCGTGCAATTTCTCTCTTCCATTATGGCTTGCGTTTGGAAGGCATCCTGCTGCTCGGAGGAAGTGAATCGACAGGTGAATTAGCAAATGAATTCGATACGATCAGTGAGCGATATCGCATCTACCGCAAACGACGCGACGTAAGGCTGACACACAACTTGCGATCCCCACTGACTTCGGCGGACTCGGTGCACCGTGGACTTCTCACGCACCCACTACCTGTCACAGGAGTCAATCGTACACGACAGCTTCACGACGAACTTCTTGACCTGTACATGCCCCCCAGTATATTGATCGATACTTCGCGATCGGTAATTGACACATTTTCCGGGGCAGAAAAACTGCTTCGATTTCCCAGTCGAAAGCCATCCCTGGACGTCTTAGACTTGGTCGATCGAGAAATTCGCACCACACTCTCTGGCGCAATTGGGCGGGCTATCAAAAACCAGGCTGAAGTCCGTTTTGGAAAATTAGCGATTCAAAATGAAGATGAAACGAAACTCTTTAACATGACAGTCCGCCCGCTTGCGGGCAAGGCCGAAGACATCTACTATCTGATCACTTTCGAGCCCGTCACCAATGCATCATCAGAACAGGTCGGGAGCAATCTACAAGCCGATCTCCCGTCCAAGGCATCCTCTCTCTCGAACGCGGGCATTGAAAGCCTACTTGATGCGTCACGCACTCAAATCAGGCAGCTTGAGGACGACCTCCGCTATTCGCGTGAGAACCTGCAAGCGACGGTCGAAGAACTGGAAACAAGCAACGAGGAACTCCAGGCCACTAATGAAGAACTGATTGCATCTAATGAAGAATTACAGAGCACCAACGAGGAACTCCACTCGCTCAACGAAGAACTTTACAGTGTAAACTCGGAGCACCAACTCAAAATTGAAGAATTGGCTGAGTTGAATCGAGATATGAATCATCTCTTGGAAAACACCGATGTTGCGACGGTCTTTCTTGACAGTGATTTGAAGATTCGAAGATTTACCTCTCGTGTCAGAGAAGTCTTCGAATTGATTGACGAAGATATTGGTCGCTCGATTCATGTGTTCGGGTCGAAGCTTCGTATCGATGATCTCGTTCAGCGGCTTAAAGATGTTTTGCAGAAAGGCGAAGCATATGAGCGGGAAGTTCGAGGAGCCGATGGGACGAGTTACTTGATGCGACTTTTACCTTATCGACCCGATGACCTGGTGAGTGGTGTTGTAATGATGTGGGTCGATGTCTCCTCTCTGGAAATGCTGAGGGGACGCTTGAGGTGGCTTTCGGCAATCGTGGAATCAACCAATGATGCCATTATAGGCCAAGACCTTAGTGGGATTATCACAAGCTGGAACCGCGGTGCCGAGCAACTTTACGGCTATACTGCTGCCGAGATTCTCGGAAAAAAGATCGATATCCTGATCCCCACAGACAGAGCATATGAGGTTGCTGAGTATCGCGATCGCATCTTACGCGGCGAAACGATACTCACCGTAGACACCGTACGTTTGGGCCGCGACCGTAATCCGATCGATGTATCTCTAACCGTATCACCGGTGTTTAACTCGGAAAATCAAGTGATTGGCATCTCTAAAATCGCCCGGGATATTGGAGAGCGAATCCGGATGGAGCAGGAAATCCGCAATCAAGTCCGCCGACGCGAGAGATTCCTGGCGATGCTCTCTCACGAATTACGCAATCCTCTCAATGTTATAAGCAATGCAACCGCAATCTTATCGAATGAAAACGCGGATGAGCAGACGAAAGTTTCTACCATTGTCACAATGAAAAGGCAGATTCGGATGATTACTCATTTACTCGCGGATCTGCTCGATGTGGCCAGGATCGCCGAAGACCGCATCTCGCTCGAATTTCAGCCTCTGGATCTTCGCGATCTGGTACCCGCAGTGAAGGAGGTAGTCCAATCCGAATTGGAACGGCATAACTGCGCGGTCGAGTTTGAATTCCCGGATCATGCGATCCTTGTTAATGGCGATCCAACAAGGCTGATTCAAATCCAGGTCAATCTGATTCATAACGCCGCGAAGTACTCTGGTACAACTGAAGCGATTCGGGTAAAGATGGATACTGACGAATCGACTGTCTCTCTCTCCGTGATCGATCAAGGGAGGGGGATTCCAAAAGAAAGTCTGGAAACGATCTTCGAACCCTTTGCACAATTGGATTATTCCAGCTCAATGAGTGATGGTGGACTTGGAGTCGGTCTCACTCTGGCAAAATCTTTAGTTGAACTGCATGGAGGTTCAATCCACGCCATAAGCAAAGGCGAATGGCAAGGTAGCTCATTTCATATTTCATTACCAAAATTTGATTTGGAGGAGGATACGCTCCCCGGTTTTCCATTAAACCCGGAGCAAGAACAGTCAGTAGCTCTCCCTGCCACCAAACTCACAATCTGTGTTGTGGAAGACATAGAAGCTAACCGCGACATGATGAAAACCCTGCTCGAACTTGATGGCCATCTGGTCTCGACGGTGAATGATGGTATCTCGGGGATCGACGTTTTGACTAATCAGCGATTCGATCTGGCTTTCGTAGATATTGGGCTTCCCGATATCAGCGGTTACGAGGTAGCCACTCGAGTCCGTGAAAAATTTGCATCTGAGCAATTAAAATTGATAGCTCTTACGGGCTATGGGCAACCCCGGGACATTCAAGATGCCATCGATGCGGGTTTCGATGACCATTTTCTGAAACCAATCGATCCGGAAAAGTTGACACGACTTTGTGCCTCTCACAATCGACGAAACTCAGGCACGAATCCAGAAGCTTAATGGTAGGGGCCAGTAGAGTGATATGTTCCGTAGCGACTTGCGAATGCGCGTCAAAAAAAACGTGGCAGGGTTCTTGCAACATACAACAAGCAAGTTGAGTCAAACAATAGCCTGAACAGGGCCTGATCAACACTTCTTTACCTGCCAAACTCGTTTATGGCTGCAAGCATCCGGTGAGTCGGTCCGGATCAAAAGGCTTGGAAAACCACTCATCCACGCCAGTATTATCACCGGTCACCAGTGAATCGTCTCGGTCTTCACCACTCACCACGACAATTTTTGTCTCTTTAGAAGAAGACATTTTTCGAATAGCCTTAGCCACTTCGCTCCCCCGCATACGTGGCATTCGCATATCCAAGACGACCAGATCAACAGTGTGCTTGCTCAGAAACTCCAGGGCTTCCACGCCGTCTCGGGCTTCGTTGATAAGAAAACCGCACAGGCGAAGGTAACCAGCCAGCAGTGCTCGTTCATTGTCTTCGTCTTCAACAATCAGGACTTCTGGCTGATCTTCGATATTCAGCGTCGCGACACGATTGGAATCAGATGAGCTCGCACTATTGGATGCAAGCTGCCGTTCGATGTCATTCAATTGTTGGACCATTTCCTCCAGCGTCTGCTCTGCGTCCTGGTCCCTTCCCAGTTTCAACTGCTTTTGGGCAATTGCCACAGCCAATCGGGCCTGATTCAGTTCATTCCGAAGATCGTGAAGACCACTCGCCCTCATAGATTGAGTAGAATTTGTGTCGCGTTTACGCCATTCCTCAGCCAGTTCCCCACGCAAGATCTCTACGGACTTGGGAGCGATAACTCCTACACTAACAGTTTTCCCTGAGATGCGACGAATTTCTACTTCGATTCCGAGGTTAGGGAAGAGTATCTGCTGATTTTTCCTGCGTGATAACACAAGCATGTCTTTGCTCCTTGACTAGCTACGAATCCTTTCCAGAAAACACCGACATCCTGTCGGTTGCGTGTAACGCCCCTTAGGCGAACACATCTTAGAGCAGTCCATGCTTGCATCTTTGTAGCAGATTGAGGCACGTTGTCAAGGCGATTCTCGCGCCAAGTTAGATCGATTTCATAGCCTTAATGACCCCAAATAATTTAACTTTCAACATAATTCACCAGTTGTACCAAGTCGTTTATCCTTGATCTGAGTGACCAGTTCTGAATGGAAATTCCCTTGAACGAGCTCTGAAACACCTGACTTAATGATCCACTGACTACCTGGATCGTCTGCCATGGAAAGGAGTTAGAGGCGACCGAGGGGAGGCAGAACTGGATGAAACTCATCATGCTGTTACAGAGTCACTACTGCATTGGCACTGGAGGATGAATAACAAGTGAGTGGAGCACTTCTGGAGAAAGGAAATTCTCAAGGACCCATACTACAATCGAAGCATTGAAGACTGTGGTTCAATGAAGGTCTGGGATTCCGTTTGTGTCCCCGGCATCAGGAATATAACTTGCAGAATTGTATATCATAACTTAGCTAGCCGATGCAGCGAATGTGGACGCCCCCGGAAATGAATGACCAAGGTCAGGGGCAAGCTCGGGTTGAGAATTCATAATCTGAGATGTTTGAATTCTGCTGATTTCTGACGTGATCGTATGATACAGACATGATCAAATCAAATTCTAACGCTTCATGATTCTGGAAAGCATGATAGAAATCATTCAATCGACTTACCTGATCGGCATATGCGTTTTCATTCAATTCCGGATACAAAGCGTCCTGAACATCGTCAGCGATCGAAGCGATCTCAAGATATAAATCAATGTGCTGTTTTCTTAAACGACCTGATATAGTATAGATGATTTCATCGACTTCATCTGCAAGATCCAGATAGCCAAACGTTTCTTCCAGAGTAAAGTGCATCGCCAGTTGGTCTCGAAAATCATTGACCAACATGTTAAACGCTTCTGGATTTAGGATCAGTGAGGCGTCAACCGAACAGAACGCCCGCAGATTTTCAAGCAGGCTGTAGAGCTTCAGATTGTCATCTTTTATTTCTTTAAGAAAAGCGGCGTTAATCGATACCCTGGTGCGGTTGTTGATCATTTCTAAGTTCTCATTTAGTAAAGTAAACCTTAAATGAATTCTGTTCAAAAGCGATTTTGACTTTTAAAAAGACTGTAAGATCAGGCTGCCCAATGCGCAGTTGAGTGATTGTAGTTAACAGGATCTGTAATGAGTAATACGACTGCAATGAGCCCTGTATGGAAAAATGTTTGCTCACATGCCGATACTCGATTTCCTGAAACTGAGTATCATTTAACAGCTCAATAAGTACTGTGGTTTCACATGTCACTGACTTATTCCTTAGGTCTTTGTGTGACATGATCTCTCCCGCTCATCCAGTCTGAATTCAGAATGATTTTGATATCTATCTAATAAATGAACTCTCCCAGGTACCTTTAAGGCATAAATTCAAGAACGGGAAATAACTCGTATATCGGATTTGATGAGATAATATGATGTCCATACAGGGCGTGGTTTTGACGATACAAGACGTTACATTTTGTTGTATTAATCTGAAACCGGTTCCATGAGATATTCTCTTACCCTCTCTCGCTTGCGTTTATTCCTGCGATCTACTTTTTGAGTTAAGGCATACGAGGCGCGATTGGCAACTCGATAAAGTAGCGCGTTCATACTTGCATCCTGATCCTGAATCACAATTGGTGACATGCGCCGCAGATGTAAAACACAACGACAGTGTTTGTCGATTCCTCCCTTGGGACCGTTTACATCTGTTATATACAGGTGGGCACTTTTTAGCCGGCGTTCAAACCGCTCAAGAGAACCTGCTAACACACGTTCAAAATCATGGTTGCCAAAATCGGATCTCTTGCCACCACTAAAATGAATGTTGATTTGCATCTCGATCTCCAGTATGTGGGATTTGTTGGTTCGAGCATTCAAAGTACTCGCTTTCTAATTGACTATACGCTGGGAATACCATTAGGATAAGTTTGTTTTTATGTGTTTATCGTTTAGTAATACTTAACAATAAGGGCGCATATGGATTGGCTGAATTACCACCATCTCTTGAGTTTCTGGCTAGTTGCACGTGAAGGTAGTGTGCGGCAAGCGAGTGAAATTCTTCATGTGACTCCCGCCAGCGTCAGTGTGCAAGTGAAGCAACTTGAGCGATCCCTGGGAGTCAAGCTTGTGAATAAGCAAGGCCGGGGCCTGGTACTGACAGAGATGGGCAAAGAAGTAGCGGAATATGCTTCAGAGATTTTTTCAACCGGTCGCGAGTTGATGGAGAGGGTTAAGGGTAACCCAGAGGGAAAGCAGCAGGTACTTCGTGTCGGAATTTGTGACGTGATGCCCAAGATTGTCGCGTTTCAACTGTTAAAGCCCGCTCTCGAATTAGACGATTCCATTCGAGTTGTATGCCGGGAGGCAGACATGCCGCAACTTGTCTCTGAGCTCGCAATTCATAAACTCGACGTGATCCTGTCTGATACCGCCCTCGACCCATTGTATAAAGTTCAGGCTTATTCGCACCGACTTGGTGAATCGGGAATTGTTATCATGGGGACAAAAGAACTTGCCAAAAAGTACCGCAGGGGCTTTCCTGGATCTATTGACGGTGCTCCCTTCCTGTTACCCATGGACAACTCCGTATTGCGGCGGGCAATGGACCAATGGTTTAGCGACTTGCAGCTGACTCCGGTCATTAAGGGGGAATTTGCAGATAGCGCGATGCTAAAAATTGCTGGTCGACAAGGTTTGGGGTTGTTTGCTATTCCCTCTTGTATTCAGGATGATGTTTCAGCGATCTATGGTTTACGTGAGGTTGGAGTCGCCGAAGGAGTCAAGGAGCAATTCTTTGCTGTATCCGTTGAACGTAAACTCAAACATCCGGCAGTTATTGCAATCCGCGAAAATGCCATGTAGGTACCATGTGATTCACGGAACCTGCAAACCATCAGAGCAAATCCTGCTGGATCAAATCACGATTGAAGTCAAAGAACTGGTTACATGCCCTTTCCTGCCACATGGCATAGCGAACTAGATAAATTCTTTAATCGATACAATCAAACACGAGTAGCAAGATACTCTTGATGTGAAACCATGATCACATCTTCGCTAGACCTTCTCGTTAGAGGGAGCTTTGTGAGTTGACATTCGATTTAGATAAACAGCATGAATATCAGGAATGATTTATTGAATTGCTCTTATTTTGTTTTTGCTGTTCATTCTTTAGAAATATTTAACTATTGGGGCGAACATTTAAAACAGACAATCGATTACTTCAGCCGTATGATACGCAGTGCATTCAGCACATCCGCTTATTAACACTTTACGATTCAGTACGAAAGTGAGGTTGAAGATGATTGCAACAAACAAATCTACTCGAAGGATCCAGAGATTAATTGACTTCAGGTGTTCTCAAACAGAACAACTCGTTCGTGATCGCTTTCAGAAAGATCTACAGTGGAATCAGGAGAAGGCTCGACTTTCAAGAGTCAGCACAATTCAGGATGATGATCTGATCGAGCAAATGTTGAGCCTGGGAATCAATGCTGAAAACATGGCTGCACTACATAAATTCCCTGTTGCCATGTCAGCTTGGGCCAGTGGTTCGGTTACTTCGCAAGAGGCTCAAGTCGCGTTTCAAGAGACATACACCTGTGAAATATCTGGACGTAGCTCGGAGGTTAAACTGTTTATATCCTGGTTAATCACGAAGCCACCAGAAAAGATGTGGCAGATATGGGAAAATTATGTTCGAATGCGGATCCCGGTAGTCGGTTTGCGGCATACGCAAACAATCGGAAGAAGTATTTATCGACTGGCAGAAAAGGTTGCAATGGAGTCAGGAGGCTTCTGGGGCTACGCTACGATATGCCGGGAAGAACAAGAAGTGCTGGAGCGAATTCAAAAATGCTACCTTTTGAAGTAATCTGCTACGATGTCTGTGAGACATCAGAGCACACTTACCACATCTTGATTGATTTGAGAGCAATCAATTGATTTGACAATCTCGATATCATTCCAGATCGAGTGTGACCAGGGCCCACGAATGACACCATTCACAGGACTCAGTGCTTTTTTGAATCAATAGCTGTTCTGCTCGCCTGTTGAAACGGAGTGGAAGCAGGTGAGCAGAGCAATTTGGCTTCCGATCACCGCCCGAAAAGATTTGACTGTCTGGGCACAGTTGGCGAAATTGAAGGTATCTATTCAGCACAGACAGCTAAGGGTTTTCAAGGGGCAGCCTTCTCTCGAAACTCTCCCGGCGAGCGCTGGCGAAAGAGGGGTGTGCAGCTTGTCCGCCGCCGGTGCTCGCCATCTATTACATTCCAGTGATTACGGAGAGATACGTTGCCTGGAATGTGAAGCACAAGCAGAGGTTCTGATCCTGCGTGGCCAGGTATCCACACGGATTGACTGGGGACAGCCTCGAGCCGCTTTAACTCGATCCAGAGCTGCCACCACATCATCTTCAGTCGGTCGGGTTAGTCTGATAGCTAATAAAAAATAGGCTCTGGCCGATCTGAAGATCGGCCAGAGAATCTAGGTGGTGAATCAATAATACTCTTTGGGGTAATGATGAAATTTTTAATATCAACTTTCTTGAGCAGAATCAGAGTTCAACTTTCCTTTACAAGCAGATGCACTTTCCAGTTTTTTACAAACATCTTCAGCAACAAGCACCATCAGTTCGAAAAGCGGGCTTTGTCTAATTACTGGCCGATTTTGAACAGTTTGTGATGGTATCAGTTTTCTTTGTGTTTTTTTCATGATGAAAAGAGCTCCCGAGTTTTACGATATTATTGAATTTCAGACTGTAATTCAGCTTCATCAACTTATTAACGCTACAGAACTGTGGCAGTCCCTTTTAAATCACAGTGGCCTTCCATTTTTCCCGCCTATAGACATGCACGAGTTATTTCAAGGTACATCTGCCCATTATCTGCTGTGCCAGACATTTTACAGTAACACTGTAATTCAAGTGCTCAAAACTCCTTTTGATCCAGGACCATGCTCCAGCAATGGCCGGCTGCCTTGACAGAGTCAGATCGTGACTCTCCGCGCTATGACTGTCGCATCAATAAAAATGGCCTCATACTTTTTAGTATGAGGCCATGAGACACAAGCGTGATTAATTCAGGGGGAATATCAGATATAAGGTGGGATGTATCCCGGCAGTGGTTCGAAGTTATAGCGGTTGTTCCGACTCCTTTTTACCTTTCTGTTTTCTTCCTCCGCAGGAGGGCCCGTTAGAAGTTCATATGGGCTGGACAGACTGTGTTCATGCAGCAGTCTGTCCAGTTTTAAAGCTCGCTGGACGGTCGCCTGATGTGTATTCAGCTCGCTAGCGATCTGACGCTGATTCTGTCCCCGGTTCCCGCTGCAGTAGCCTGGCGATCCAGCGATAGCCGAACCGGGGCCGTGACCGCACCAGCTCATACAAGCGTTTGACCAGAGACGGCTCATCAATGCGTGGGCTCGACTGGTAACGCTGAGTGGAACGAGGCTGATCCAGAACCACACAAGCTCTCCGCTCAGAGACACGGAACTCATTCTGGATCGCTTTGACGGCGGCTCGTTTTCGGGAAGGGCTTACCAGTTTCCCTCCGAGATATATTTCAGCATCTTGTTGTCCAGAGACAAATCAGCGACCAGTTCTTTCAGTCGTTTATTCTCATCTTCCAGTTGTTTGAGACGCTTGGCTTCTTCCGATTTCATGCCGCCATACTGATTCCGCCAGCGCAGATAAGTCGATTCACTGACTTCCAGGATCTGCAGCACGGATGCCAGATCTTTACCGGCATTCAGCATCGCATCTGCATCACGCAGCTTGCGGACAATCTGCTCGGGGTTGTGACGTTTTCTTCGCTTGTTCATCAAAAGTTCTCCTCGTCAAAAGGACGCTAAGAACCTTCATAACATTTGGAGCAGTTTTTGAAAAGCAGACCAACGCAACAGCGTGGCGCCCATCCGGAAACGATTCGAGTCGACAACGGCTCTGAATATATTTCGAAGAGTCTGGACTGGTGGGCTTACTGGAACCGGGTGGAGCTTGACTTCAGTCTACAGATAATGCGTTTATTGAATCCTTCAACGGTCGACTGCGACAGGAATGTCTGAACCAGCACTGGTTCCTGTCACTGGAAGATGCTCAGGAAAAACTGGATTCCTGGCGTAAGGATTACAACGAGTGGCGTCCCTACATTGCATTGGGCAATAGGACGCCTCAGTAGTTTGCGAAGTTTTCAGACCAAGCATGCCTAGTCTGAAAACCCTTGTTCACTCGCATTCCAACTGGTACAGAATTGGATACAAAGTCACTCCATTATTTTTTTAATTTGTTACTCGAATCCTCTTTGATCTTTTCGAGTTGACAAATTTTAATGAAAGAAATAACTATGCTAATTATACTGACGCCCAAAATCAAGGTGATTATGCTAGATTGCATATTAAGAGATAGATCATCTATTTGTGACGAGTTTATAATCGTTCCGATTATGAAGCCAAATGAAAGTGTGATAACAGAAACAAACAGATGAATATTGGCACTGCTCTTCGAGATTATAGTTTGGTGATCCCACCCACACGAATTCTTATTTAGTTGATATATCTTACATGCCACCAAAAGTAAACTCAACAAAAGAGCAATATAGCTGCTCATACAAACCCTTATGACAACACTTCTACCCACTTCATCTAGAAATGTAATCCCATAAGTTGCTACCCCCACTATAAAACAAATACATAAGTACGTGCTGAAGCGTAGGTCATTTGACATTGTACTAATTACCTCATAGGTTGCGAAAACTTGATTAAAATGACTCCTAGATTAAGAAGCAATTGTGTTGTACCCTGCAATATTTCCAAACATTGCAGGGTACTAGCATAATCTTTAATACTAACTTTACAATAAATGTGTTGAAAATCCAGTTTGAACTTTCCACTGTCTCTTAAGCGACATTCTTATTTTCAGGACATTTTTTACATGCCGTCAAGGAATTCCACAGTGGATTCCCCTGGTTATTCCCTGGAGAACCTCCTGGAGGATAGCCTGTACCTCCTCCAGGTGTTAGCTGGTTAAACGCAACCCTAAGGAGACAAATTACTAGTCCAATTACACATCCTGCTCCAGCAAAATCTTGCAGATTATCTGCATACGATCCTTCAAGTTCATCCATGCAATCTGATACACATCCAGGATAGTCGCATATCGAGCGGCACCCTTGAGTCTTGGCGATTGTTGCCAATAGCCAGAGGGCACAGAAGAATCCAACAATAGCGCCCAATACCAGCACAGCTCCTTCCCCACTAGAATCCGTGTGATTTAAGGGAAAGGAATTGCAATATTGGTAAAGACTAGGGCCATCCGCGTATCCAATTGGATCTCGCTGAATCCAGCATCCAAGAGTAGAATGATAAACTCTATTTCTGACATGGAATAACTCAGTCGACGTTTCCCAACAATATCCACAATACAATACTTCCCAATCAAAAGATGAAGAAATTTGGCTATTAAATGAACTGTCCAGAAACTGTGGTTTACCATAAGCATCATAGTTAAATCGTTCTTGAACAATGCCTGATGTATTAATGATTGATGTCACATTCCAATTCCCATCCTGCAATCCGTAGAGACGTTCATTGAGGGTTCCATTGTTTGTTGTATCGCGGTCTCTCAACACCAAATCGTCTCGGTACCTTAACCCCCAAACAAACTGAAGTTCTGGGTCTGTTGAACTCCCCACTCTTTCTTCGAGTACCTGCCATTGATTAGGTTCAGTGTAATAGAGATGACGGGTTTCATTGAGTACACCTCCAGTATAGGATTTCTGGATGACTCGCCGTTTGACACCATCGTATTCATACTCGGCAACAGTATTTACTCCCTCAACAATTCTCACCACTCGATTCCAGGCATCGTAGGTCGCTGAAAAACTTGTTGTTGGATCAGCAGGTTTAGGCATCGAGATCATATTTCCTGCTTTATTATAGGCAGGAGTCACCCAACTCGGGCCTGCGGATTCGGTAATATCAGTGATCTCATTGACTTTGTTATTCGTGCGACTTTGATTCAGATCCCAAGTTCCATTACCCGTATCATCTTGCCGATAATTCGACCAATTCCCGGTTTGATCGAGAGACCAGCATTCAGCGAATTGGAGATCCGTAATCGCATCTTTAAGGCTGTTTAACTTTCCTCGATCGATGTCTTTGAGACGGTTGATTCCATCATAGTTGTATAGTTCATCAAATTTTTTTGATAATGTGTCAGCGACCACATTTTTTCGATAGGTGCGACTACCTACCCGGTCATAGCCATACTGAATCCGCTCCACCTCGCTTGATGAACTATAATCGTACCAGTATGAATCTTTTACTCGCCCAAAGCGATCTAGACCACGGTAGATATCACCTGTATCAGGATCATTTCCTCCAGCTGTTCCAATTAAAGTATACTCTACATCGGGTTCTGTATAATCTACTTCGACAAAGTTTCTTAAACCGAAATAGGAATAGTCTGTCAAATGTGTGGAACTCATATCATTGTCTACCAAAGCAGCCACGCGGCTGATCGCATTATCTATTTTATCAGATGCACCATAATTATAGGTCAGGATGCGACCATCAGGGTAAGTCAATGTCGTAGGGCGAATTGTATTATCGCTGCCATTTGCGAATTCGTACTGTACTTTCGGAGTTGTTGACGTATTCACCGCTCCCGAATGTGATTGGTAATCCGTAATGAGTTGACCAAAATCATTATACGCAAACTTTACTTCGTTCACGATTGCTCCAGAGCCAACACTTGCATTATCAAAGCTTGACGCAGTGTCCTTCATGCCGCGTACTTCGTAAGTCGTCGCGATGCGACGGACAGCACCATCTACTCCGGTTCCCAAGGCTGTGACTCGATCTTGAGTCTGACGTCCTAGTTTGTCGAAATCATATGAATGAACGGTATTTCCTTGGTCCTGGATCTCGGTAATCTGATTTTGCCGATTGTATTTGAAAAAAATTACATCCGAGCTATCCTCGGAATCGGGATAAGTTTCAGATCTTTTCAAAGTAGTAGTGGCAATTTCTGAATCAGAAAGTGTAGTCCCATAAGTATATGTGGTTGTCTGATTCCCACTGAGACTATTATTGGCGACGATATTACTAATATTTCCATCAGCATTGTAATCCGTTGTAACAATAATATTCGCATCCAGGGATTCGGGGCATCCACTCGAACTACTGCTGGAAGAACTTGCCTGCACATTCATCGTTCGTTGAATTTCTCGCCCACGAGCATCGTATTCAGTTTGAATTACTTTTTCTGCAGGATCAGTAGTCTGATAAAACCTTCCTGCTGAATCATAAGACTTACTGGTAACCAATACTGTATCAGAGCGAGAAGGGATTGTGCTGGTGCGGGTTAGTGAAGTTCCACCATTAGTTCCATAATTGACAGTTGCGATACGACGTCCAATTGCATCCGAATATGTAGCTAGGTACGTCACTCTTGCTTTAGGAGTGGTGCTGGGGTTTTGCAAGGCGCCTGTCTGGCTGGCGGCCGCATCATGATATCTTTGACGAGAATTCTTTTGAATAACGTTTCCTGCATCATCATAAGCGGTTTCAGTTTGTTCAATCACAATATCATCAATAACTGATCCAGCATCAGCGTAATCTGTCTCGTCCAGATCATATGCCCAATATGTTGTCGTACGACGTCCTAAACTATCATAAATCTGTTTAATAAATAAATCAGATCCAGCAGGCAACTGTTTGATAATATTTCCGGCAGCATCATACCAGGTATTATCAGTCAGACTATTTCCCACGGTACCAGTACTCGAATCAATACCGTAGCGAATCGTCTGAAAAATACGACTGAGGTCATCATATTTGTTTTCTGAGCGTGTAACTAAATTGCCTGCTGAGGTTGTATCAAATTGTTCTGCTTTCGTGATGCGATTTAGATTATCGTAATAGAGTCTCTGGAAGTAAGTAATTTCACCATCTGTATCTATATTTCGGTTCCGCCAATCATAGGTAAATGACGTGATGCGAGTATCTGAATCAGTGGCATACTCTGTTTGTTTGGTCAGATTATTGTCACCACCGGCAATTCCCCCGTCATACTCAAAGCCTGTGACTTGCACCATGTTATTTCCAGGAGCACCACCGCCTGTCGGATCCTGATTTGTAGCCTCAGAATCATTGGTTCCAATAAAGGTCTTGGTCACATTTCCACGCACATCAAGCACGTTCAATGCAATCGTACCTCCTGGAGTTGTGATAAAGCAACAAACATTCTGTAAATTTCCGGGGCCTTCGGTCTCTGTGATCAGCATTAAATTGTCAGGTATCTCATGCCGGTTTCCCAGTCGTCGCTGAGTTCCACCAGGACCGCGGTCACCAGCCTCAGCAACGACTCCTCATTGGGAAACAGTCCCGCTACGCGGGTACGCCGTTTTAATTCCTTATTCTGCCGTTCGAGCATGTTTGTGGTTCGCATCCGCTTGCGATGACCGGCAGGGATGGTAAATACGGTCAGTCCTTCCAGGATGTTTTCTTCCGCCCAACTCGCCAGTTTCGGAGCTGTTTTTTCATGAGTGGAAACGAACCGTTTCAGTTCATTCAGCGCATCATCCAGGTCTCTGGCATTAAAGATATTGCGTAATTCATCGCTCACCTGTTTGCGCAAATGAACCTTGGGAACGTATTGCATCGCGTTTTGCATCAAATGAAACTGGCAACGCTGCCAGGGCGTGCCAGCGAGCATGTTCTGTCGTGCCGCTTTCAGGCCTTCGTGTGCATCACTGACGATCAGCTTCACGCCATGCAGTCCGCGCTGGTTGAGTGAACCCAGGAATTCACGCCAATGGACTTCGGCTTCGGAGAGCGACACAGACACTCCGAGTACGCTCCGATGACCGCTGGCCAGGACGCCGATCGCAATCAGCACGGCACAGTCCCGCACGCTGCCTTCCACGCGAACTTTTTCATAGCGGGCGTCGAGGATCAGGTATTCCACCTGCCCCAGCGGTCGATTACGCCACGTTTCCAGCTCTTCGTCGAGCAGTTTCGCTGCCCGACTGACCTGTGTACTGGTGACATCAAATCCACAGAGTTCGGTGGTGATTTTGGCGACCTTACGGGTAGAGACGCCTTGAACATACATTTCAGCGATTGCCAGCTTCAGTGCGCGTTCACTCCGTTCGCCGCGTTCCAGTGCAGAGGGATAAAAGTCGCCATCGCGTGTCTGGGGCACTTGCAGTTCCAGCTTTCCGAGGCGACTTTGAAATGATTTTGGCTTGAAACCGTTGGCATAAGAACGGCGTGTTACGCTGCGTTGATACGGTTCGGCACCGAGGTATTCGGAACGTTCCAGCTTCATCGCTTCGTTGAACAGGATCTGGAGTGCTTGCGACATTTCATCGAATCCATGATCGGCCAGGAGCTGGACAGCGTCGAGAATGTTGTTAGATTGTTGTTGGTGGGCCATGGTTGGAGTTCCTTTTCTGTTGTGGAAAACATTAAAAAGAAACCGATCTGGCCCACCCTTTCAAGGGCTCGCCGGAGTGGTGCTTGTTATTTTCGCTACGCTCAAATAACAAGCACCACTCCGGCACACAGGTAATTTACAGAAGAGATGTTACAGTAACGGAGTTGTTGTTCGGTTACGACGTTTCAGCGAATCATAACCATAATCAACCTGATCATAATTGGTTCCTGCAGCACCAGTTCCAGAGCTTGGAATGCTGTGATAAGCGCGGGTTGATTCTAGCAAACAACATTCGGTGTACTGGTTGGTTATCCAGCTCACATAAGAAGTTTGTGCAAATGTGTCTGTCGGAAGTAGTTTCCCAGATGTTGAAGCACGTGTGGCACGAATACTTTCCAGTAAATTTCCATTTTTGTCAGTCTTGAAAATACTGACTGGATTACTAATGGTGTAGTTATAGTTTGGCGAATTTCCGGTGGCGTAACCTTGTGCTTGCCAGGTTTGGTTTTCATCTACATCTGATTTATAGACAAACCAATTTGCAGTTCTGACTGTCGTTGCCACTCCATCCAGATCGATTGAATGAGAGGGCCCCAGTGATTGTGTTATGCGGCCTTGCTCATCGTGTTCATAATGTGTTACTAAATTCAGACCACCACCAGAAGGAGTTGTCCAGCTTGCTGGCACACCTGATGCTGCACCAGTGTCAATGTCCTGGATTCGTTGTGTAAGAGTTCCTAAAGGGATATCGTAAACTGAATGGTTTATATAACCTCGTTCATCCATCATCCAGGTCAGGTACCCGTATTCATCGAAGTATTCTTTCCGTGTATTAGCGATACCGGCCCCATTTTGACTAGTAGAAATGACGGGGAGTGTTGTCGTAATTTCTTTTATCTGACACGTTCCTTCATACCAGGTATAGGAGTACGAAGTGATGATCTTTTTCGTCTGATCGGTATCTGAAGGATACGAAATTTCTTTGGATAGAAAATAAGTCTGAACACTGGCAGAAGAAGATGAGGATGAAGAAGACGAACTTTCACTTCCATAGGAAATATATTCCCGCTCCAGCAGTTTGATCGACGTTCCTAACTCTCCTTCTTGGACACTGCTGGATGCCAGCCAGTTGGTGGGGGCGTGGTAGGTATAGGTCCGAATCAAACCACTATTATCCTGAAGATACTGATAGTTACCGCTGACTTCATGCAGAAGGTCGGAATATTGATCATCGTAGCCACTGATGGCCGAGGAACTGGCGTAAAAAATCACATTGGCAGAATCGTCGTATTTGAAGAACTCATACCATTCATCATTACCTGATTTAAGGATCTTGAGCATCGGCTGGCTGGCATAGTTGCAGTAGACGATGTTCTGACTGCCGTCAGGCAGAGTTTCAGTCGTTTTGGTTTTCCAGGCATTATAGTCGTCATCGAAACCGCTTTCTTCATAGCTGAATGTGAAAGTACGTGAGCCTCCCTGGACCATTTCTTTGGTGACACGCCGCTGTGAATCAAATTCATAATAAAAGTCAGCATATTGCGCAACTTGTGCATCAGTTGCCGTCAACGGATCAGAGACATTGGGGTCAGCAGCCAGTTTGTTATAGGCTTCCTTGTTCAAAATGTATTTGAGCTGATGGGCAAAGCCGTTCTCTCCACCAGAGGAACTGGAACTGCTGGAGCTACTGCTGCCTGAGGTGAGAGTTTTATAATAACGATAATAGTTCGTACCGGTATCCTGCCAGGCACTGCCGTCCCATTGTTGGGTGGTTGCGGTTTTTAAATCCTCTTCCAGGCCATAGGATTCATTGGTGCCATAATAGGAGTAGATCGCACGCGAAATATTTTCCCAAGAGCCAGCACCTACTTTACGTGACAATGTGACGCTGGAAAGGAGTAGGTCCCCTTCATCCTGATAGGCGTACTCAAACTTTTCGGTAGTGGTTACACTATTTTCCGTGTATTCACGCTCCACAGTTGTGAAATTACAACCATTACTACTCATACCAGTGACCGTGATTGTGTTACCGGCAGGGGAAATCCGACGGTAGAACATGCCAGTGTAGTCATCATATTCGGTGACGTTCCCTTTTAAATCTGTCAAACGGTAGACGTTGTTGTCAGTGTCATGTTCCAGCGTCGATTTTAGATTGAAACGGGGGACCCACTCCCCATCAACTTTGTCAAACCAAAATGATGAACCACTTTCGCCTTGAATGACAACTTCTGTAATTTCTGTGCCAGCCAGACCTGATGGCCCTTGCACTAGGAAAGGCCACTCCTTCACCTGCCAGTTATAGCCCTGACCGATGGTTTCTGAGTGGTCCAAGCGGGGACGAAAACTTCGTGTATGTCCCCAGGGAACGCCGTAACCTTTGACACTGAGGTCAGTCACCCAGTAGTCAAATTCTCCTGTGCCATACCTGATAGGAGCTTCACTATAGGTCGGTAAGCGACAGTAATCTGTTCCACATGTTCCGCCTTCTTTACAACATTTACCATATCTATCTGAAGAGTGCCCAGAACCTCCTCTTGACCCTGAATTCCCATTTGTATCATTTGAAGGAGTACAACGTATTCCATCGCATTGACCAGTAGGTCCGGGATTTGCGGCTCCCGTAGTGCCACGTGTACCCTCTCCGGAATTATCACCACCTGATCCACTTTCCGGGCCGTTACCTCCAGGCGTACGAGGACAGCAATAAAAATCAGGATTACAGGGTGGAACGGAAGGTGGTTTTGCGGTCGGGCTTGGTACTCCATCAGAAACATCAATTGTAAGTCCTCCGGTGGGAGGAGGAGGAGTTCCATCACAACAACTTTCTGTTACACCTGTCGTTCCGAAAAATGCTGTTACTGGAGAGCAAGTTGCAAACTCGGAAAATATTTCATCCCCTCCACAATCTTGTAAACTCCAGTTTAGCTTAAAGATGGGCTCTCCAGTTTGTTCATTAATTCCATGACACTTCAAACTGAATGAATACCCATCGCCGTCTTGAACGGCTATATAGCTTGACAGATCTCCTTTCCATTCCATCAGCACTTCAGTATTGAGATTCTTACATTGATCGAAAATGGCAAAAACTCTTATTAATAGTTTCGTAGGCATACCTTCTGGGCAGCAATTATTATCCATAGCTACATTCCTTTGATTTTATGTTTTATGATTTGACTGATGAGTAGGTAGAGAGAGTCGGTTGTGGTTTACGATGAATCAACAGCTACAAAATCAGTACAATTCACACAGCAGGAAATTCCATCAATAGATTTCGCCACCGTGCAGCATTCATGCTGAGCACAATCAAACACCTTGAGCTTAACGGTCCCCCGACAGGAAGGGCATTCCACTTCATCCACGACGTCTCCTCGATGCTGGCACACTTCTCGCAGCTGAAATCTACGTTTCACCTGCTGCAGAATCGATTGGCCATTTTCAAATTGATCAAAATAATCCTGCCGCCTGCGACACAATTCATAATAATGTCGCGATTTTTCACACTGGTGTCGTTCGCACCAGCCGGGCTTTGTACATTCACAGGGTGTGACTTTCATCTTCTTATTTATCCTTTTACCGAGGCTAAAATATCTGTTGTCGAAACGCCGTCGATTTGCCCGGTAATCCGGACATCACCTCCGTAACCGAAGACGATTTCTTTACCGATCACTTCATCCACCTGGTAGGTGCCCCCTTTCACGAGGACATCGGGACGAATTTCCCTCAACAGTTTGTGGGGGGTAGCTTCATCGAAGATGAGCACATGATCGACGCTAGCCAGCGCCGACAGGAGCGCGGCTCGATTCTGTTCGCCGATGACGGGGCGGTCGGGGCCTTTGAGCCTGCTCACACTGGCATCGCTGTTAACAGCGACGATGAGGACCTCTCCCAATGCGGCTGCTTGTTTGAGATAGGTGACGTGCCCGATGTGCAACAGGTCGAAACAACCGTTAGTGAAAACGACTTTCTTGCCAGACAGGCGATAGTCTTGTGACATTTTTGCCATCTGATCGAGAGTCACCAGCTTGTCGTCCGCGCTCGTTGTTTCAGGCTGTCGCTTAGTCAACAGTGCGTCGCGACTGATCCCTACCACGCCCAGATGTTCAATCTGTAAGCCGGCAGCCTGATTAGCCAAGACGATGGTCTCATCCAACTGCAAACCGGTCGCCTGTCCGAAGCCCAGAACCGCCAGAACAGTGTCGCCTGCACCTGTGATATCGTAAACAGCACGTTTTTGAGTCGCGAAGATTTTTTTCTCACCGCCCCTGCCGACAAGCACCATTCCCTGGCTGTCGAGCGTGACAAGAGTGTGCGAAAGATCCAGGTTCTCACAAAGCTGTGTTGCCGCTTCCAGAGCTGCTTCCGGCGTCTCGACAGCTTGTCCCGTAGCCCGAACCGTTTCAAGCCGATTGGGCTTGAGCAGATCGGCCCCTCGATATCTGCTGAAATCGTCTATAGCAGCGGGATCTATCAAAACGGGAATCTGTTGGGCATGTGCTAGATCAATGACCTGTTTCAGCAAGTGGGGCGTGCAGACCCCTTTGGCATAATCGGAAATCAACAAGACCTGACAGTCAGCCAACTGTTGACGAACCTCTTCAAGTAGTGTCGATTCCAATTCCTCGCAAATTGGATCTGACGATTCGTCGTCGACGCGAAGCATCTGGTGGGGATGTCGACCGGCGGCACGACCGATAAACCGTTCTTTGGTCGTCGTTGGCCGCAGCGAATCTGTTAGCACGGATTGGGAACCGATGCCCGATTCATCCAGCAGTTTTTGTAAAATGCGTCCGTTGGTGTCGTTTCCTACGACACCAACCAGTGAGACACGCATCTCCAGATCTCGGAGTAAAGCGGCCACACTGGCGGCTCCCCCCAGTCGTGTTTCTCGTTGATCGGTTTTGAGCACCATGACTGGTGCTTCCGGGCTGACCCGTTCGGCATTGCCCCACGTGTACTGATCCAGGATCAGATCACCCAGGACCACAATCTTCGGATTTGTTTTCATCGTCGCTCCTTCATCACGATGATCGGGATTTGTTATTTTCAGTTTGCCGCCGGTACGGCTGAGTTAATCTTTTCCAGGTAAAAAATCCGCTCATCTCGATATTCAGTCATTGTTTCAAGATGTTCTTCCGAGACAGAGATTTCCGGATATTTCGCAAAACAGTTCTGCAGATCTTCCAGTCGGAATGAAATCACCGGGACCGTGGTACCATCTTCAAATTGATGGTCACCGCGGTTATGAGTCTCTTCTGCAAAGGGTGTGTAAATCACAATCACCAACTTGCGTTGAAACGAGCTTAGGGCATTTTCCAGCACCTGCCGCCAGTGATGGTTGTGTTCCAGAACGTGGCGTAACAGGATGCCTTCGGATTGACTGCGGTAGGAACAGAGATCGACGACTCGATCTGCGTATTCCGTTTTCGTGCCATCGAGATTCTGAACATCGGCGTCACTGTGTCCAGAGAATATTTTGGAAAACCAACCGAATCCACAGCCCCAATCTTCAATTTGTTCACAGTCTGCCAGAAACTGCGCCGCCCGGTGATAGGTAACTTCATCGCCGAAGGGTCGCTGTTCTCCGGTAATCAGCGTGTCCCATTTTCCCTGGTTGGTTTCGGCATTCGTTTCCCGGTGCTCACATTCACAACGCCAGTCGATGCGTGCTTCCAGCCCAGTTTGTTTGAGACGAGTATAGAAAGCGAGATCAAAATCAGGCGGATCAGCCTGGGATGTGAAGATAGACTGCCGTAACAGGCTGCCACGAATGATCGTGCAGCCGAAACCGTTGCCGGCGATCGTCTGAAGTCCCTCTCCAGGCTCTTGAAAGCTGTGATAGCCTTCCTGCCAGGCACAATATCCCCCGTGATAGCGGCTACGGTAAGGGGCGGCCACAGAAGCGGTTTTGCCGTCAAAGCCCAGCAGTAATTGCTGGCAGACATTATCCGGTGGCAGAATATCGTCTTCCAGAATCCAGACATATTCGGTGGTGACTTCGCGGGCCAGCCGATTGTAAATCCGTGCCATGGCCTGACGCACAGATTGCTGAATTTCTTCTTCCCGCCGGTTGTCGTCTGCCAGGCGGGGTGGGCCGACTGCGGTTTGAATGTAATTCACAGCAAGATAGTCGGACTGGGCTGCCCAGTTTTTGACGAGGGAACTGAATTCCGCGCTTTGACTGGTGTCGATTAAGAGAAGTCGCGTTTGATCATGCGGCCATGACTGACGTTCCAGAAAGGCGGCCAATGCGGGCCAGAGTGTTTTTCTTCCCGACAGTGGAATACACAGCGTCACCTGTTCCTGGTCGAGTGCCGCATATTGAAAATATTTTGACCTTTTCTCCAGCATAAGATGCGTAAAGTTCGCTGTATGCTGGCGATAGTGATAAACGGCCTTCTGTTTGGCAGCCATCCAGCCATCACGTAAAGTATGCCGCCATAAAAACCAGTCCCCTTGTGTGTAAACGGGATCGAACATCTTTTCAAAGACCCGGCTCAAGACAATCGCATCTCGGCGGACTAAACTTCCCGCATGAATATAATTGTCGAGTTCCAGTTTTCCAGCATCATAAACGGCCGGGTACGTGCGGTATTCGGTTCTTTCACCAAACAGCTGGCAGTCGGAATAGACCACGGCGATTCGGTCATTCGTGAACTCCGCCAACCCTTGTTCCACATAATCAGGTGAAAGAATATCGTCGGCATCGAGAAAGCAGACAATGGGAGAGGATGTCGCTTCAAAGCCGGCCTGACGGGTTTTATGAACGTTACGGAAATCAACGCGTAAATACTTCACCCCTTCTGCTGCAAAGGATGCCGCAATATCAGCGGTGTTATCTGTTGACGCATCATCGACCACGAAGATTTCCGTAGCGGGTACTGTCTGGTTGAGCACACTTTCAATACACTCTTCCAGAAAGGCACCATAATTGTGGGCAATAATGGCTACCGCGACTTTCAGAGAGGGATTGAATTTGAGCTTGTTCCCCCGAGAAAGTAATTCCGCTCTCTGTTCCGACGTGAGCTGGCCGGGGCCGGTTCCCCGCTCCCATTGTTCAAAGTGCGTTTCGCTGAACTGGCACAGGCGGAAGCAGGATTTGTTTTTTTCGACGTTATGCCGAGAGCACCAGCCCTCGGACTCACAATTGCAGGCAGTATTTCTTTTCATGATTTGTTCTTTACCGTTTATATGTTTCAAATTCGGGGGTCTCGCAGGTTTGCCAGGTGGAGTCTCCATTTCTCCATCCCAGGTGATGGGCTCCTCCGGGCAGGACAGCGATCTGCTCTCCCCGGCTTTGCAGCGAATGGGGACTGTCTCGGCAGACCCACCAGTCAAAGTCTTTCAGGTTGTCGATTGGCAGCGGTCGCATCTGTTCCAGACGCGTTGTTTCCAGAATCAGACTGCAGCCGCGTTCGGATTGTTTACGCTGCCAGGTCTCAGGTCCGTCCTCAAATTCACCCAATGCAATATGTTCGGGACTGTGCTGATAACTGACGGCGCCAAAGTTGGAATAGTGTCGCAGTAAATTGATGGCCAGGGAGAACGGTCGTTGATAAACCATGTCCGCATCACTGATGAGAATGTGAGAAAAACGATTCACATAGTTCACTGGCAAGATACGTTCCAAAGCCACATTGATTCCGTAATTTCGGTCCAACAGTAAGTAACCGGTGAGCCAGTCTGTGTTGCGAATCACGGTTTGTGTTTCCTGATCAGAACCGTTATCCACGACGTAAGTTTCCGTCTGCAATCCTTCCCTCCTTAGCTGGATGGACGCCAGCGTCTGCTGCAGGAAGTGAGGACGATTCCAGCTCACCACGATGATGCATAACTCTTTCATAACGTTACTTTTCGCGCAAGAAACCAGTCCCAGTCGTATTCCTGTAAGTAGCTGTTCTCGGCCCGTTCCAGTTGTGCTGCATACTCCCCCGTGCAGACTTCCCAGCCCGCTGCTTTCAATTGCATGTGCCACCATTCCAGTGGGCGAATGCAGATGTGCGTGGGATCTTCGTCCACGGCGTTACGTCCCTGGCGAGTCATGAGTTCCTCGGTATCGAGAAAACAGAGAAACAGACCATTGTTGGTAGTCACGCGGTGTAATTCTTTCAAAATGAACGGGACCAGTTCCGGCTTCCAGTGCTCAGCAACTTGGGCACTGTGAATGGCGTCCCAACTCTGATCATCAAATAGATGCAGATTCACGGCATCGCAGATATGCAGCAGCGGAGTCATATCAGGCCATTGCTGGCGGCCTCGCTGAATCATATATTCGTTGACGTCGACTCCTTGGACCACGGCCCCAGCGGTTCCAAGTCCGCGTACGATCGAACCGCAGGCACAGCCGACATCAAGGACTTTTTTGTTGGCCCAACCCAGAGTGTCAACCAGCCAGCGCCCATAGTTGATCTGCCAGTCGCCGAAGCCCAGGTAATCCAGGCCCGCCTGTTTGTGTTCGTCGTAGTAGGTTTTGTTGTAGGCGGTCGAGGTGAGCTGCTTCAGAAAATCGCGGTTGGCCAGGTTTTCGGGCGTATGGATGTCTTCCGAATCAGACAATTGGCTGAGCACCATGGACCGCAGTTCCAGATCCAGTTGATCATAGACCCGGTGGTGATAGTTTTGCTCGAAGTAGTCCAAACAACGTGGACCAGCGGCTTTCTGGGCATGATTTCTGGGAACCAGATGACGAACGTGATCAGCCAGGTCAAAAAAGTGAACGGGATGATGGTGAGTCCAGACTCCAATCGTGGGTGTGGTGGTCGCTCCGGCAACATGCAATGGGCCGCTGTCAACGCCGATCATCAGCGAGGACGCTTCGATCAGGGCAGCCAGCGTTTCCGCGTCTCCTGTGCCTTTCCCCTGCCATAACGGGTGCCTGGCGTCCGGATTAAAAATGCGTTGCCCATCGATTAATGGAGACCGCTGATCCCAGTCCAGGATGACGGGGACGTAGCCGATATCGATGATATCTTCGCACACCTGCTGAATGAGGGCGTGCGACAGGTTCTTCTTACTGCCCGACGTATTGCCTTCGTAATGAATGAGGACTGCCGGGAATCGGCCCTCTGCATTAGCAGACGTGCCAGTGATTTCACTGAGATAGTTCGCAGCCGCTGCCTGAGACTGCTCACCCGTTTCGATACTATAGGTACACAATTCCGGTCGAGGTGTTAAGCGAAAGATTTCCAGCAGGCAACGGGCGACTTTGGTGCTGGGCCAGGACTCATGATCGTGGTGACATTCGTCCCAGTCCAGAGCGAAGCGTTTGTCATAATGAGAGGCGTCGACCTCTTCGTCCCTCAAGCGAAAGATCTGGCGACACAAACCCTGATAACAGGTATGCTTGCCTACCAGGGCAGAAACATCGACGTTCCAGTGTGGATAAAATTGCTGCAGATGTTTGAGCACGCTCGTAAATTGAGCGGCATCTCCCAAGCCATGCCGGAACTCAATCAGCACGTCCTGCTGCTTCCGTTGGCTGGTATTTGTATTTGTAACCGGTTTGCCATTTCGACGCGTATGCGACGGGGGATCGTCTGTTGATTTTGGTAGCTCAAGGCCCCTCCTTCATAATAAAGTTCAAGATTGTGAATGACTTCTTTAGGTGAAATCAGATGCATGCAGCGCGGGATGGAGAGCGTCTCGTTTACAGCCACGGGTTGTTCACAGAGATTGCGACGGTCCTTGTCATCTCCATCCCCCACTTTCTGACAACGGGATTTCCAGCAGCCCCCGTTTGAGCAACAAGTGAGCGCACCGTTGGTGCTCAGAAAACGATGGTGCGGATATGCTTCCCACTGTGGCGGTTCCCGGCCTCCGGCGATCACTACGCAGGCACGATTTCTGGGTTTTCCAGGAGGAGTCTCTACCGCTGCAGCAGCGTGCATGGCAAAGGTCACCGGGCACAGAATTCCGTCCGCGTGATAGATGAGTTTCAGGAACTGGCGAATGTCGGTCTTGCCAATCAGGTTCACGACATTCTTGAGTGGCGGGTGCCAGTGGTCAGCCTGGCCGCACTGCACAAACTGCAGCCGTCCTGCAAAATGATCGACGACTTGCTGGTAGAACTCCGGATTCCACCACTTAGCAGTGAAATCGTATTTTCCCCCGGCCATCACGATCCAGTAAGGAGACTTGATTTCTTTCCAGGGCAATGCAGACTGTTTCTCTTCAGTAGAAAGATGAATGTCACCTTTGAACTGGGTGACGGGAATCGAAAGTCCCAGCTGCTGTTCCAGGTATTGCACATAGCCATGCAGAAAGTGATAAGGCCGCTGATTGCTTTGATGAATCAACGGGTAGTGCATGTCGATGACTGAGACATCAGCATCATGCTCATTGAGAGGCGTGATGTGGGGATTATTCAGCCACAGATCATCGGCTGAGGTTCGAACATCGGTGGTGTATTGACTGGGATAAGCAACATGCAGGTCTCTGACCGCCGCTGTCAGCATCAGGATATCACCCGGGCTCTGAAATGATCTTAAGATCAGCTTTGACACCCCAAACTCCCCATCCCTGGGACCGACTCCAACTAAATCATTGATCAGATGGATCTGTCAAAAAGTTCGGTTAAGTGGAACCGAAGCCAACAAGAAATGAAAATATATACATATTTTCAGGATTCATGGGAACACTGCGTTCGTGGATAGATATTACGAGAGGGGATCGCTCAATCAAGAGGATTTTGAGATTAATTTGTATATTCCTATCCCGTTGTCATGAACATATGCCCCAATTCCTTACTGGTCAGAAACTTAAGCATCTACCAGCAAAATTGAATTTCCCGTGAACGAATTTAGTTTTAAAGTTGAGACCTGTTTGCGTTCCGGGCTCTCAACTTCTCTTCGTATGGGCCGACACTAAATTCGTGAAGCGGGCGGAATCGGTGCGATTTTTGAATCGCTGCATTGAGCGCTGAGACAATTGGATTTGGCTTTAGGAAGGGTTCGGGAGTGTCATTGAGCAGTAGTAATCCTTTTAGTGAAATTCCAATCTCAGTCTGCCGGCGTTGAGTCTGATTGGGGTTCGTCGAGGGAATAAAGGATCTGTTTGAGAGCTTGAAATGCCAGAAGACCGCATTGCATGCGGCGTGGAGAGAGAGGAATGCGGATTTGTTTCAACATGGACGGTGCACCGAATTGTTTTAGGTGTTCGATTGGTTGTCCCTGGATGAATTCACAGAGAATCGAAGTCGCGGCCTGGCTGATTATGCACCCCTGTGCCTCAAAAGCTGCATCCTGAATTGTGTTGTCCTTGATCAGCAGATCCAGAGTGACCTGATCGCCGCAAGTGCGGTTGAGAATCGTTTGACTGGATGAGGGATTCTCAAGCCGGCCACGGAATTCCGATGCTTCAAAATGGTCGCGGAGGAATGTTTCTTCATCGAAGTCGTTTGTATCATCCACTGAGAATTCCCTCCGATTCAATTCATAGATCTTTAGAGTCACATGGTATATTCGTGACTCCTTCTTGATTGAAATCTTGCGTGAATGAATCGGGGATTTCAAGTTCAATTTGCTCACTGCTCTTGCAATGGAGTTCTACTATATTCGATATTTAGATCTATCTTGAGTGCGGCTAAAGTGTATTTTCTGACATTATTCATGACTGAGGATTATTCAAAGCTTAGGGCCAATTTTGAAAACTTTTCAGGATTTAGTCTCCTCCGACAAGCTTTTTAGTTCTGATAGCTTTTGAAATTCATCCAATAATTCCTGATAATTGGATGCAAGATACCTAACGACACGGGCGTTGTTAAGTAGTTTTTTGAGATAGCCAATCACAATCACCAGGTTCAAAGTATTTTTACCGTGAGTATCTTCGATCTGTTTGAAATCTCTGGTAATGGATTCCATTTCACGTTCCATACGCGCTAAGTCAGCTTGCGAGATACCATTGTTCTCTTTTGGTTGTGCCGATTCGATTAGTTGATCTTCTGGGGTCGATGCAATCAGAAAATTTGCATAGCGCGCTGAGTAATTCGTTGTGGCACACATCAGTTCCGCCATTTCAATCTGTCGCATTGCTTTTGCTTTGCGAAGTTGTCGAAAGGTATCGGCATTAGCTTGCTTCCCTCTCAGCAGTTGCACTACTTCTGGGCAGATCCCATTCAGTAAATTTTTCTTTTCTCTTATATTTGCGATATTCACATTGAGGGCAGCAGCAATGGTGTCTTCGGAGACCCCATTATTGATCGCTTTCATGATCATAAAGTGTTCTTGAACAGCATTTAATCTGTTGATTTTATGATTATAGGTAAACGCCTCATCTTCGAGTGCAATCAGACAGTCTACATTCTTCTCTCCAGAATCCATCAGGATGTCATACCGAACATGCCCATCGAGAAGTAAGAATTCCTTACCGTTTTCCTGAGGAAAGACTACCAGCGGCTCTATGATTCCCAGTTTTTGAATTGAGGCTGAGATGCTAAGGTACTTTTTAGACTTACGAGTACTCGGGGAAATTCGGTGTAAAGGTAAAATGCTCGAAATAGCAATCGATTGAACTCTGGATTCACATGCAAAGTGGATCTTCTTTTTAGAAGTCATGTCGCTTCTCCATAGATTTGAGAAATAAGATATGCTGGAAGTGTATCGAGATCTTCAGCTTGCAAAATTGTGGTCATCTGCTCGTCCTGAAATAATTGCCGCAGAGCTGAGACCACAAATAACAGTTGGGTCTCGCATAAGCGGGACTTATGTATCAGGAGTTTCTGTTTTGCTGTTTCTTCTTCATATACGCGTAAAAGTTTCTGAGATGAGACTTCGTCTTCTTTCTTTTTTCGGGGAGTGGGTTTAAGCCCCTTTCCGTTCATGCGTCTTTTTTCTACCAGTTTCCGGGCAGTCAGTAATTTATTTCCACGTAACGTGTTTTTCTCGTATGCCTCAGTCAGAGCTTTTTGAATCTGATGATCGTTGGAGCTGGCGATAATTACTGCGATGCTGATTGGGATCTGTCCTTTTTCTACTGCCTGGAGTAAACGTTCTTCTCCCTTTTTGAGCAACTTTACAATGCCACGCACGTAGGACACTTCCAGAGCAGTTTTTTCGGCGATCTGTGCGAATGTGTAATTCCGGTCACGCATATCACTGATGTCACGAACCAGTTCGAGCGTTGAGTGCTGCCGTCTCGCCAGATTTTCAACCAGACTCATAAGCAACAACTCTTCTTTTGTTACATTCACGATCAATGCAGGAATCTCAGGCTCGCCTAAGATCTTGTATGCTTCATAACGCCCCTGGCCACAGACCAAATAATATTCCTGGTTGCCACGAGTGTGCTCTTTGGGAGTGACTGTGATCGGTTTCTTTAATCCTAGCTTTTCAATGTTGTTGATGATTTGAGCGAATTTTCTTTTACCACGCTCTCGTGGATTCAGAACGGAAATGTGTTCCAGGGGGATTAAGTGAATCTCAAGGTCGCGATTGTTTTTCATGTTACCACCTTAATTTTTCTCGGGCAGCGAGTTTTGTGAAATACTCTAAATCATTGAATTGGTAAGTATCGAGGTATACACCGTTAGTTTCACAAAGCAGTAATTTGGACTCCGAAATATCCATCATTGGTAAGAGATAGAAATCAGAAATCATGGAATTCGCAGAATCCATTCTCGCTAATATGGTGATATCAGGCATGACTCGATTGGTCATATTGATACGCCATCGCAATGATCCGGCAGCGGTAGGCTTGCATCTGGAAAGTACCATGGATGCGCTGTATTCGTTATTTATGAGAAGTAAGTCAGTGGTGGAATCGTGTGTGACAACAGCCCCCACAGTATCTAATTTTTGTTTCACATCCTCGATTAGATTGGGATAGAGACTTCTGAGATGCCGATTGATTTCGAGGTACTGATAATTCCTGTCTGGTATATAGCCGGCAAGCTTGTAAGCATTAATCAGGCTTCCAAATCGGGATCGATAGGTTGATGATGTAGGGATGTCTTCAGTCGCGTCGATTAATGCAGCTGACAATAGATCGTGTTTTTCAGAAAGAGCTTTTAATCGAAGAATCAGTTCATCATTGGTAAATTTACGATTTCGTTCCTGAAGAATACCCTGCGCTTGATAATATATCTCTGGTGGTACAATCGCCTCAAAAACGCCGTCAGCCCGGATCCACATTTCAGGTGAATTACGAACATGTTTTTTCTTAAGTTTAAATGAAGTTCTATTAAATACGTTATTGCCTATATACTTTTCATTTGTCAAAACCTGGCTTACTGTTCCCCGATTCCATTGACGTCCCAGATCAGTCAGAATCTTTTTTTCATTCAGGATAGAGGCAATATCACTTTCTCGCTTACCCTCTTTAACGAAAAGCTGATATATCCAATTGACATTATTTACTTCTGTGTCCGGTCCAGGGACAAGTATAACCCGGTCAGTCTGCAGACTTTTTTGTTCTCCCTGATCCAATTGACATTTGGGATGACCATTCATATCAACCAGCATTCGTCGAAGGCCATATCCGGGAGGTCCCCCTTGACGGTATCCCAGCTCGATTAGACGGCATTGCCCCTTGAACACTTTTATGACAGTTCACGGCTGTATTCAGCAGCCATCGCTCGCTTCACACTTTTAATAATCGTGGAAGTCGGTCCTCCATCATTTTCAAACTGTTCAGCGCAATAGTGGACTTCAATTCCACTTTTTTTGCATGTATGTTCGTAGTAAGCACTCTCATCTGCATCCTGGAATCTTCCCCAGCGGCTGACATCGTAAACGAGTATCACATCAAAATCGGCTCGGTTTTCTTGCACATCGGTAATCAATTGTCTCAATGCATTTCTACCAGCAACATTGAGACCACTTTTACCTTGGTCGGCATAGGTTTTGACGATTTTGAATCCTCGTTTTTCGGCATACTCAAGAATGACGTCTTGCTGATTGAGGGTTGAGTACTGTTGATGTTCCGTTGACATCCTGACGTATTGCGCAGCTCGAATCGTTTGTTTTTCCGGAGTCAATCCGGGAGGAGTTGCGTCCGAACCTGGGGTACTCATCTCTAATGCTTCCAACTAGCCAAAATAAACTATAAATGCTAATTGGTACTATTCTGTTCTGAGGCTGTTTGATCCTCGTTTGATATGCGTTCGAATTATGTTTGATTTTGAATATTCCAAGAAAAAATTAACCCATAATGTCCTGAAACCCTTCCATCGATCGCGGAGGCAAGTTGAAGCATACCCGCCGCAATCAGTTCATCTCGTAGTCTTTTGGCGACTCCACGGATTGTTGATGAGTTTCTTTCACTATGCCAGACATCATCAAGGAGCTCGACATGTGGAACATATTGATTGGGGGATTGAGCGAGTCTGTGGAAAAGCCAAAACAGCAAAGTGTTGCCAAGAAAACAAGTGTGATTTTTCCAGGTAATACTGAAAGTCTTTTCGTCGACGACAGGTTGTAATTCTGGATCTCCGAAATCGGGGACCTTAAGCTCCAGAGTTTTAATCAACACAGAAATCGTGTCTTCAATCTGTGCGATCGCTGCTGCATGTGATCGAGTTAAACTTCGAATAGACTCTTAAATTAATCTTTTCTTTTTACTTGTGAGCATTTTTCATTCTCCAAATTGAAGCGAGAAGAATGGGGAATGTGAGCTTTTTTATCAATGCGCTCTGTATATGAAATCCATTCCCTTCCCCCAAATATGAACTAACGGAGGCTTACAAACAATTCAGTAGAGATATGATCGCAGGAGATGAAAAATGTATGATCAAAAATGAAGACAACCGCTGTTGTAACGCTAAATGAAAATAATGCTCCTATTAATCCCTGGGATCCGGTGATTTCGGTTGGTCGAGTAGCCTCTAGAGAAATTGCTGTCCATTGTGGAACGATTATGCTCCCAGGGTTAAGAGGAAGGTTAATGAATTTTGGCGACAATTAGCTCTAAAGAACTGGAAGTTATACTGGTCTCGTTGGGAATTCCATGATGACTAAAATATTCTGATAGCTAAAAAAATGCAGGCAGGCCACCTTTGAAGGTGGCCTGCCTGCTCTGGTTATTGCGTTTTAGGATGATAGAGAAAATAGTATCGCAAGTAGTCAGCTTATTACAGTCTCGCCTGCCAACAGATTTAAAGTCATATCGTGCTCTAAGGATATCCCACGAAGCCAGCGAGCCAACTGATGTACCATCAGCCCCGCTGCAATGCTGGCTGCATACACAGTACTGCGTGAGGTACAACTGCCCGCATGAGCCTGGGGTTGAGGAAAGAGTGTCTCTGAATACTGGTCTATTCCAGAATCCTTTGTCGCAGTCAGCACTCGGATCGTTTCTCCCAGCATTCTGCCATCTGTCCAGAACGCACATTTTCTGCTGATGGATCGCCAGATCGCTGCTCGGGCAGAGATCGAATCCACACAGCAGAAGACAGCCTCTCCTGTACTTATGGAGGCACGAAACCGATCCGAAACTGTCTCCACCTGAATCGAATCATCGAGTTCCTGGATTGCCCTGGCCGTTGCTTCGACTTTAGCTGATCCCAGATCCTGTCTCCGATATCCCTGCGTCGTGATATTGGTCAATTCGACCGTATCAAAATCAACAAGCTGAATCCGCGGCGTCCCAATTGCCGCCAGTTGCAGGGCCACCTGTCGTCCGATGGCTCCCACACCGATGACAGTCACCGAAATCTGTGAAAGCTGTTCAGCGGGGACCAGACCACTTTGCCGCTGAAAACGATCTACTGTTTTATTTGTCACAATAAGTCTCCTTCCAAGTCAGGATCATCGGAAAACCAGTCCGCATCCCAGTCAAAACCGTCGAACGCCGATAACGGCCTGCCAGGTTGGCGTTGTTCGGGATGCACGTTCGTTAAATATTCCTCTTCCCAGCATTCAGGATCACAGCCTGGAAAAAGCTCTGAATAATCCCGCCTGACCGGAATCTCGCATTCAAACGTGGGACCGGAATTCATCCGCAGGCGGGCATAGGATCTTCCCTGTCGAGCGAGGATAAACATCACGGCCCAGTCAGAACGACCGAAGACGCGTTCAAAGGTCGCCTCATCAGTGGGGCTGGGTTCCGGACAAGCTCCCGGATGGGTGTGGATCCAGATCCGACCAAACTGCTCCGGGCGGAGTCCGGCATCGACCTGATCGTCAAAGAAATTCGCCACCGCTTCATCATCGAAGGCAACATGGACCAGCGAGCAGGTCTGTTTCACGAGTTGCAGGTCCTGGACCAGCAGCAAATCCGTCGAGGCTGCGATTCCAAATCCGCCGACCTCCGTATCACCATAATCACGTAGGAACAGCAGTTTGGCCCAGGCGGTTGGGCTAAAGCGGATCGCCGGAAGGGGGGACCGTCTCCGGCGATCTGGTTTCCTGGTCCGGTTCGTACGTTTCTTCGTCTTCCTGTGTTTCACAGATCGGGCACCTTTCTTCAATATCGAGGCAATTAGAACAACAGCTGGAACCACAGAGTCCACACTCTTTCAGACAGGATTCACAACAGTCATCACGGCAGATTTCACAGCGGGTCGAACAGTCGTGGCAAAATGAGAAACTACAGTCGGTACAGCTATTCGCACATTGCCGACACAAGCGGTTTTCGCAACTGGTGCAGTGAGTCTGCTCATCTGTGGTCACGACATCCGCACAATCACTGCATTCTGCACTGTGCCAGTCGCTGAGGGCGACATAGGGGCTTTCCGGGTTGTAGGTGTGCAACAAGCGCGACACCAGCACGAAAAAGTCCAGCAGTCGCCCCTGTTCTAGGGAACTTTTAATAGGCACACGGGCGTCCCCTTCACAGACGATATCAGACTGCACATGCGGATGCGTGACAGCGTCATCGGTGATCGGTGACTGCGGATCTTGAGCAAATACCTGGTACTGAAAGGGAGCGTCTGAATTCAGGTCTGTAAACTCCAGCCGTATCTCAAACGCTCCCAGATAAACGCCTTCCAGCACAATTGGCTCTGTCACTACCGAAATAGACTTGGTCTTGAGTTCGATGTCGTATTCACCAAACTCCTCTTCCAGGGCCAGCAGGTCTTCGTAGATGGTGCTAGTCTCAGGAACAGGCTTATCATCAGCGGCAGACTCCAGCTCCTGCTGCAACGTCACCAGTTGCCGCGACAGCTGAAACACCTCTCTGGTAAGTTCTCGCTCCAGCTTGGTGGCCGCACGAAACCAACCTCGTTCCTGAGCCTGCTGCCGCATGCGGATCAACCGCAGACAGTTCATCCAGGCCGCTTCTGGCAGCCCGGTGTATGTATCACTGCCCAGTGAGCTGAGTTGTTGCTCAACGAGACTGGCCATCCGCCAGACCGTTTTCGGACTCTGATTCATAGTCGTTCACTCCTGTTAATAGAAAACAGGCTGCCGGGACGAAGATCCCGGCAGCCTGTCAGAGACAATATAATTCACTTCAACAAAGGCTAGCTGTTCGCACCTTCGATTTTTGTCGGAGTGATCGAAATCCGGTCCCCGTCCTGAAATGTCTGATCGGGAGGGCACGGTTGGCGATTGACCCGGATCAGGTAATCCGAGGCGTTCGCACTCGCCATGCGTTGTTCGAACAATTGAGAGACCGTGGTCCCCGTGGCGACTTCGATGTAGTCCGCGAATCCGCCACCATCGTTGTTAATCAATAAAACTTTCATAGCATTCCTTTCTGGAATTGATTTGGAGATGTATTAAAAAGAAGTAATGCTTTAACCAAGCGACTTTCGTTTGCGACGCCTTTTTCGACGTTGACTTTTAACGGCGCGTCGTCCCCGTTGCCGCCCGCTACGGAGCAACTGAAATCGATTTGAGTGGAAGGGAGCATCTGCCTGACTGAGACAGTGAAATCCCTTGAGATCGGAATCACACCATTGAAGGAACATGATTCAATCCTTCTGTCTGCGGGCTCATTCGCTGGTTGTCCAGTTCGTCCCAGTCGATCACCAGCGGTCCCGACGTGTCCGAATCCGGATCAACGGTTTCCTGGGGTTCCGCTAATAAAAAGCCCAGGCGTTTGACGGTGGCGATTGTCTCGCCGGTGGCCAGGGCGACAGCCCGATTCAAGTCTGTCTGTTTCATCTAAAGTTTCCTTTAATACAAGGGTTCAATAAAAAAGCCCCGGCCCTGCAGAGACAATTCTGCAAGACCGGGGCCTGTTGTGGGTACATTCCATTCTCAGTGGTCGGAAGAAAGCCAGTGCAGTTCCAGCCAGTCGATTTCTGACTGCAGGGCCGCACTCCGCTGTGCGAACGGCCCCAACCGCGGACCCCGTACGGGGGACAGATCCACGATCCATTGACCAGCCGCATTCGGTTCAACAAACGAACCACGTGTGATACGCAGTCGACCGATGACGGTCAGATCAATGGCTTCCGCGTAAATACAGCGGACTTGCCCTTCAGCTGTGATGATGAGTTGCATGTGACCTCCTCACTTCGGAGTCCGTATGATCTGACGCCGCGGCCGGTCAACCAGCAGACCATCCAGGGCAGCCTGGACGCCCGACAGATCGGAGGCGACCTGTTGCCGGAGGGCGTCCCGCTTTCTCAACTCCTGGGGTTGAATTCCCTCCACAATGTTCTGACACTGAGAGACCAGGGCATCCAGTTGCTCGTTGGACCGCACATTCAACGACCGGAAACGTTCAAAGAACTCGTGCAAGTTGCCGATGGCAGAATCCCGGAAGACCTTGGGACGGCCATCGGCCTGTCCACTCAGGCGATCTGTCAGATGCGACACCAGTTTCGACAACTCATCCAGAAAAGCGTCTTCCGCCAACCGGACCGCCTCCTCGAATCGCGACTGCACGCGCTGGCACTCTTGTTCGTAGAGTTCGGGATTGAGCTGTCTGAGATAATTCGGCGGTTCGATACTGGGGAATTCCCAGGTCACTTCGAATAGCCCGACCAGCGTTGTGGGGTAATCATCGTCATTGAACAGACTTCCCAGTCGCTCCCGGGCCGCCGCCTTCAGGGACAGGTATTGTTCATCCAGTTCCGCAACCGCTTCAGCCAGTTCTTCCGTAAACCGATGCATCTGCTCCTGGAAGGTGTTCAGAGCATCCTGCCGCAATAAGCGGATTCCCGGTTCCGGAAAAGGCAGGCTGACCGAGGTCCAGTATTTCCGCACCTGGTTACGAACCGCACTCACGGCTCGAAAACGGGGATGTCCCGTATCCAGCAGCTTTTTACCGGCACTCAGGAACTCCCCTTCCGCCCCAAACGATTCGGCGGCCTGGGCCTTCTGGTCACGTGTGAGCGACTTCCGGGTACCGAACCATTCAAAACTGACCCGCGTGGCACACATCGTCGCCCTGAGACGGTCGATGGGATCGTGGTGAGTTTCCACTTCTTCTATCGTAGCCATAGTCGTCGTTTCTCCTTGATTAAAGTCAGGTTTAGTTTCTGCGGGGATCACGGGAGAGTTTGCGCTGCGTTCGGCTTTCCGACCGCTCTCCATGAACAAAGACGCCTGGCTGCTCTGCAGACAGGCAACGGTTGCTGGCCCAACGTCTGAGTCGAGCAACTGATTCTGCGGCTGTGACGGCCACAGGGACCACGTTTTCCGCGGCCTGGGTTAACGGGACATCCAGCAGGGCCGCCAGACGGCAGCAGGCCCGGATTTCCGAACCGGTCCAGTGCCGGTCTTCAGGAAGCTGCTGGTCTTCCGTAAGCCCATACTGTTCGCGGTAGATGTTCCAGATCACCTGCTTCTGTGAATCTCCGGGCAGATCCAGAAAGAAGAGACCGTCAAAGCGTTCGGCACGGATCAGCTCGGGAGGAAGTTTTGAAATGTCGTTGGCAGTACAGACCACGAACACGTCTGAAGTATGGTCGTTCAGCCAGCTTAAAAGTGTCCCCAGCATGCGTGTGGAAACACCACTGTCAGACTGTCCGGATGAGGCCGCTCCGCTCAGACCCTTTTCGATTTCATCGATAAACAGGACGGCTGGCTGCATCGCATCAACGATCCGGAGCGCCCGTCTTGTTCGCTCCTCGGTCTGGCCGACTAGAGAACCCATCAGGGCTCCCACGTCGAGTGTCAGTGTGGCCCGTCCGGTCTCCCTGCCCAGAGCTTTGGCGAAGGCACTTTTGCCGGTCCCGGGAACTCCCAACAGTAGCACGCCCCGTGGACGCACATGGGTTGATTCCTGTGATCTGGGACGCAGCGCACGCCGGCAAAAGGCCTTGAGTGATTTCAGGCCGCCCAGGTCATCAAATGACTCTGAGCCGCTGTGGAGCGTTAGCAGACCGCTTTTTAGCAGCGTCTGAGCCTTCAGCTCCAGCACGACGGAGACGTCGATGCGTCCGTGTCGTACCAGGGAGAGGCTGAAAGCACCCTCTGCCTCGTAGCGGGTCAGGCCGCAGGCAGCGTCCAGAACACGCTCCAGTTCCGTTCCTTCCGGTAGTTCGCCGGGTTCCGTGGCAATGCTGCGAGCGATCTCCTCCAGCTGGCTCCGGTCGGGGAGATCGTGTTCCAGACAGACGAACAGCTTTTCCAGTTCCGGGGGAATCTGGATCAGACTGGATAGAATGATCACAAAGGTTCGGGTTTGCTTTCCCAGACCGATCTGTTGCGTCAGTGCCTGGATGATTTCGGGAGAGTTAATAAAGCGGTGGAAATTCTTGAGGACGAGCAGCGTGGGCCGATCTGAATCGGCCTGGCTGTTGAGGCTGTGTATGGCTGCCAGGGGATCAGGGTACGACGCATCACTCTCTTCAATGGCTTGCGTTCCCTGTAGCCCCCGGTCAATATCCCAAGAGAGCAAGCCCCAGTCTTCACTGTGGCAGAGCCGGGTAATTTCCAACAACGCCTCGTCATGTTCGTGGCTCTGAATCCAGATCCCGGTAAAGCAGGCGCGTACGTTCTCCGCCAGTCGTTCGGTTAGTAACATAAGTGTTCCTCTTAGGTTGAAAGAAATAGGTGTGTGAAGTGTGCTTAAGCGGTCTCAGCCAGTTGACGGATCGTCTCCAGCCAGGAGATGATTTCTCCGTCCGGATCACGTTCCTGCAGCAGGGGGACCGTCATCTCCTCAACGGCACTGGTGTTGAGCCAGTGCTTGGCCCGATTCGTTAGTCGCACCTGAGCACGACGAGTGAGCCGTTGCCAGGCGGATTTTCCATGACTGCTCTCAAAAACTTGTTGTGCTGCCAGAGTTGCCACACAAGCATGGTCATCGAATTCCAGTGGGACATCAGTGATAACCTGAATCGAGTGGGGATGCAGATAGTTCTCCAGACTCCGTTTCTGCGTCAACATGCCGCGGCAACGAGAGCGTTGGTTGATCCTGTCGACGGTCTCCAGACGTTGTTCCGTAACCGGTGACTGCTCGCGATCGTACAAATGAAACTCTGGCAGATTGAGTGGTGACAGTCGTCTAATCCAAGCTTGAGGATGTCCACTGATCGGCAGGAAGATAAGTTCTCTATTACGTTCCATTGCGGCCAGATCAGGCAGTGCGGGATGCGCAGAATGGAGGAGTGCCGAGATGCGCCTCAGGAACTTGATGTCGTGTGTCCCTTCGACGACCACCAACACACGCACCCGTGAGGGGGCTCCGTCAATTCGTTCAGGTAATTCCTGTATGTGTTGTGAATTGAAAGCTAATTCTCCTGTTTGAGTTGGTTGGGTTGGTGTTGAATGGATTGGTGGTATTCGGCAGTCAGCTGTTCCGAGGAGACTTTTCCCAAAGCTCCTTCCAGAAACCGACTGGCATCCCTACAATGGGAACCGGTAAAGCCGCGGGTTTCGATCCGGGACTGACCGTCGGTTGAAATGATGATTTCAATGGTTTTCACTGGCCCTCTCCGATCTGAATAGTGAGTTTGATGGAACCGTCGCTGAGCCGGTTTTCCAGGACGGAATGTCCCTTGCGGCGCGCTTCCAGACGACATTTTTCCACGCAGTAGGATTGCAACAGACGATTGAGGTGAGTCGGCTGACCCCAGCGGCCTTCAAAGTTGTCGTAGCGGACCTGGCCCTGTTCGACGTCAAAGACGACAGGATACCGCCAGTCAGGGAGACGGACCGCGTAGCCAGAGACTTCCCCGCTGAACAGCGTAACGCTTTCGTGAACGGGTTCGCCCAGATTGAGTCGACGGCAGGCCAGGCTCAGTGCTTCCGCGTCGCGGACCTCTGTCTGGATCGTGACAATATGTGACATATCATGTGCTCCTTTCTGTGGGATCTTCAGGATCGGGGGGCTGCGGGCAATCCGTTAACCGTGGGTTGTTCGGATTTGTATTTGCAGGTGGCATCAGCCACGGTTCTTCTGAGACCAGGTCATCTAGCAGTAGCTCTGTCATTTGCTGATCGTTAGCGGGTTCTATTTTCTGCCTGAGCAGTAACCAGCAGATGAATAAGGGCAGCAGGCTGACAACAACCATGGCCACCCTGGTGATCGCCGCCGCAATGATCGGGTCACGATTTCTGCTGTCAGCAATTTCACGGCGTTCCGCTTCCAGCTGGTCCCGCTGGTATCCGATCTCGTTTCGCTCGGTCTGCATCTCACGCTGCAGCGAGACCAGCTCCTGCCGGGATCTGGCGTCTGCTTCCACCAGTTTCCGTGAACCGGAGGCAACTTCCTGCTGGAGTTCCGTCATCCGTTGGTTCTGCTCAGCCTGGCGCTCCAGCTGCCGTGTGGCCAGTTCGGCCACACGGCTGTTTTCGTCGGAACTACATCCGGCTCCGGTCAGCAGGATCAGTGTTAGTGTGATTGGTAGAGTCGGTTTTTCCATGTGCCCTCCAGCGTTGAATCAGGTGTCTGAGAATTCCCTGCAGCGCCAGCCGCAACCGCCGTTCCTTGATGAATGAGACGACAGTCAGCAACAGGGCGACAGAGACGAACGTTAAAACCATGTATTCCAAGCAAGGCTCCTTTCTATTGGGGATGTGTAAAAACAAAACGCCCCGCATTCCTGTGCCATGCGGGGCGTTTTTACTGACGACGAATTTGTTTTGGAGATCGACTACCATCGTACAATAGGTAATCTATCCCCTATGTATTGAACTAAACCGCTTCGCGGTAGGCCTGGGATCGGCAACTGTGATTGATCCTTCCGCTGAGGGCTCGTCCCCCCGGACCGTAAAGCACACGTAGGTACCCAGGTCCGTCTGTACGGCCTGTTCCGAATATTCCGATTTGCGCTTACGCCATTTGTGAGGCATAGTTTCAGTACCTTCCCGGTCTCTGAAATCTCTGTTTCACGAAAGGTCCAGTGATGACTCCACTGCGGCAGCGCATGATCGAGGACATGGAACTGCGGAACCTGTCCCCGAAAACGATCAAGCTTTACGTCAACAACGTGTCCCGCTTTGCCCGGCACTTCGGTAAAAGCCCGGAAGTCCTGGGACCGGAGGCCATCCGGACTTACCTGCTGTATCTGGTCCAGGACCGGCAAGTCGCCTGGGGAACCTACAATCAGGCACTGGCGGCACTGCGGTTTCTGTATCGGAATACACTTCAGCGCGGCGAGATCGTGCAGGACATTCGCTGCCCCCGGCCCGAACGGCATTTACCGGAAGTGCTGAGTTTTGACGAGGTGTGCCGCTTCTTTCAGGCGGTGCACTCCTTCAAGCACCGCACCATCCTGATGACGGCCTACGCGTCGGGATTGCGGATTTCCGAGGCAGTGCGTTTGCGGGTGTGCGACATCGACAGCCAGAGGATGGTGATCCGCATCGTGCAGGGCAAGGGAAACAAAGATCGCTATACACTGCTCTCACCCCTGTTGCTGCAAACGCTGCGGCACTACTGGTGGGCCGCCCGTCCGGCCGACTGGCTGTTTCTCGGTCCTTCACGGATCAAGCCGATCGCCGTGGGATCGGTGCAACGAGTCTGCCGGGACGCCTGTAGTGAGGCCGGCCTGGACAAAGCCGTCACGCCGCACATGCTGCGTCACAGTTTCGCCACGCATCTACTCGAAGCCGGCACGGAACTGCGGGTCATCCAGGAACTCCTGGGCCATGCCAGCCTGCGGACCACCTCGATCTACACGCACGTTTCCAAGCACCTGATCGGCGGCACCCGCAGTCCCCTGGAACTGCTCCATGAGCAAGACCAGCCAGACACGCCACAGGAGGACTCATGACGCGTCCCCGGTGGGAACTCGCTGACGTCGTGCGGCAGTACGGTGCGGAATACCTGAAGCGCTATCCCACGTCCGTTGCCCAGCGCCGCGTCATGCGGGCGTTGCAGAACTGCCGGACTGCGGTCCTGGGAGGGCATGTGGAAACGTGCCGCTCCTGCGACCATCGGCAGATCAGTTACAATTCCTGCCGGAATCGCCACTGCCCCAAGTGCCAGGGTTCTGCCTGTGCGCAGTGGATGCAGCGGCGGGCAGCCGAACTATTGCCGGTTCCCTACTTCCACGTGGTGTTCACGCTGCCGAACCTGCTGGTGGATCTGACGCTTGCCAACCCGCGGCTGATGTACGGGATGCTGTTCCGCGCGGCCAGCCAGACGCTGCTGGAAGTCGCCGCCGATCCCAGGCACCTGGGGGCGGAAATCGGGTTTCTGGCCGTGCTGCATACCTGGGGACAGACCCTGATGCCGCATCCCCACCTGCATTGCGTGGTCCCTTCCGGCGGACTGGCGCCCGACCGCACACGCTGGGTCGCGGGACGGGCCGATTTCTTCCTGCCCGTGCGCGTACTCAGTCGGCTGTTTCGCGGCAAGTTTCTGAACCTGCTCAATCAGACGTATGTCGCGGGAAAACTGGAATTCCCCGGGCGGCTGGCTTCCGTCGCCGATCCCCAGGGCTTCAAGCGTCTTCTCAACCAGTCCGTGCGGACCGAATGGGTCGTGTATGCCCGGCCGCCTTTCGGCGGCCCCGAGTCGGTACTGAAATACCTGGCACGCTACACGCACCGCGTGGCGATCTCGAACAGCCGGCTGTTGAACGTCGCAGACGGCCAGGTCACGTTCCGCTATAAAGACTACGCCCAAGGCAGTCGGAAGCGGACCATGACGCTCGCCGCCACGGAGTTTCTCCGCAGGTTCCTGCAGCATGTGCTTCCAGATGGGCTGATGCGGATTCGGCATTATGGCTTTCTGGCCAATCGCTTCCGGGCAGAGAAGATCGCGCTGTGCCGCGGACTGCTGGAAGGAGCGGGGCCTCTGAGCGAAAAACGTCCTCGGGCAGCGTCTCCGGTTCCCGGGGAATCGTCTGCAATCTGTCCCTCCTGTGGTCAAGCCGCACTCCAGAGGTCGCAGGAATTGCACTCCCGCTGGGAGCGACTTCCTGCTCCATATTTTGTTCGTGCCTCGCTGCCGGCTTCCGAACTCTGGGAGGTCTGTGATACCTCATGAGTCTTCTGCAAGAGAACCGGCCCCTCGTTTTGATCTCCCTTCATAGAGTGTTCCGGTCGGGGTCTGCGCCGGTGACGGATTCCGTCTTCGGGACGCCCCGCACAACCGTCCTGGCAATTACAACCCGCCACAGCGGCCTGCCTCGACGCTTGAGCGAACGATCCCATCGGAGAATCATACCCGCAATCACAGAGAAAACAGAACGCTGTTTTCACCCTGCGGGCATTCAATCCCCATAGTCGAAAACGCCCCTGCGGTTCAGTCCAATAGATCATATGCAGCGTGTTGAGTACCCTGAAATACCGCTCCACCTGAATGCTAACACGCTGCATATAATCCTATTTATTATGACACGTTTTGGGCCAAAATTTAGTTTTTACGGGAATCCCGTTCAGCGTCGTCCGGTTCATACTTTTTGACAATTGATCTGGCAATCAGTTGTAACAGCCGATGGACGGGGCTTCCCGGAATGACGGGGCCGGTTGGCTTCACGTTTTTCTTTTTGGTTTTGGAGTGTCTGGCTTTCAAAATAGCTCCTTTCAGATAGCGCATTAAAAAACCCCGGCAACTTGCCGGGGGCGGATCAGGAATCAATGGGGGTGTTCATTTTCAGAGCGGAGGCCGTTGATAACCGGGCTTCGGCTGAAAAGAATACTTTTTGTTCTTGTGCCTGCGCAGTTTTTTATAGTCATCAGGCGGTTCATCCAAAAATATGTAGGGACTTGTCAGTCCCTGTTCCAGCATCTGCTGATGCAGCTTCAAGGCTTTCCAGACCGCGGTCTGAGTGGGGTTACCATCCAGCCGACGGGCAATTTCCCGCTGTTCCAGTCCAGCAGCAGCCAGTCTGACAGCCTCCGGTCGGATCAATTCACGTTGAGGGGGCTCAAAGAGATCCAGAGTCAGTTCCCTGGACAGTAACTGCTGTAACTCAGTAGACGCAGCTGCATCCGGAATGCTCCCTGCAAGATTAAGGCAGATCTTAGCACGAGGCAGTAGATGACCACCGTCAATCAGCCGTACTAGGTAGACATGGATTTCCGGGACCAATTCCCGGATCAAATCACCGAATTCATGAGAGTGGATATCGACATCTTCGAGGTGATGCTGCAAAATCCCCTTGAGCTCTAATGTGGATTTCGGAAGATCGAGTTGACGAGATCTTGCATGCTCTAATGCCCTCCGGTCAAGTAATAACTGTTTTTCTCGACCCTTTAACTCGGCAAGCATCTCAGAAAGAAAATCACCATCGATATCATCGATCTCCTTGAAAAACTTTTTGAGCTTAGCGCGTTCCCGTTCAATTTCTTCCTCTTCCCGATTTAATTGATTTTCACGGGCAAGAAGTTTTTCAGGACCACCGGCATGCGTCTGCTGCACAATCTCTCGAAACTGAGAATCAATTTCATCCAGAGTCGCAACGCTATCCAGAACCACCTCCAGAAGTTTCTGTGCGGCTTCAGGTCCGTTAACCCCAACAGAGTTCCAGCAGTGCCACTCGCGGGAATTGGAGCACATCAGGTTGTCCGTCATGCCGTTCCCTCCCCACACGTAATGAAAACCGCAATAGAAGCAGGTAGCATGCTGACCAAAGGCCCGGGTCCGTTTCTTGGGAACCCGATGCCGTGAATCAGTGCCATTCTGATTTTTCTTACGTTTATAATTCGCATTTTTCTCAGCTAACGCTTTGAGAACGGGATCAATCTCATCAGGAGAGAAAAATGCCAGATGAGGTTCTTCCCGATACCGGGGACCATTCGGATTACGGACTGAGATTCTTCTGCCGGTTTCATGATGTTTGATGGAATGCTTATCTCCACGTTGCGGAAATCCTTTAAGTGTCGGATTACGGTAGAAGCGTAGCACCATACGTCCGTCCCATTGATCCTTACTGCAATAGGGACCTGGTGAAAATCCATTTTCATTAAAGTATTCCGCAACGGCTTCGCCATTGAGAGTCCGTTTGAGGATTTGAAGACCTTCGCGTATGAATATAGTTGCATCTTCCTTCTTGACCCAATCTGAGTACGACTTGGCATTGTCAGGTTTGATATATCCAGCAATAGGGCAGGGAGTGGCACCTCCGTACTTTTCAAACCGATTCATCAACTTATGTTTCAATCGAAGAGATGTATGCGTATTGTGTTTCAGATGCTCTTTGCATGCATTAAGTACATCGTCTTCCCAATTTTCATTATTAGTGTCAATAAAATCATTGGGAGAAATGACTCTGGTTCCATGGTCGACCGCAATGCCACACAGACGATGAGCTGCTGGGCCACGTACCAGGCGACCAAGATCTTCGACAATTAATAAATCCAACTCATCTGAGTTGAGCCAGTTCTCGATCTTAAGAAGTTCCGGACGGTCAAGTCGCTCACCTTTTCCCTTGGTTGTGATTATCCGGAACTCAATCTCTCCATCGTACATTTCATAGGCAATCTGTTTGCCATGATCCACTTGATCATCCAGGCTGAGTTCTTTCTGGTTTGCACAACCGGAAATACGCCCTAGAATGCCAACGATCAGGGTATGACCATTCCGTGGTTTGAGTTCATTTTCTTCTCTATAGCTCATGCTTAAAACTCCCTTTTAAATGGATATGTATTTATTAATGTGTTCAAAGCGAGTCAGTATGCTTAGACTCAGACTTTGTTAGATTTGGTCCATTGCCTCGCATAAGCGAGAGACTGGGGCCAGAAGCGAAGAGCACGTTCGATCTCTCGCTTCTGCGTGGTGGCGCGAGTGTGCGTATACACGCCTGTCATCCCCAGACCGCCACTGCGGGCGTCCTCGCTCGGTTTATGCCCCAGTGTGATCTGGCGAATGAGTGGATCGACGTTGGCATCCTGAAGCAATGTGGCAAAAGAGTGCCGCCAGCTTTTGGGGCAGGAAGACTGTTTCAGACCTGCAGACTTGGCGGTACGGATAAACGATGTCCGCACCCGCTCCGATCGAATCACGCCGGCTTCACGCCAGACGGCTCGGGCGAGCTTCTCCTCCATGGTTTGCGAAAGAGTCAGCACACTCCCTGAGTCAGCACGTGAGATGCGTTGCCGAAGTTCTTCCTGGAGTGCCATCTGGTTCAGGTTTCCCAAAAGTGAATTAAAGGGATCAAACTGGTGCCGGATAAATACAGGGCCTGACGTTCGATTGCCAATCACCCTGCGCAAGACGGCGACTGCTTCCTTGATCAAGGGGACAGAGCGTTCACGCCTGGTTTTGATTTTCCAGCACAACTCTGGTTTGTTGCGAATATGCAGCCAGCCGTTTTCCAAGTCGACCTCTTCGATCAGCAGATGGATCAGTTCGCCCGACCTTAATCCTGTCTTGGCAAGAATAAAGTGAATGGGGAACGTCCAGTCATCCGCTTTCTGGAAGAATCTCAGTTCGTCATCCGCATCGAAAACAAAGATGGGTTTGGCATCTTCGATTCTCATCCGCTCCAGGTTGAGCTTGGAGAAAGGGTTTTCGAAGTAGGGGGGAAGAAATCGTTGCTGGGCGGCATAGATATATACCGATCGACAGACTTCCAATACGAAGCGCAGGCCTTTATCACGAAGGGCCCGTTTGGCCGTGTTAGGATGGCCGTTCGGGGAAACTTTCTGCTTCCTCAGCCAGGCTACAAAATGATCTGCCCGGATCGCATGCGCCAGATCAGATGGGCGGCATTCATTGAAATAGTTTTCAAGATGCTGGGATGCCGATCGATAGCGTCTGATCGTGGCGGGAGAAGATCGCACCACGGTTTCGTGATGATTGAGGAAGGCCTGTCGCAGCTCTGAAAAACTGACAGACGTGAAGGAAAACAGAGTAGGGCTGGACGAAGCCAATTGCGCGTTGACTTGCGCCGCGATCTGCTCGGCTTCCACCTCTGTGTCAGCGACTCTCAACCGGACTGGCCGGTCTCCATCACGGTAGTAAAGATACCGTTACTGTAACATCTCTTCTGTAAATTACCTGTGTGCCGGAGTGGTGCTTGTTATTTGAGCGTAGCGAAAATAACAAGCACCACTCCGGCGAGCCCTTGAAAGGGTGGGCCAGATCGGTTTCTTTTTAATGTTTTCCACAACAGAAAAGGAACTCCAACCATGGCCCACCAACAACAATCTAACAACATTCTCGACGCTGTCCAGCTCCTGGCCGATCATGGATTCGATGAAATGTCGCAAGCACTCCAGATCCTGTTCAACGAAGCGATGAAGCTGGAACGTTCCGAATACCTCGGTGCCGAACCGTATCAACGCAGCGTAACACGCCGTTCTTATGCCAACGGTTTCAAGCCAAAATCATTTCAAAGTCGCCTCGGAAAGCTGGAACTGCAAGTGCCCCAGACACGCGATGGCGACTTTTATCCCTCTGCACTGGAACGCGGCGAACGGAGTGAACGCGCACTGAAGCTGGCAATCGCTGAAATGTATGTTCAAGGCGTCTCTACCCGTAAGGTCGCCAAAATCACCACCGAACTCTGTGGATTTGATGTCACCAGTACACAGGTCAGTCGGGCAGCGAAACTGCTCGACGAAGAGCTGGAAACGTGGCGTAATCGACCGCTGGGGCAGGTGGAATACCTGATCCTCGACGCCCGCTATGAAAAAGTTCGCGTGGAAGGCAGCGTGCGGGACTGTGCCGTGCTGATTGCGATCGGCGTCCTGGCCAGCGGTCATCGGAGCGTACTCGGAGTGTCTGTGTCGCTCTCCGAAGCCGAAGTCCATTGGCGTGAATTCCTGGGTTCACTCAACCAGCGCGGACTGCATGGCGTGAAGCTGATCGTCAGTGATGCACACGAAGGCCTGAAAGCGGCACGACAGAACATGCTCGCTGGCACGCCCTGGCAGCGTTGCCAGTTTCATTTGATGCAAAACGCGATGCAATACGTTCCCAAGGTTCATTTGCGCAAACAGGTGAGCGATGAATTACGCAATATCTTTAATGCCAGAGACCTGGATGATGCGCTGAATGAACTGAAACGGTTCGTTTCCACTCATGAAAAAACAGCTCCGAAACTGGCGAGTTGGGCGGAAGAAAACATCCTGGAAGGACTGACCGTATTTACCATCCCTGCCGGTCATCGCAAGCGGATGCGAACCACAAACATGCTCGAACGGCAGAATAAGGAATTAAAACGGCGTACCCGCGTAGCGGGACTGTTTCCCAATGAGGAGTCGTTGCTGAGGCTGGTGACCGCGGTCCTGGTGGAACTCAGCGACGACTGGGAAACCGGCATGAGATACCTGACAATTTAATGCTGATCACAGAGACCGAAGGCCCCGGAAATTTACAGAATGTTTGTTGCTTTATCAAGATACCAGGCACCGTGATGCAGATAGTACGAAACGCGCCCAACGCGTTTGCGTTGGGCAGACTTCTTGCGTCGTCTCATCAAAACCTCCTGTGCACACTGTGTGCACCAACTGTGCACCAGGGGGTTTATTACGACGCGCAAAAAACAACGCTAAGCTATTGAATTCAATAACTTAGCGCGTTTGGTCAGTTTGAAAAGCGGAGAGAGGGGGATTCTCTGACCGCTGAATTGTTGCCGGGTTTCCCATGTGTTTGAGACTATAATAATAGACTTATTCTATCAAACGTCAAGAACTTTTATCAGGAATTAATTCATTTAAGGCAAAAACGAATGCCACAAAACTGCCACAAATATTATGAGCAACTTGATAGTATAGTAGAACCACTCTCTCGCCAGCTATGACCGGTTGGCCGTGCGCAGTTCGTTATCTCCAACAGTGAATTCATCCCGAAATCAATTTCCCAATATGGAAGAGTCATTTCAGACGGTGATGATTCACTGTGTTTCGTTGCCGAACGGACTGCATTTTTCTCAGGCGTGAGAACTCGCGCAACAATATCAGGATTTCATAATAAACAGCACAGTCGGTTCATTATTAATTGCTATTTACTTTAGTTGTTTGTTGAATTATGCAGAGTCCCCAGTACTGCAACAATGCAAACATCAAAACAATATCTGCTAAGATTGATACTACCCAATTACCAGTCGAGTTAAGAGTTGCGATAGCCCAAGACTGGCGGACTCCCAAAGAGTGAATTATGCGGCCAGTTATTGAGTGTATATTCTCTCGAACTGGTCGGGACATTGATAGTTTAATGTTTGATGTAAACGTTTTGAATTGTAGAACGTTTCGATGTAGCGGAACAGGGCCGAATGTTTTCGCTTGCGATTATAAATCGTTTCGATGTAGACAAAGACGCTCAATCGCGCTGTCTGACGAGTTGTGTACCGTTTGGCCAACTCGCGCACCTCCCCCAAGGATAGTCGTTCAGGATCATAGTGGATGCAAATTTGGTCCTGACTCATGCCCTTGTTGTCCGTCGCATGGGTGGTCTCGATCCCTTCCTTTGTGTCCTTCCGGTAAGCGTGCATGATTGTTTTTTTAAATTCTGCTATCGTGAGCGGTTTCTCTTTTCAGGAGGTCGGCGATGGCGAATCAGAATCAGCGTGCACTGCCCCCGGATCTGGCCAGGGTTCGGGAGCGACTGGCGGCGTGGCGGCAGACAAAACAGCCCGGGGCGCGGATTCCCGCCCCCTTGTGGAAAATGGCGGTCAGGCTGGCTGGCAAATATGGTGTGACACGCACCGCTCGGTCGTTGAAGCTTGACTACTATGCGTTGAAGAAGCGGGTTTTCCTGGCGGAAGGGCAGCCAGCGGAGAACGGCTCGGCATTTGTCGAATTACCGTCCGTCTCTGCCCCGGCTTCCGCATGCGTGATCGAGTGGGAGGACCATGCCGGAATTTTGCGGGTCCAACTGACAGGTTATCAGGCCGCCGATATCGCGGTGGTGGGACGCAGCCTGCGAGGTTCAAACTGATGCTGGCCATTACACCGCAGATGAAGATCCTGGTCGCCACCCAACCGGCGGATTTTCGCAGGGGCATCGATGGGCTAACACGGTTATGCAAAGACACCCTGGGTGAAGACCCCTTCGCGGGGACGGTGTTTTGCTTTCGCAATCGCAGAAAGACGGCCATCAAGGTGCTGGTGTATGATGGCCAGGGTTTCTGGCTCTGTCACAAGCGTTTTTCCGAAGGGCGCCTTCACTGGTGGCCCGATGCGCGAGATGCTGCCACGCAACGCCTGGCTACTCATCAATTGTCGGTTCTGTTCTCGGCCGGCAACCCGGAGCGAACGGGAGCTGCCCCCGATTGGCGGCCCGTGGGCCCCCAGGCTTGATTGTCGCATCAGACAATTGCTCTTGCCACGCTGCGATAATCAGGGTATTTCTTCACTGAGCGAACGGACTTGGAGGCTCTGTGTTTGCCACGGATGGTGGATCATGAATCGGAAGAAACCGGAGGTCATGGAAGTGGATCACAAACGACTCCAGGATGTGGCGGACCGCGCCAGGCAATCGCTGGCTCTTCAAGATGCGGAGTTGATCGAGCGGGTTTTTGAATCCTATGAATATGTGGCGGGCCTGATTCAAGAAAAGAACATGTCGATCGGCCGGCTGCAGAAGATGCTGTTCGGCGCGAAGACGGAGAAGACCAGACAGGTCGTGGGAAATTCTGATCAGGCCGATGCCGAGCCGAACTCCGGCAAATCCGTGGAGCATACCGGGGACGCGGGCGAAACCGAGTCCGACGAATCCGACAAAAAGCCGAACGGCAAACCACCTCCCAGAGGCCACGGTCGAAACGGAGCCGACGCGTATCGCGGAGCCGAGCAGATCGAAATTCCTCACCGCTCGCTTCACGTCGGCGATCCTTGTCCGGAATGCGGGAAGGGAACCCTCTATCAAAAGCCGCCCCGCACTGTGGTGCGGATCACAGGCCAGGCTCCGCTGGGTGCCAGGACCTATGCACTGGAACGCCTCCGCTGCGGTCTGTGCGGCGAGGTCTTCACGGCCGCGCTTCCCCAGGAAGCCAGCCGCGAGAAATACGATGCCAGGGCCGGTGCGATGATCGGCCTTTTAAAATATGGAAGCGGGCTTCCCTTCAACCGCCTCCAGGGCCTGCAGGGGAACCTGGAAATTCCTCTGCCGGCCTCGACTCAGTGGGATGTGGTTTCCACTTTTGCCCCTCTACTCAATCCGGCTTTCGAAGACCTCATGCGAGAAGCCGCTCAGGGAACGATTCTCTACAACGACGACACAACCGTGAAGATTCTGACCCTGATGGGGGAACGCCGGATTCCCTTCGTGGACAATCCGGACCGCACCGGTCTGTTCACGTCCGGCGTGATTTCCACGCGGGATGGTCGCCGCATTGCGTTGTTTTTCAGCTCGCATCGGCACGCCGGCGAGAATCTGGCCGAGGTACTCAAGCAGCGCGCAGCCGAACTTGAGTCTCCGATCCAGATGTGCGATGCGCTCGCGCGGAACATGCCCCGGGAACTGGGGACGATCGTCGCCAACTGCCTGGCCCATGCCCGCCGGCAGTTCGTGGAGATTCACGATCTGTTTCCCGCAGAGTGCGGCCATGTGCTCGAAGCATTGAAGATCGTCTATAAAAATGATGCCGCTGCCCGGAAGGAGGGGCTGTCTTCCGAAGAACGTCTGGAGTTACATCAAGCCCACAGCCAACCGGCGATGACGGAATTGAAGAGTTGGCTGCATCGGCAGTTCGACGAAAAGCTCGTCGAGCCGAACTCGGCTCTGGGCACCGCCGTCAATTATCTGCTCAGACACTGGGAGAAGCTGACGCTCTTTCTGCACAAAGCCGGAGCCCCGCTGGACAATAACATCTGCGAGCGGGCTCTGAAAAAAGCGATCTGCCATCGCAAGAATTCGCTTTTCTATCGCACGCAAAATGGGGCCCGCATCGGCGACATGTTCATGAGCCTGATCCACACCTGCGAGCTCAATCAGGCGAACCCCTTCGATTATCTCACCGAACTCTTCCGCCATCCCGGCGAAGTCGCCGCCCATCCCGAACGGTTCCTGCCCTGGAACTACCGCCAGACAATCGCTGAACTCCCCAACGCTGCTTGAGCCCCCGCCGCCAGCTGGCCCCCGCTTCCCAACCGGCTCACCAAAAAATCACACCGGAAAGATTTTGCACGCTCACCGGAAGGACACCTTCCTTTGCGGTCAACAACTCGGTTAGTCGCTGAACACAGGCATCTCGTATATCCGACACACTGGGCAGAACCAGGTCAATATTTTTTCTCATCTTATCAGTCATCGTACTGTCCTATTAAATTGATTCTTCGCTGATGCTGCGCCCATTCCGGTCTTAATCCGTTTCAAGCCGTCGCCGTTGTAATACCAGCCACGGCAAATTCGACAACGAATGTCGAAGCACCGACAAGTAGAAACTATGCCGCTCTCGACCATTCGCAGTCATCACCGCCTACGTTGTCCTCGAACTGTTGGAAATTAGACGACTGCGGCGGCCGCGGGGGGGAGCTGTGAAACCTTGCGTGCAATGTATCCCAATCCAGCACGAGTGCGCCGCCCGTTGCTTGGTGCTGCTTTTCCCAATCCATCAAGTGTTGGAAGCAGGCGTGGTCGATGTAGCTCAAGCCTTTCAAGTCGATGTGCAGGACTGTACCCGACGGCACTGCTTCCAATGCCGCCGCCAACTTCGGCAGACGGATGAAGGTCGCCGAACCTTCCAGCACTAGCGTTCTACGATCACCGTCCGGGTCGCAGCGATGGGAAATTGAAAGCCTGGAAAACGTATAAATTAACTTTATGATAGAGAATCCGATTCCAACTAATACCCCTGTGAGCAAGTCCAGCGTCACCACAGCACAGGCCGTGACGACACAGATGATTCCCTCACTCCGACTTTCTTGCCACAACGCTCGAATCGCACGAATCCCTAGCAGTTTGACGCCGGTTAACACGAGTAGTGCGGCAAGAGCGGACGTAGGCAACATTCGAAGCAATTGGGGAAACAAGAGAGCAAATATCAGCAGCCATGCACCGTGAAACACTGCTGACCAACGGGTTCGAGCACCTGCATCAACATTGGCCGAACTGCGAACAATTACTCCTGCCATTGGCAACGCACCCATTAGTCCGCAGATAGCGTTGCCGACACCCTGAGCCGCTAACTCGCGGTCATAACGGGTCCGAGGGCCTTGATGCATTCGATCGACGGCGGCGGCAGTCAAAAGTGTTTGTGCACTCGTGACGAAGGCGACTATCAGTGCAACCTTCCAAACCGATGGACTAGTGAGAATCTCTGGGAGCGAACCAAAATTAACCCATTTGACAGCCGCTCCCAAACTGTCAAACTCGACCCTCTCAATGGGTAGCGCCAGGAAGGCGGAAACAGCCGTTACAACAACGATCGACACGATGACAGCCGGTACCGCCCTGAGTTTTTCCGGAACGATCCTCTTCCAGAACACCAGAATGAGCAGCGTGGCGGCACCAACGAGGGCAGCAGAAAGGTGCCCCGGGTGCCCATCGTGGCCGACGAAAACATGCGTCAGAGCCCGTGGAATGTTCACGAAGTTCACCAATGGATTTCGGTCGGGAGCATCGTCCAACGCGACATGGAACTGCTGGGAGAAAATGACGGCCCCTATTCCCGCCAGCATGCCAAGTATGACAGCGGGTGACACGGCTCGAAACCACTGTCCGAGCCGCAGGAGTCCAGCGGCGAATTGAATCAATCCAGCCAGAAATACAACGACTCCTAACATCCCGATACCCTGTTTCTCGACAATGTCGAGCAGGATAACAATGAGCCCCGCCGCGGGCCCGCTCACCTGCAATGGGCTGCCGGCAATCAATCCTACCAGAATTCCGCCGATGATGCCGGTGATCAGACCGACTTCCGCTGGAACACCGCAGGCCTTGGCAATAGCCAGGCACAACGGTAGGGCAACCATAAAGACCACCAATGAAGATGGAATGTCGCTCTTAAGTACCTCGAACCATTTCGGAGGCTTAGCGACTCGCGAAGCCTTCGGCGATCCCATGTTTTCGGGCGACCGTGAACTCGTTTCAGAATCAGGCCGGTCCGCGTGGACAACCGGCGTCTCCGCTAACGGCGCGAAGGCTTTGCTTGCTTGATCGTAGGCGAGCACGTCTCCTGTTTCGAATCGCAAGACCCAGGCGTGCAGATGAAGGGTGCCGGCAGTCAAAGCAGCAGCGACCGCTGGATGTTTCGCCAGGTTTTCGACCTGTAAGAGTACGTTCCGCTCGACTGCTTTGTTCCACAAGGCAACTCCTTCTATACTGGGGTGTTCCCTCCGGATCGTCTCGCTAGTCTCAGCGACTCGGGCTAGCCACTCGTTCGTCTTGCACAGATTGACTGCTTTTTCCGGGTGCAGGATTGCACGAACTGAACCGCAATCATAATGCCCGCAGATAATGATGTCAGTCACACCAAGTGCGGAAACGGCGTATTCGATCGTAGCCATTTCACCGATCGGACCATCGCACGGATGAACCAAATTGACCGCATTCCGTGTAACGAATAAGTTCCCTGGATCAGCCTGCATAAAGATATCGGGAAGGACGTGGGAGTCCGAGCACGTAATCAGAAACGCTTGTGGTTTTTGGCTCTGGGCGCTCCGCTCGTATTGTTCACGTCGTTCCCACAAGACATGGTTCTGGAAATGTTTCAGCCCCTCAATTAGTTTCTTCATGTGAACATCCTGTTCCTTCGCCAAGATTGGGCAGAGGCAGACAGGCTGTGACTGCCCCGACTTAGTCCGGTTTGACTCGATCCGTGACCTAGAGGACTCTAAGGGACCGATGTATGTCAAGAGTGAGTAATAACCGACGACGTAACTTATACGACGGTCACAATTTACCAATGAGTGTCCCATCTCGTGAACGCGCGTGACTAAACCGTTGTCAATGCGAGATGATTCGTATGAGATGGGGAAGCTTCACCGTCGAGTAGTACAGGACGATGGGCATCACCCAGACAACCTCAACAAAGTAGGATGCAGAGCACATGAAGACGGTCCCTAAGGGACAACACCGGTGCATCGGAAATTAGCTGCGCGATATTGGATGAGCCAATATACTGGTAGCAAAGATTGGCACCGACCATCGGCAAAACAGGATTTTCCTGGGAATCTCGATGGGTCTGTTGAATGCGCGTTGCCGGAAATGCTGTGAACTCATCACGAGATTCGCACGGGCACTTGGGCTGAGAGGGTAGACCACCACCCGATGGTAACTTCTTAACCGGAATCGGGCAGCATGGCTCGTAATCTAAGTCACCGATCGATGCTTGCGAAGCTACCCCAAGAAATAATGACGAGAAGGGTTGAAAATGGAACGGGCAGGGTAACACCCCAACCGCTGTCGAGAAGATAAGAATAGTAATCAACCCGATCCGCTGCATATGCATCTACCCTTCTGTGAAGACGAAAATGAAGTCAATATATGCACATTAAATATTCAAGGCTATCATTTCATCGGTTGGATGGAAAGTGGGGGTTGAGTCTAAATTTGGCATTCTCGAGATTATCGTGTGCATACAACATTTTCCTTGCAAAAGCAAAAAACGCCGGGGCAACATTTAAGCAATCTGGCGGAATGGAAAGCCCACGGAAACGGCGCAAAATATTATTCTGGTGGGAACGAACTTTAGAGTAGAGTCACTCACGTAAGGTTGAGGGCAAGGTTAACTCAATTTATCCATCACCACAATTTCTCCTTTCTGAAGAAGAACAAACAGTAGTGTTGCACGTCGACATTGCTCTGTTAGCTTTATTGTCCGCTCAAAGCCTGTCCGCGGTTGCTGGTGCCACCCACGCCTTGTGAGATGTCCTGAACACTGTTTAAACCACCAGAGAGGACCATGCCGTTCACGCGGACTTCGGACTGTCGCAGGTTGATCAGCGAGTTGACATAGTTGATGTTGGTTTCGAAGTACGTGCGACGTGCGGTTAAGACACGCAGGAAGTCAAACTGCTGGCTTTCGTAACCCTGGGTGGTGAGATCGAGGTTTTTCTGAGCGAGGGGCAGGATGTCTTCCCGATAACGTTCGACCTGTTTCAGCGATTTCTTGTAGTCGCGGTAAGCCTTGGAGAGTTCGACTTTGAGAGAGAGCTGCAGACGTTCAACTTCTTTGACAGAGCGGTTGTATTCGGAGTTGGCTGTTGCAATATTCCCCTGGTTGCGGTTGAAGATTGGAATGGGGAGGGCGATCTGGACGTTTGCGATATCAGAGCCGGTGGCGTTGTCATGAGCGGCACCGATCTGGGCGAGGAGGTTCGGCATGGCCTGAACTTCCTGACGGGAGATCTGAGCGCGGGCCCGATTGACGCGTGCACAAGCTGCCTGGATTTCCGGGCTGTTGGCGACGAGATTGTTGTAGGCTTCGTCCCAGTTCCATTTCACGGAGTTAACGTCGAGTTCTCCGGTGAAATTATAGTGAGACAGGTCGGGCGTACCGACGAGACTTGCCAGCTGCTGCTTGGCAGATTCAAGATCGTACTCGGCGTTCTGACGGAGGATACGGACTTCTCCCAACTGGACTTCGGCCTGCAGAATATCAGGCTGGGCAGCCTGTCCTGATTTATAGAGCGACTGAGCAATTTCGACACCGGCTTCCGCGACTTTCTCCAATTTCAAAGTGATTTCCTGCCGCTTCTGGGCACCGAGGGTGGCGTAGAACTGCGACTTGACATCGTTGCTGACGCGAAATCGCTGCGCTTCCAGTTCCCAGGAGAGCGATTGAACATCGTGGTGGGCGACATCCTGGTTGAGTTGCAGTTTGTTGCCGCGAACGTAGGTCTGGCTGAAAAAGGCTCCCTGCTGACCGGCTCTGCCATCATTTCCAATTTCGTTACCGGAATAACCAAAGACGGGGTTGGGACGCAGACCGACCTGGGTTTTGATCCCTTCGGCTTTATAGACGACCGCGGTGGCTTCCGCGAGTGTGGGGTTTGATTCCATCGCCATCTGCAATAGGCTGTCTAGATCGAGAGTCATGGCGATCAGATCCGGTTCTGCCGGAGTCTTGTCTCCTGATCCCGTTGTAGGGGCAGGGGGGATTGTTGTGCTTTTGGGTTCGAAACCGGTTTGCAGGAGTGGATCGTCGTCGCTGGAAATGTCGTCGAGCGAAATGACGATGTCCTTTTCAGTCTGTTGAGATCTGAGGTTGTCGGCGACTTCTGTACGGGAAGCATCAGCTGGCTGATTTGACTTTGAGACATTCTTTCTAACCATCTTTTTGAGCGATTTGGGAGCGTCTTCCTGCTGGGCAACATCCATTTTGGCAGGAGTTTTGTGATCAGTGACCTGCGTCTCGCCGAAATGGGCGCAGGACACTAAGCAAGAGCATGGCAGTACCATGCAGAACCGGATCAGTCGTGAACGAATCATGGTAGATTCCTTACATCATCAATAATATGTAGATTTGAGAGATATCAGAGACACTAACGGAATTGTGTCATGATTTATATGAGTAGTTTCCTCAGATCCGCGATGATGGAGCGTCGTTTGTAGAAATTGTCGATTGTGAGCCAGCTATTCTGAATCTCGTAATGCTCATCGCTAACGTTTGCAATATCGTGTGAACAAACATAATTCTGCTTCAACTGTCGGTATGTTTTGTTGGGAATCAGCACCAGAATTCGTTCCACACTGCATACGCAAAACGGACAGTTTGGCTCTGGGTTTTGATGAACAGGTTCCACCACCGAATCTACATGGCAGTGTTGATGACAAATTTGAGTTGATATCGTATGCATGTCAGAATGACAACAGTGGGTATCACAGGGAATGGTTGTCTGCGCGAGAGTCGTAATCGCGAAGCTGAGGCAGATCCAATTGTTATACCACCATCTCATCCTGAGATCCCGATAGAAAGAGAATACACAATCTCTTTAATAGATCGGTTCTTCGTATCATGCATGATAAATCAATTTTTCCGTTTCGGTCTACGGTTTGGATTTCGAAGGCCGCGCGATTGGAATAATCCGTGCAACCGGCGCAATTTATGATGTGGTCAGTACACTTACCGTTATTTCTTGTGGCAGAAAGGCGACAAATATGGCTCCCGTCGCTGAGTGGAACGAGGTTGCCCCAACACGCGGCAGTCCCGGCGTTCTGAAAGGATCTCAGGCCCCAAAATATTACGAACATAACTCACAGCCTGACATCGCTTGGCCGGGCTCAAAAGTTTCCCGAAGTGGCTTCCTTCAAGATCGCCTTATCCAGTTCCGCATCTGCCAGCATCTGCCAGCATCTGCCAGCAGCTGCCTTAAGCGTGCATTTTCCTTTTCCAGGTCTTTGAGCGTTTGTCCTGGTCGGTACGGATTCCACCGTATTCCTTACGCCAGCGATAATAAGTTTGATCAGTGATTCCCAGTTGTTTGCAGACCAGGCCAATCGTCTTGCCACGAGCCAGTTCGACTTCCGCTTCACAAAGCTTCTGAATAATCTGCTCAACAGTAAAGCGTTTTTTCGGCATTGCTCATTCTCCCAAAACTATGTCCAAAATCGATATGTTACCACATTTTAGGTGGACGCGGTTAAGGGGGCCAAGTCTATTCAGTATACGCATTATCGGTCGGTTTTCCCAGCCGACTGAAATCCAGAGTTACTTTATTGAAGTAAGCCCACCAGTCCAAACTCTTTGAAATGAACTCGGGCCCATTAAACCGGATAGCCAAATAAAATGTTGGAACTTTGTAGTCTATGGAACAGCACGTAAACTGGTTATCATTGCCTGGCTGATGCTCAAGAACAATGAGCCTTACGTTAATATTCAGGCTGCGTGCCACTTCAGCAGTGTTGAAGCCTTGCTTGGTGACCATTTTGATGGCTTCAAGTATGAACTCATTTGTAAATAACCGCCGTGTAATTTCGGGTTTAGATTTTGACTTCAACAGCTACTTGTTCATGTTGTTCATCGTCAGAATAGTTTACACTCTAGTTAGAGCGCCCACTATTCCCGGGGAGTTCACAACATTCTCTAAAAGCCTACGCGATCTTACCCAAGACAATTCATATTGAACACTGGTGGATGAAGTCCAGTCACCTAACAACCAAATCAAATATCATCGTCGAGTTTGCTATGTTCCGAAACTTCCTTGGCGGCTTGATTCCAAACGACATCCCAGTTTCTATAGAAGACTGAATTATAATTCGAAAGGCAAAACCTAATGAATCTCAAAATGCAATCCATCAAATTCGGCCAGGGTGAAGGACGCAGGATATCGACGAACAAGCAATATCGGATACTATCAGCCTGATTAAACGATTGGTGAATCAACGTATCATCGAAAATGAACAATCGACAATCCCGCCAGTAATTTGTGTGACGCCCCACCTCGATATAAGATGCTCCTTGCGGCACCGGACCAAAATTCAACAGCACTCGATACGTCAACCGTAGCGGACCAAAATGTCGAGAGGTCGATTCGTGTCCCCGAAAAGCAGATACGCCGATTGTACGGATGAACTTAAACGTTTGACAAAAAGCTGGGACGTCATCAATCATTTCGCTGTTTACCCCATACCACTTATAGAACAGCATCAGGCGCTTATGATCCTTCATTTGAGCGTTTGCGCGTTTGCATAGGTCAGCTTCATTGATTGCGTTAGCCAAATCATTCAGCTCTTGCTGATACTCCAGTGGAAGTTCGTTAAGTCGGTATACTCCTTTGTTCCAATACGGAAACGACAATAGATCAAAGAGCAAATTCATTGGCGACAGCATCCAAGTGAGGACACCATTACCGAAAAAATAGCGGGCAAAAGTGTTAGGGCTACGATCCGAATTTCTAATTACATCTAGCAGACCACAAATGATATAGAAAAGTGTAATCCAAGGAAGAAAATAGATTGCCAGCACAAGAGGAAGTCCCCGCTTCGCAACAGTTATGAGTTTCAATTTCTTCATATTGACTGCATCACTCCGATTGTGTCGAAATATTATTAAAGATAGTACTTCAGGTGGCATGCTCCCCTTAACTTGATCCATTTGTTGTGAGAGTTTCCAATAGACTTTTTCTAAGGAGACGATCATGACGAAACGACGCAGTATTCTAAATCACAGCTGCCATTCTATTGGAGATAGCGTAATCATCGTTCACACCTTGGCATGCTTCAGTAACAGAATAGTTGAGACTACAAGGAAAATTATGACGGCAGTCAACAAAAATGCGTTCCAGGGATTGGGATACCAAATCAAATCAATAATGTATGGGATAAACCTGAGTCCGACTAAGAAAAGAATCAGTATTGTATAACCCCACCGTTCCCTTGGCGTTAACTTCCGACGTTGAATCGGCTTCATGTGATTTCGTTTTCGTTTTCGTTTTTTCCGTTTGCTCATTAGTCTACAAATCGGTGTTGAGTTCTCCGCTTTTGATTTGTTGTTGTGTCACTCTCGTTTGGATTCTCCTGATCAACAAAATTAAGAGGTGGTGGAAGTCACGCATTTCACATTAATCAGACAAAAGATCTATGCGAATCTTGATCATTTTCAAAACTTTCTACCTGTCGTTGGCTTGTTATGCTGCCAGATCGGGATGTTGTGCGTATGGTGTATCTCGTGAGATTGCTCAGAAACGGATGTCTCAGCTGGAAACCAACGTTCTTGGTAGTACAAGTGATGTGCTGATTGGAAAAAACTAATCGCATCCCTGCGAAGCCTGGTATTCCTTTCCTGTTGTTGAGTTAGAGAGTATGTCTCGGTGTCTAAGCGAAATAACTCATACTTCTTCTGGCTACTAAGGACCAGCATCTGTTGATTACTTTGAAGGAGTGCCAAGTCATGATTGTGTTGCATCAACGCATAACCGGATGATGGAGCTATGCTTAGAGCATCGCGTCCGAAAAAGACGGATCGATACGTCCCACCGAGTTGTCCCATAATTGTTGGTGTAATATCAAGAGATGAAGCTAACGTCGAGCATCGTATTCCCCCACCATTACCACTTGGCAAAATCATAAGAACTGGAATTCGATATGACTTCATCGGGAACAATTGGCTTCCGTACACACGGGCACCGTGATCTCCCATCACAACGAATAATGTGTTCTTATAGAATTCATGTAATTTTGCTTTCTGAAAGAAATTCCCTAATGCCCAATCTGAGTACTTCACCGCATGTGTCCTGTTTTTCGCTTCGGAGGGCAAATCGATTCGACCACTGGGATATGTGAATGGTTGATGATTCGAATTGGTGAGAACAACCATAAAAAAGGGATTATTGCGTTTGCTCAGATCATCACATTCAATAAGTGATCGGTTGAAGATGTCTTCATCACAGGCCCCCCAAGCCGTTGTAAAGGTAGGGGCTTCATAGTCTTTCAGTTCAATAAACCTCTCAAATCCATTGGACATCATGAATGAGCGCATTCCATCGAAGATTCCATGTCCACCTTCAATAAACACCCTATTATATCCACGTGCTGCTAGTACATGAGCCAGAGTGTAGACATTATCTGAGTGGTCACGTTTCAAGATGGATTCTGTAGGAATCGGGGGCATTGAAGTTAGAACAGCCTCTAGTGCACGAGCCGTCCTGTTACCTGTGGCGTAGAAATTATCGAACAAGATACCTTCAGCAGATAGTTTGTCAAAGAAAGGAGTGAGCCCGCGATCATCGCCCAAAATACCTACGAAATCAGAGCCCAAACTCTCTTCAAGAATCACAACGACATTCCAATCACGTTGAATTCTGTGCACAGTTACTGTTCGGTCTACCGGATTAAGTGAAAATTCGTGTCGATGGTCGTTTGAAGTAATGATGCGCTGCTGAACACGCTGATTGGCTTCTTCTCGATCGATGGTAAGGTAGAACTCATCATAATCGAAACCACACGACCAGGCATAGAACACAAAACTGTAAAGCCCATTTCCGGAGCACTGGTTAACAATCCGGTTTTGAGAATATTTGGTACTACTCATACTTATTGTAGACCACAGGATACTGATCGTGAAAACGACCATAAAGAATATTCCATATCGACGACTCTTCGGAATGGGTATGTCGACTACATTCTGTGCTCGCTTTCGGATAATCACAAACAGGCTACCAGCAGTGATGAAGATGCCGAAGAACAATAATACGATGGGATATGATTCCCAAATATTGCCGAACACTTCATGTGGATAAACCAAATACTCAAAAGCGATGTAATTTAGACGTGATTGAAATTCATCAAAAAACAGGAATTCTGCAACGCATAGAAAGGGAATGAACAAAACTGTAAACAGTATTTCAAAGTGAAGAAACGTACGATTCAAACGACTAACTGAAGGTGTTTTATAAAAGAATGTATGACGAATGATTTGAGGCATCACATAGAGGAAAGTCACAAGTAAATCAAACCGTAATCCAATAATGCTTAATTGAATTAATTCGTGTGTCGCTACGGAATTCCAATCAACATATGTAAAAACTAGAATAACCCTTAACAGTGTGAATAGGACCAGAACCATGGCAATGAATTCCAGCGTAATGCGATACTGTCCCAACCAGAGTGACCAGGAATATGTCAGTTTTTTAATTAATCCCTCTCCTGACTGTGGCTTGTTGTTGTCCGCAGTCATAACGACAACCTTGCTGTTTGGGCATATCTCACGCAATTCATTGGTCGGATTTATCTGAAAAGTCATGAATCACTCATCCTTGATTTTTGTGAATTTATTTCCATTTCAGTAAGAATGTTTAGTGTTGCAAATGACTTGTTGTCATCAGTCTCGATCGTCGAAATCTCGTTCTTGTTGGCTACACATTGGAGTACCACAAGTGTTAGGTCATCGCTCAGGGTGGACTCACCTCGCCACTCGATTAGGATTTCAATAATCCGCATCACAGTGCTCTGAAGTGAAAGTACACTGCAGCGTGAAAACCATGCCGTTAGTCGTTCCTGGCCAAAGAGTTCTCCGTTCGGATTGCGTGTTTCGGTCACCCCATCACTGAAGAGTAGAATTCGGTCTCCGGTTGACAGAAAAGTAGTTTGCCGGTCCCAAACAGTACCAGCGTCCAACCCCATTAGCATTCCAGTGCTTTTTAATGAATCGAGACGTCCTGATTTTTCGAGCATTATTCCAGGAAGATGGCCTGCACTTGCCCACGAGAATTCATTGGTATCCGGTTTCCAACGAGCGAGAAACATCGATGCAAAGTTACCTGGCAACATCGTGGCAGCAAATCGTTGATTAACTTCTTGGAGTAGACTTTCAGGTTCGTATGGTGGCAGTTCAGAAGCGGCCATTAGCAGTGATTTGAGCATGGCCGCCCCCATTGCTGCCGGAACACCATGTCCAATAACGTCTGCCACGCAAATCAACCATGAACCGTCTGCCAACGGTAAAAAGTCGTAGTAATCACCTGCGACAGTATCAGCAGGTTCAAACACACATGCCGTCACTAGACCTGGGATCTGAATACCATTTGGAAGCAGATGCTGCTGGATATTTCTTGCCTTTTCCATTTGATGTCGACGTTCGCGGTCGTTTTCATACAACGTCTGGCTCATAGAATTAATGGCAGACGACAACTGATTCATCTCACAACTATTGAATGACGGAACTTCCGCTTCAAGATCTCCAGCCGAAATTTTTTCGACGGTCTTTAACAGTTGATTCAGTGGAGCCCCGATAATCTGCAACAGAACTACGTTGACGACAGTGGTTGCCAACAGACCTAATATTCCCAGGATGGAAAGCTGTATCAGGACCTTGCGACGAATAGCACGACGCACATTTTCTCGATTCTCGGAAACGAACACACTGATATTGTCTCCCGTATGATGTCCAACAATCAGCCCGAGCATATCAAGGTTATTCCACTTTATGCTCTGTGCTGTATTGGAATCAATTGCTGAAAAGATTTCTGTTGTTTCCGGTGAGTGTGGATTTGTCTGAAGTACTTTTCCGTTCAGCCGAACTATAATTTGATGACCGGGAGACGTGGAACTCCGCATCTGTTGACAGACGCAGTTGATATAACTTTGAACGTAACGAATACCATGGTCATGAATCAAATGTATGGCTGCTGCGTGAATAGCAATTGCTTCATCGTTCAGACCAGAACGCTTTTCCGTAACAACTTCTTCCATTTCGCGTTCATACTGCCATAAAAGTAATACCGCAAGGGCCGCACCAAGTGTCACATTCACTGCCAGTAGTAGCTGAAAGCGAATCGTTCGTAGATTTTTCCTGCTTGGTGGCTTGTTTATGAAAGACGGTAACATAATAGTTTCTTTCTTCAGATAGATTATTGATCATTCATTCTTCTTCACACGAGGACCTATTTGTCACATCACACAAGATTCAATTAGGATTCCCTCAAACATTACTCAAATTAGACAGCATTCCTAAGGCTGATATCTCCAAAAGTGCGCAGTCCTCTGAACTAGCAACGGGACTATAATTGTCTGACCTCAACTAGCTTACTTTTGGTCACCGATTGATTCCGTAACCTAGAATCATGTAGCTTGTGAATTTATATTTGTTAATCGGTCCCAGAGTGATTCCATAATTTGATGAACGATCATTGGTTCTTCCGCCAGATTCTCTGGCTACCATACCTATCCTCCCAGTGAGTGTCATGAAAATGCTTTTGAACACCCAATGCTCTAGGCCACCACAAAAAAAACATTTTCTCTATAGCGGACGGCATGGAAACTGTAATCCTAATGACCGCCCGCTACTAAAACCGAGTTATCTTGAATTTGATTGTTAAAACTAATTTGTTGTAGTAGTCCTTTTGAATACTAATGTTTGTGATCGTGACTTCCATGATCAGGTTCGATCTTTCCGGAATATGATTTCCCAGCAATTCGTAGAGCGAGGCGTGCATCCGCATCCTTGGCATGAAGATCTTCATTGAGTTCTTTGTCATTCGATACGAATCGTGACGATTGTCCCTCGGGATCTCCCTTGTCAGGCAAAGCAGTCAACTTGAATTGTTCCCCGCGCCCATCGTGTTTGAGATTGATCAAAATCTCTTTGGAGTCGATGGGAACAACATTTTTTGCGGTACCGTCGAGGATGTAGATTGTGACAGTACTATTCTTCTCATCGTGAATGAATTCGGCGTGGTATTCTTCTTTACCTAACTCGATAAGATGGCCATGGTGTGGGCCGTCACTCGGATGGTCGTGGGCATCAGTCTCAACTGTGGCCGGAGGTAAGTCGGGAACATCTGGATTCTGTGATTTATTGGACTCTGATGAGCAGCCAGAGAAGATTATTGCTAAGAGCAAAAAGGCTGTACTTGAGATCAAATGGTTTCGTATTATCATGAGTTGTCGCCTTTATTAAAGTTAATAAGTTAGAAAAAGCGGGTTCAGAGAAGAGAGTCAGTGACGGATTTTTTAATTTTCACCGCCCTCATAATTCCAAAGCGTATTCTAGTCTCTTGTTATAGGTACGTTTCAGTGCACGTACTTTGTCTCAAATCCACTCGTCTCGAGCCACTTGTCTCAATGGCGAGCAGAATCATGAGTTTTAAGAGTGATCTCTTGCCATTTGGACAACGATAGGTTACATCGAGGACTGCCATGGTCGTACTTCTAAACTTCACAACCGAGTTTTTTCACTGCCTTAATGTGAATGTTAGCCTTCTGGCCATCGTCAAAATGAATCGTCTTCCATTTCTGCAGACGGTAACCAACGATTTCTTTTTCCGCAGCCAATACAGAATTTGCAAACAGACTCGCAGCAATCACCATTGTGATGCCACCAAATAAGGTCTTCTTCAAATTCATCGTAAACATAGTCATTTTCCTTTCAGTTTTGATAGACTAGAAGTTGCTGGAAGTATCTATACATCCCAGTGAAAGTTTCAAATTAAGTGTCGACTTCGGTATCGACAGTTAAGATTTTAAAATATCATGTACAGGCTGTTGACTCTCCAATGATTCTTCCATAAGAGGGATTTCAGTCGTCGTAGATTCTACGATTCGTTCACCTGCCTTGCGTCCGAACGTCCAGAGTAAAGCCGGACGAATGAAGAATTCCAAAATAGTGCTGCTGATCAGCCCACCCAAAATTACAGTAGCAACCGGATAAAGAATTTCCTTGCCTGGTTCCCCGGCGGAGAGAGCAAGTGGTACTAATCCGATGCCTGAGGTCAGTGCCGTCATTAGCACTGGAGCCAGCCGTTCTTGGCCAGCACGAATGATCATTTCTTTCGACCAGGACTCGCCTTCGTAACGGACCAAGTGCAAATAGTGATTCAGTAGCAAAATTCCATTCCGCGATGCAATGCCTCCTAATGAAATGAAGCCTACCATGGCAGCAACTGTCAGGGTTTGCCCGGTGATTAATAGAGCGATTACCGATCCGATAAAGGCCATCGGTAGCGCCATCATCACTTGAAGAGAAAAATTTATCGAGCGAAACATTGTGTAGAGTACCATCAGAACTCCAAACATTGAGACACCGAATAAGATTCCAATAGTACGGCTCGCACTTTTCTCACTTTCGAACTGCCCACCGTATTCGACGAAATAGCCGGACGGCAACGACTCAATGACTGGCTTTTGAGCAAGTTGCATTTCTGCCACGACATCGACCAGTCCACGACCTGTAACGTTACACTGAATGACAATACGACGACGCACGAGTTCACGGTTAATTGTGTTCGGTCCGCTAGATTTATATAGTTTAGCTAATGACGACAGTGGGGTCGTTCCTCCATTCGGCAGATCAATCGACAGCCGCTTGAGTGCTTCCATGTCTTCTCGATATTTTTCATCCATGCGAACAAGTAGATCGAACGTTCGTTGACCAAGCAGGACACTACTCACGACTTCGCCGTTCATCGCCGTGGAGATGTATTCATTTACATACGATGGAGTAAGCCCATACAATTCAAGTTGGTCACGGTCAAGTTGGATGCGGAGTTGCGGAATCTCAACTTGTGGTTCGACGAGCAAATCTGTGACTCCCTCAATTTCGCGCATCACTGCAGCCATTTCCTGGGCCTTTTGTCGGAGGATGTTGAGATCATCTCCATAGATTTTAATACCAACCTGGGCCTTCACACCGGATATCATATGCGAGATAAGATGCGCTAGAGGCTGTTCAACCGTTGTCACGATTCCAGGTATATCCTCCATCGCGTGACGAATATCCTCGATTACGACTTCCCGACCTCGATCAGATTCTGGATCAAAACTGATAATCATTTCGGAGACATTGACGCCTTCAGCATGCTCGTCAAGTTCAGCCCGTCCGGTTCGTCTGGAGAAGGCCTCAACCCCCTCAATCTTCATCAAACGTTCATTTACGGATTTCGCAATCTCATTCGACTTTTTTAATGCTGTACCTGGTGGCAAAACCACATTCAGTTGTGCCACACCTTCATTAAACGGAGGAAGAAAGTCCCGTTCCAGACTCGCCAGTGCTACAAAAGCAACAGCTACACCAGACACGCCGAATAATAACATTATTTTTGCGTAGCGGAGACTTAGAGAAATTGCGCCACCAGCGGCCCATTTCAGAAATCTTAAAAGTGGTCCATCCTTTTCACTCTCCATCAGCTTCGCCCGTGAGAGCAACCAGTAGGACAAGACAGGCGTTAATGTCAGGGATACAAGTAAAGAAGATAGAATCGAAACAATATAAGCTACACCAAGCGGTGCAAAGAGCCTGCCTTCCATGCCTGACAGAGCGAATAGCGGAATAAACACCAGTACGACAATCATTGTTCCGAAAACAATGGAATTGCGGATTTCGACACTCGCCTGAAAGACGACAAGAAGCGGGGGCTTCGGATTCTCCGCATGACGATTTTCACGAAGTCGACGAAAAATATTTTCGACATCAACAATGGCATCGTCGACTAGTTCGCCAATCGCCACAGCTAACCCGCCAAGAGTCATTGTGTTGATGGAAAGCCCGAAAGCAGTGAAGACCAGAGCGGTAATGGCGAGCGAAAGTGGGATTGCGGTCAATGTAATGAACGTCGTTCGAAAATTCATCAGGAACAGAAACAGGATAATGACAACCAGAATGCCGCCGTCTCGGAGCGCCTCGATTACATTCTCAATGGCCCGATCAATGAAGGCCTTCTGCGAGTACAACTCCGGCTGAATACGGATATCGTCCGGCAGTGATGGTTTGAGTTCTTCAAGCGCCTTCATGACCTGATCGGTAACTTCACGCGTGTCTGCGGTGGGCTGCTTGTTTACGGTCAGGACAACAGCCGGACCACCAGAAAACTCACCGTTCTCGTTTCGAATATACGCCGAGCTATCACCACGTTTGACTTGTGGCCCTTCCATGACCTTGGCCACTTGCGAAAGTCGTACTGGTCGCCCCTCGCGCATTATTACCACAACTTTTTTTAAATCATCAATCGTTTGCACGCGTCCAATCGCTCGTACGAGAAATTCATTCGGCCCTTGATCATCAAGATAGCCACCCGTTGCATTCTCGTTACTCTCCGCGCAAGCCCTTTTAACGTCGTGGAGTGTGACACCATATTTCAGTAGCTTGTCGGGGTCAACGAGCACTTGATACTGCATCCGCCCTCCACCCATCGTGAATACCTGGGAAACACCAGGAATGGTGAGCAGTCTTTGTCGAACAACCCAGTCAGCAAGTGTTCGTACCTCCAACGGTGAAGTTTTCTCGTCTTCGCTCCACATACCAATCATGATAATCTGGCCCATGATCGATGAAATGGGGGCTAGTTGAGGTCTTACTCCTTCCGGCATGCGATCCTGCACGAGTTGCAACCGCTCCATTACGATCTGCCGGTCGTTGTAGATATTGGTACCCCAGTCGAATTCGACATAAATCACCGAGATACCGACGCCAGCAGAACTGCGAACTGCTTCGACTCCATTGGCACCATTGATAGCGGTTTCGAGTGGAAATGTGATAAGCGACTCGACTTCTTCGGGTGCCATTCCTGGCGCCTCAGTCATTACAACGACTCGTGGCCGGTTCAGATTTGGAAAAACATCTATATCCATTTGGAGTGTTTGCCATCCACCAAACCCCAGCAGAAATAATGAGAATACAACAACTAGTAAGCGCTGACGTAGAGCAAAGCGAATTATGGAATTTAACATTGTTAGGTCCTCTTAGTGGTTATGTCCGGCATGAGGATCAACGCCACCGCCAGCTTTGTTCTTTAGTGCCACCTGCATTTGATGCGCTCCAGAAAGCGCGATCGCATCACCCGAAAACAGCGAACCATCATTGGCAATAACCACCGAATATTGATCGCTGTATTCAACGTGAACTGGTACACGGTCGAAATGGTCTCCGTTCTCGAGAAATACGTAGAACTCCGCCCCTTCCTGTGCCACAGCATCAATCGGCAACACAATTTTATTTTTCCAGTGCTCTACAGGAACACGGAGTCGCAATCGTTGGCCCGGTTTATATTTCCAATCGATAAAGTAATGACCATCATTGGTTTTTTTATTTCGTTCAATTTCGTTTGTAAGCCCCACGTAGAAGTGCATTGCGCGAGAGGACGGGACTACTTGGTTCGCGACATAGACGAACTTCAATCCATTGATGATCTCTGAATGTAGTTGGTTATCTTCACGAACAGCTGATACAGCTGATTCATTGCGCGCTGCAGCATGTAGTTCGTTACTGTCTTGCTCAAACGCATTTCCTTTGATGTATAGTTCGCTAAAATCCGCAAGAATACACAAAGTCTGCCCCGATTGGACGGACTGCCCTTTAATAATTTGCAAGTCCTGTACCACAAATGAGGACGTTTGCTTCTTTGATTTCTGGTTGCTATCTTGTGAAATATCAGAGACTTGTCTAAGGAGAGGTTCAGGTAACTGTAATTCGTTACCCTGCCCACTAGCAGGAGCATACACTAAGAGTTCGCGAATTAATTTTCGCTTTGATTCAATTTGAGAAATTTGAGTCTCTGATAGTCCATGTAGTAAGAGAGCTTCTTTCTGTGCGCTTAATATGGCATTTAATTTTTGTCTTGCATATTCTCGTTCCAAAATTACCTTCCCAGCCACGATGCCAGATGTGATCTTCTCTAAACGAGCGATTTCACGGTTTTCAACTTCTAATTCACCTATTGTTTGTAAGAATTTTGTTTGAGCCTGGACGAGATCTTCATGTGTGAGACGAATTTTAAACATTAACATTCCAGAACGAATGGCTTCTCCTTCAATGATGTGTATCTGAGTTACGATACCAGTCATGGGAGCGGTAATATGGATTCGTGTCCGTCCAGGACGTTCAACGATCATCGCTGGAATGTTCAAGGTTCGTTCATAGGTCTGCAACGCGACTTCACCAACAATCAATCCAATATTACGCCGCGCCTGCTCAGAGAGCTCCAAAGACGTTGAGTCCTCATGCGCATGACTAGGATCACCGTGGTTGTGACCACTGTGGCCGATGTCTTCTCCCTGGCTACCAGCAAGATTTTCGCCTGATTGTTTATTGATTAGTGAGAATTTTTGCTTGACGAGTGGAAGCCAAGTGTCACGAACACCCCAGCAAATTCCCGATATGAGGAGTACAGCTATTAAGCCGTACCATTTGAGCGAAATATCGCTTAATTGAAATCGCATGATACTATCCCGCGCTATCAGCGCAACAGAACACCATTTAGGTGAAAAGATACTAGGAAAGAAGAACGGACTTAGGTGCCAAGTGACACGCAAATTGCGCAGAAGAACTGTGACCCGGTCAGTTTACAGTTGAGAAGAGGCGTAGACCGCCTAGACCAGCCAGACCTGTTTGCGCAAGCGCATACTGGTGGATATTGAGTTAACCGGAATATCTCGACGGTACTCAATGCGTGTGGTAGATACATTGATAGAAGTGACTATCGGTGCAACTTCAAGTGAAGTTGCTTTTACCAATGCAGTTAATTCAATAGGAGATGAGCTTACATATGTACAAGAGCTTTCCTCACATGGAATATGGTCGTGCTCGTGATTCTCTGGGTTATTGTGTGAGGAGTTGCTAGCTATTGTATCAGTGTGATTGTGCGAAACCCAAGCTGTTGCGTGCATAGACAAACAAAGTGAAGTAAGCTGAGAACTCTCTTTATGCTCATGGTGAGGTATGTCATTGTGTGCATGCGTATGATGATAGCAACAACCAAGCAATGCATGAAACACTATGGATAAAGCAGCTAAAGTGCTTAACATACTGTTTGCCATGATTCTTGGGTACCTTTGAAGATATGCTATATTTATTATTAATAACAAGCAAGTAATTATTGCATATTGACAGTTTTAGGTCAATCTCTAAATTTATTTATAATATAATTACAGCTAGAAGTAAATGTGTTGTTGATCTTGCCCCCAACCTTGTACCAGTTGGAATGTTAGAAATCCAAGTTTTAATCATCCCTGGCGCGCCAGGGATGATTTTTTCGCAGTGCGTCAGGCATGACGCGCAGCGTCACGACCTGACGCTGTCAACCGGTAAGCGAAAGCGATCCGGGAAGTGACTTGTCGGGTGTAAGTCCCGATGGAGGCCTTGATGACAGGAACTCTTAGCCGAACTGCAAGGGTGTCCACCGCGAGGTGGAATCTGAAGGAAGCAGCAGGCAAACTCCTGGCCCGAGGAACACGAATCACATATGAGGCGCCGGTTGGATGGGCGAGAGGGCTGTAAGACTCGAAGCCCGATGTCATCTGGATCGAATCGGCGTATATGTGGCGGGTATATGGGAGGAAAGTCACGCGTCTTACCCTGAGAGATCTGAAACGGTGCCGTCTGGCTAGTGCCTCTGCAAGGAGTCGCGATGCCGTTTCAGAAGTCAGCCGAGGCCATAGGATAAAGCAACAAACATTCTGTAAATTTCCGGGGCCTTCGGTCTCTGTGATCAGCATTAAATTGTCAGGTATCTCATGCCGGTTTCCCAGTCGTCGCTGAGTTCCACCAGGACCGCGGTCACCAGCCTCAGCAACGACTCCTCATTGGGAAACAGTCCCGCTACGCGGGTACGCCGTTTTAATTCCTTATTCTGCCGTTCGAGCATGTTTGTGGTTCGCATCCGCTTGCGATGACCGGCAGGGATGGTGAATACGGTCAGTCCCTCGGGGATATTTTCTTCCGCCCAACTCGCCAGTTTCGGAGCTGTTTTTTCATGAGTGGAAACGAACCGTTTCAGTTCATTCAGCGCATCATCCAGGTCTCTGGCATTAAAGATATTGCGTAATTCATCGCTCACCTGTTTGCGCAAATGAACCTTGGGAACGTATTGCATCGCGTTTTGCATCAAATGAAACTGGCAACGCTGCCAGGGCGTGCCAGCGAGCATGTTCTGTCGTGCCGCTTTCAGACCTTCGTGTGCATCACTGACGATCAGCTTCACGCCATGCAGGCCGCGCTGGTTGAGTGAACCCAGGAATTCACGCCAATGGACTTCGGCTTCGGAGAGCGACACAGACACTCCAAGCACGCTCCGGTGACCGCTGGCCAGGACGCCGATCGCAATCAGCACGGCACAGTCCCGCACGCTGCCCTCCACGCGAACTTTTTCATAGCGGGCGTCGAGGATCAGGTATTCCACCTGCCCCAGCGGTCGATTACGCCACGTTTCCAGCTCTTCGTCGAGCAGTTTCGCTGCCCGACTGACCTGTGTACTGGTGACATCAAAGCCACAGAGTTCGGTGGTAATTTTGGCGACCTTACGGGTAGAGACGCCTTGAACATACATTTCAGCGATTGCCAGCTTCAGTGCGCGTTCACTCCGTTCGCCTCGTTCCAGTGCAGAGGGATAAAAGTCGCCATCGCGTGTCTGTGGCACTTGCAGTTCCAGCTTTCCGAGGCGACTTTGAAATGATTTCGGCTTGAAACCGTTGGCATAAGAACGGCGTGTTACGCTGCGTTGATACGGTTCGGCACCGAGGTATTCGGAACGTTCCAGCTTCATCGCTTCGTTGAACAGGATCTGGAGTGCTTGCGACATTTCATCGAACCCATGATCGGCCAGGAGCTGGACAGCGTCGAGAATGTTGTTAGATTGTTGTTGGTGGGCCATGGTTGCAGTTCCTTTTCTGTTGTGGAAAACATTAAAAAGAAACCGATCTGGCCCACCCTTTCAAGGGCTCGCCGGAGTGGTGCTTGTTATTTTCGCTACGCTCAAATAACAAGCACCACTCCGCCACACAGATAATTTACAGAAGAGATGTTACAGTAACGGCCATAGTAGCGCTGTATTGAGTGGCGTGAAGGGCCGAACCTTTTAACCTGTTTGATGCAGAAATTTCGATGTCCGATAACAGACGCAGACCGAAGGCTGAGATGCCTGAGCAACGATCGAGAGCAGGCGGCGGAACCGCCCAGGGTAAGTCGTCTGCGCGTCAAACGGACTCGGCAAGGACTGATCCCATCAGACTACCAGCGTTCTTTACTTTAGAGGAGGTACTCAGTCGAGAAAACATGTTGACTGCTTACCGGCGTGTGGTTCGTAATCAGGGAGCCCCCGGCGTCGACGGTGTGACCGTTGATCAACTGTGGGATCGCTGTTGCCAGCGCTGGGAAGCGATTCGGGAGGAACTGCTCAGCGGAACTTATCGTCCTGATCCCGTTCGGAAGGTGGAAATCCCCAAACCGGGAGGGAAAGGGATGCGGATGCTGGGCATACCAACGGTCATGGACCGACTGATCCAACAGGCACTGTTGCAGGTGCTAACGCGGTTATATGATCCCACGTTCTCGGAAAGCAGCTTCGGCTTCCGTCCGGGTCGTAGCGCCCATCAGGCGCTGGATCGAGCCAAAGCGCACATTGCAGCCGGCCAACGTTGGGTTGTCGACCTGGATCTGGAAAAGTTCTTTGACCGCGTGAACCATGATGTACTGATGGGACGTCTGGCACAACGGATCAAGGATCGACGCATCCTGAAACTGATTCGAGCCTATTTACAGGCAGGGATCATGGAAGGGGGCGTCGTCAGCCCACGCAGCGAAGGAACCCCCGATAACTCCACCGGGGTCTGATTTCCCAGTGAGCTGTGCGGGCGGTTTTCGTTGTAGTCCAGCCGCCACTGGTCAACTTGTTCCTGAGCGTCTGTCAGGCTTAAAAACCAATGCTGGTTTAAACATTCCTGACGAACCCGCCCGTTGAACGATTCAATATACGCATTATCGGTCGGTTTTCCCAGCCGACTGAAATCCAGAGTAACGTTGTTGAAGTAAGCCCATCAGTCCAAACTCTTTGAAATGAACTCGGGCCCGTTATCCACACGGATTGACTGAGGACAGTCTCGAGCCGCTTTGACGCGATCCAGAGCTGCCACCACATCATCTCCAGTCAGCCGTGTTCCCACCTGAATGGCCAGACTCTCACGACTAGTGTAGTGATTTAAAATTGTGGGAACTTATTTGGTAGAGTTGTCGTCTGATTTTCCAGATAAGGAGAATTGAGACGTGCGTATTGCAATTGCTGTCACATTGACAGCTGCAGAACGAATATTGCTGACTACGTGGTCGCGGGGGCGGAGCACGCCAGCCCGACTGGTACTGCGAGCCAAGATGATTCTCGCGGCAGCTCAAGGTCGCGAGAATAAAGACATTGCAGTGGAACTCGGTTGTACCAGGCGAACTGTCGGTACGTGGCAAAATCGATTTGCCGAGAAACGAATGGTGGGGATTGAAGCAGACGCCCCCCGAGTTGGACCTGCATTTAATTGTGGACAACTACGCCATTCACAAGCACCCCAAGGTGCAGAACTGGCTGAAGCGTCACAAGCGATTTTACATTCACTTCACACCGACAAGCAGTTTGTGGCTGAACGTCATCGAACGCTGGTTCCGCGACATTACCCAGGACCGTATCCGGAATGGCGTGTTCAAAAGCGTCTCGCAACTGGAGCAGGCGATATGATCGGAAGATCTACAAACATCGCAACCAGATCGAACGGTTCTTAGGGAGAATCAAACGCTGTCGACGTGTGGCCACTCGCTACGAGGAAAAAGCCACCAACTTCGCCGGCTTTATCTGACTGTCAGCATTCGTTACAGATATCATCCGAATGTCCGTACTATCTAGGGCTGCGGTCGTTTCGTGCTTTACCCAGGATGGCGGTACAAGACCGTTGTCGCGGTACCAAGTCGAAGTATCACGTCGCAGCGCGGCAACCATAGTGGGCAGCGTTTCACGCAATGAACGGCTAGGTTGCCAGCCCAGTGCATCGCTCGCACGGGTGATGACAAGCGCATAGTGATCGTCCGCCAAGTCAACCATCCACGGCTTGATGAAAGGCTCCTCCGCGAACGGCATGTGATCTTGAAATCACGCACCCGTCTTGGCAACCGACTTCGGGATCACGGTCGTTTCCCAAGGCTCACCATGAATCAATCGTCCGAATTCTGACTGCGATTCCGTGCAACCGAGCGTTTTCGGTTCTCCGATAAGAAACACTGATTCATCTGATAATTACTCGCGACGGTCGATGCATCGGTAGACGGCGTCGACGACGTCGTCTAAATGAACGAATGCTTGACCGCGGGATGGATCTCCTGGATAGACTCGACTTGTCAACTTCCGCTTGTAGATCCGCGCTATCTGATTTGCCAAGGGAATTGAATGGCAATCGTCGTCATAGACACCGGCGATTCTGAGATTGATAGACTTGATCGCACACCGATTCTTAGAAATGACCTGCTCGGTAGCGACCTTCGACTTGGGATAGTCCCACTTGGGATCAAGCGGCCAATCTTCATCGATCCGCTCGCCCGGCTCGCAGGGAGCATGAACCAACATCGTGCTGGAGAAGATGAATTGGTCCACTTCAAACTCACGCAATGCACGAAGCAGTCTCTCCGTTCCGCGAACTGTGACTTCTTCATACTTCGGACTCGGATCTCCCGAGAAGTCGTAGTACGCAGCATAGTATTAGTGTACGACCGACGCAATTTTTGTTCCGTATCCTTCACGAACGCGATGTATTCCTGCGTCGATACTCTCATCGTTCGTCAGGTCAACACAGACGTATTCCGCCTCCGTCGGCGGATGCGGATCACCTGCACGGTCAAATCCGATCACCTGGAAACGCTCAGCAAGCCGCTTAACCGTCGCCGATCCAAGCCGCCCGCTACTTCCCGTGATTAAGATGATCTCTTTCTTAGTTTTCATCACAGTTTTTCCGGTTTAGAATAGTCACTAATTAGCCACTTCGCCCGCCAAAGAGAGTCCGCACAGTCTTTCGGCCACCCAAGGACGGTATGTAAACAAACGCACTGCCAACTCGTCGCTACACTGCTGCGGTGAAAAGTGGCAGTGGTGCTTTGCCTGACGCGACACGGCTACTGTGTTTTTGTCTTGCCATTCGGCTCCTTCGTATTTTTCTTCATCTTTCCTTTCATCATGCCTTCCATCTTCTTCTTGCACATGGGGCACATCATGCCAGATTCACTATCGTCCATCTTCTTGGCTCTCATCATTGCGATCTCCATCATTGACATTGCCTTGCCAGACGACTTGCCAAGCATTGACCGCTGATCTTCGGTTAACACTTCCGCTGCCTTACTCTGAGCTTCCTGGGTAATAGCTCTCAGTTTCTGCTGTTGCTCATCTGTCAATTTCAACTCACTCGCTCTAGCCATCAGCAACGGCGGACTGTCAGCGGTCAAACTGATTCCCTTCAGGCCAGTCATCATGGGGCATTCCATCGACATTTTCTTGTCGTTCTGGCCACCTGCTTTCGAGTTGTTCTGCCCAAGTGCAGGCGATTGCAACGAGACAGCAAGCAGTGAGAGGAGAATGCCTCCAGCGCCTGCACAGATGCTGAACCGTGATCGAAAAATAGTATTGGTCTTCATAGCGTTTTTCCTTGTTCATGGGAGATAACGAAACTCCGCGCGTCGACGCAGAGCAAACTTCAGAATCAGTCGATGTTCCTCGCTTCTCGTCGATGTAGCTGCAAGTCACATACCGTACTGGGGTATTTTGAAGCGCAACGCTGAATCGACTGCAAATGAGCAGCTTTCGCGAAAGCTGCTGTACGTAATGGGCTTGCAAAGTGCGCATCCAGCGACCATTGCGGTTCGAGAACAGCCAGCGGCACGACTCATAAAGCAACGTTGTGCCTGATTCAACCTTTTTCCGCAGTGTGATCGATGTCTCGCAGATCTGTCCACGATTCCCAGATGGCGTAAATGGCAGGATAGATCAGCAGCTCTAACACAAATGACGTCACGACCCCACCGACCATCGGGGCGGCAATACGTTTCATGACGTCGGCGCCTGAGCCTGTGGACCACATGATCGGCAACAATCCCATCAAGATCGCCATAACCGTCATCATCTTTGGTCGCATTTGGTCGCATTTGGTCGCATTTGGTCGCATTTGGTCGCACGCGCTACACCGCGCCTTCCATGACTGCGTGTTCAGTGTCGTCAAATCTATGTATCCGCCCTTCGTCTTTCCATTTGTGGTATGCCACATCTAAGTACAACAACATCACGACTCCGGTTTCTGCATCGACACCCGCAAGCGCAATGATGCCAACCCACACGGCAACGCTCATGTTATAGCCAAGCATATAGATCAGCAAGAAAGAGCCAATCAACGAAAAAGGCACTGCAAGTAACACAATTGATAACTTGACAATGGAAGGTTCCGCGACGTTCATCCTTCTGCCGAAGTGGGCGGCGGCACTCGAGGCGGTCCCGCCTGGCGTCGTCCTGCACGTCGATTTCAAGGGGCTAAGCTACATCGATCACGCCTGCCTGGCATTGCTGATGAATTGGAAGAAGCAACATGAAGTGACAGGTGGGGCACTTATTCTGGATTGGGAAACGCTGCGTGCAAGATTCCATCACGCGCGCCCTCGTCCGCGACAAACATGTATTATAAGGCAAGACGCTCCCAATGCGGACGGCAATAGCCGCGAGCAACGAGGGGCGGCCTAATCATACCTTGCCCTTTTTGTACATTCGTGATAGTATACGTGCGATGGCGTGGATTGGGTCCGACAACTTCTTCAACCCAGCCTGAAGGACAAAACCGGTGTGGAAACTAGGATGAGTGCAAAGACGCTGATTGAGATTGGTCTGGTCCTACCGGTAATTCCAGATGCCCGTGACGCGTGCGTCCTGCGCCTAACAGAATTGCTGACAGCAAAAGAAGGAATTGAGACCGCACATGTCAAAAACACGATCGGCATGGGGCAGGATCAAATCTGTATCCATTTTGATCCCAACCGCATTTCCCTCGGCGAGGTGCGGGCGCTGGCCAAACGGGCAGGAGCAGATCTTGACCAGCGGTTCGGACACTTTTTGCTCAATTCAAAACCGATGCATGCCCGTCAGGCTCGCACGGCCGAGGCACGGGCGAATCAAATCCAAGGCGTGCTGGAAGCCGCGGTCTCCCCGGCCGGCGTGCTGCGCATTGAGTTTGACCGCCGATCTACCGACGAAGAGGCCATCCGAATCGCGGTAGCGAAAATCGGTGTGCAAACTGTTGAAAAGAGAGTACAGAAGGCGACACACGGCGAACTAACGGAAGCCGATGACCGACCTGTCGCGAAAGAACACGATCACGAACATGATGGCCTATTGGGTGAAAGAACGGAGTTGGGATTTGCCGCGCTTTGCGGCGGGCTGCTGCTCATCGGATGGCTGCTATCGTTCGCTGCTGTGAATCAATGGGCACCGTGGAGCCTATTCTTGGCCGCTTACTTCTTCGGCGGCTTTTTTACGTTTCGCGAAGCAATTGAGAATATTCGTGCTGGCCGTTTTGAGATCGACTTCCTGATGCTGGTGGCGGCCATCGGCGCGGCTACGCTCGGAGAATGGTTTGAGGGCGCTTTGCTGCTATTTCTCTTCAGCCTCGGTCACTCACTCGAACATTATGCCATGGGCCGGGCTAAGAGGGCCATTGAAGCCCTCGCCGAACTTGCTCCTCAAACCGCACTGGTCCGCCGTGAAGGCAGCACCCAAGAATTACCCGTGGAGCAACTCCAGGTCGGGGACGTAGTGATTGTCAAACCCAATGAACGTATTCCCGTCGACGGATTTGTCGTCAAGGGGCAGAGCAGCGTCAATCAGGCCCCGATTACCGGCGAGAGCGTCCCTGTGGATAAACAGGCCGTCGATAATCTGCAAGAGGCGACGGAGAATGCCGACCGGCTCGACGCCCGATATCGCGCCTTCGCCGGCACCATCAATGGAAGTGGCGCTCTGGAGATTCAGGTGACCAAGATCGCCGGTGAATCCACGCTGGCCCGCGTCGTACAAATGGTGAATGAGGCCGAGACCCAAAAGTCGCCCACGCAACTGTTCACCGACAAATTCGAGCGTTACTTCGTTCCGGCAGCATTGACGTTGGTTGTCTTGCTATTATTCGCCTGGACAATAATCGACGAGCCATTCACCAAATCTTTCTATCGCGCGATGGCGGTGTTGGTGGCGGCTAGTCCCTGCGCTCTGGCAATTTCGACCCCAAGCGCGGTTCTCAGCGGCATCTCGCGCGCGGCTCGGGGCGGAGTGCTCGTCAAAGGCGGTGGTCCGCTGGAGAATCTGGGAAGGCTCCACGCCATCGCCTTCGACAAGACCGGCACGTTGACCGAAGGCAAGCCATGGCTAACCAACGTTGTGAGTTCAGATGGCGTCGCCGAGGATGAGTTGTTGCAGGTTGCCATCGCCGTGGAAGAACTCAGTGACCATCCCCTTGCCGCCGCGGTCGTACGTGGTGGACGCGAACGCCTCGACAGCGAATCGGTGATTCAGGCCCACGATTTACAATCCATCACGGGGCGTGGCGTCAAAGCCAACATCAACGGCGAGGCGGTGTACATTGGCAAAGACGACTTGTTTGGAGAAGTTGATGGACCGCCGCTTCCTGAAGAGCTGCGGGAGCGAGTCGAAGCACTGGAAGCTGACGGCCGCACGACGATGATCGTGCGTCGCGGTGATACCTACCTTGGTGTTTTGGGTCTGATGGATACGCCGCGAGAAGCGGCCAAGAACGTGATTGCCCGCCTGCGAGAGCTTGGCATCCAGCGGATGATCATACTTTCTGGCGACAATCAACAGGTCGCCGATGCCGTCGCCAATGAAGTTGGAATCGACGAAGCCTGGGGGGACTTGATGCCGGACGACAAAGTCGAGGCGATCAAGAAGCTCAGCAAGCAAGAGGGCGTGGCGATGGTCGGCGACGGCGTAAACGATGCGCCCGCAATGGCAAATGCGACGGTTGGCATCGCAATGGGTGCGGCCGGTTCGGACATTGCTCTGGAAACTGCGGATGTCGCGTTGATGGCGGACGACCTGAATCACCTCCCCTTCGCGGTCGGGTTGAGCCGTCAAACAAGCCGAATCATTCGACAGAACCTGTGGTTCAGTCTTGGTATGGTGGCGTTCCTGATCCCCGCGACAATCCTCGGACTGCAAATGGGCGCCGCAGTCCTGTTCCACGAAGGTTCAACGCTGCTTGTGGTTTTTAACGCCCTGCGACTCTTGACCTATCGAGCCAAGTGAACGAAGAATTCCGATTCCAGACATGTTGACATCCAATGAGGAGTACGGCATTAAGCTATGGCCGGATTAACCATCGCCATCGTGGCGTCGTTGGAGGCGCTGTTGAACCTCGAGGCGGTCGATAAGCTCGACCCGCAACAACGCAGATCCCCTCCGAGCCGCGAACTGCTGGATCAGGGTATCGGCAACACGGTCGCGGGTTTGATCGGCGGAATTCCCATCACGTCTGTCGTCATCCGTGGCTCCGTCAATGTCCATGCCGGAGGTCAGACAAAGCTGGCCACAATCGTGCATGGGGCACTACTTCTCGTGAGCGTCATGTTGTTTCCGATGTGGCTGAACATGATTCCGCTGTCTTGCTGGTTACGGGCTTCAAACTCGCCAGTCCAAAGTTGATAAAGCGGATGTGGGATGAAGGCCGCTATCAGTTCATCCCCTTCGCTCTGACGGTAGCGGCCATCGTTCTAACCGATTTGCTGGTCGGGGTTCTGATCGGATTAGCGGTTAGCCTTGGCTTCATTCTCAACAGCAACCTGCGCCGCCCGATCCGTCGCTTTGTTGAGAAGCACGTGGGCTGCGACGTCCTGCACATCGAGCTCGCCAACCAGGTAAGCTTTCTCAATCGGGCCGCCTTGTTGAAAGTCCTTGATGCAGTGCCGCGCGAAGGCCAGGTGCTGTTCAACGCTCAGAACACGGACTACATAGACCCGGATATACTCGATCTCTTGCGAGATTTCTCCGAGGAGACAGCACCGGCGCGAGGCGTGCAGGTGAGCTTAATAGGGTTCAAGAATAAGTATCAGTTTAGGGATCAGATTCAGTACGTGGACTTTTCCACCCGAGTGCTTCAATGTACTCTCACTCCTCGGAAAGTACTGCAAATACTCCGTGACGGCAATGAGCGGTTCCGTAGCGGCCAGCGCCTGACCCGTGACCTCGGTCGCCAGGTCCGCGCTATGGCCGAAGCGGCTCTGTTGCGAAGTCAGTTGATCAGCACTCTTCATCAGGAAGGTCGAGTTGCGATCATCGGTGCGATTTACGATGTCGTCACTGGAAGCATTGAGTTCCTGCCGCATGCGGATGATTGCGTTTCTTGAGCATCAAGCGAAAGGCACCACCCAGGAGGCCATAACGAGAAGGATGAATTGTAGATATATAGTTTACGCGGAGATTGTTACTGATCTCTTCCTCGTTGTTTCGGGACATTTTCCTGATGCACCGCCCGGCCCCTGTTTCGTCGGTCTGACGGTCTCGGCTAAGCCGCCTCAGCCCTTGACGCGTCAGCCGGGCGTATGGGAGACTATTTGGAGTATGACCAGTTCCGCGAGTAAATTCCGAGCTGCATTCTCTTTGACGGCAGCTTTGCTGGTCCTGATCGCTGCGCCGCTGGCGTGGGTGCCCAGTGCGTTCTGCCAGTGCGGCATTTCGACCCACGACGACGCGTGCTGCGGCGATGCGAAAGACTGCACCCCTTGCGAATGTCCAGCATGCGAGTACCACCGGGCGACGACAATCGTTGCATCTGTTGACACGTCAGAGCAACGGCTGACGCAAAACGATCTGCTCTTTGCCTGGGCTGATGCGACCGAATTGCCTGTGGCCAACAATCTGGCGGACGCCTCTTCGCACGCCCCACCACCCGTGACTGCGTTCCAGTGTTGAGTTCTCTTGGCGCGGTTGACGTTGTGATTCTCTGCGCGGGCAATGCGCAAATCGCGTGTTGAACAGTTGGGGCCTGCGTGCGGTTCCAGGCTCCCGTCAATCCGTCTCATGGCCATGAGACAAGAGACCTCTGTCGGCTCCATTGCGTGTCCAATCACCGTCCCTTGGCACAAAACAAACCCTAGCCGTACAGCGTCCTAAGGCAACAACGACCAGTCACCTGGAGAAAAAGATATTTTGACGTTGAGCAGTACAATGGATCGCAACTAAAGTACGCCTGGATCGAAAAGCACCGCGAACAGATCCACGAGGCGTATCGTGATAGCGACTCCGTCTACTGTTATCGCAAAGTTCTTGAAGACATCCTGGAACAAAACCTGCGATGCTGCCTCGAATCGGTGCGGCGGACCATGCGTGAAGAAGGCCTGATTTCCAAGGTCAAACGCCAGTTTGTCGTCACCACCGATTCCAATCATCACTTTCCCGTGGCTGAGAATCTATTTGATCGGAGAAATATGAAATGGCGTAGGATGAACATTATTTCTGTCGAACACCGCTGTCGTTCAGACCAGATCCAAGTCCTGGTCTCCACGGGTATGACGAGTAACCGCCTCGTCGCTATTTTTCAACAGCGGTTCGATCCGCTGGCACGAGTACCGATTCCAGTAGGCGAACCAACTCGTCTTTCGTTTTGCTGCCATTGATTCGCCTGAAGAGTTTTCCGTCCTGAAAGAGCAGGAGTGCCGGTATCGCCTCGATCTCGTATTTCGCGGTCGTGAATGGATTGTCCTTTACATTCATTTGTCCAATCTTGACCCGTCCATCGTACTCTTCCGCCAGTTCCCGGATGATAGGTTTCATCTCCAGACACGGCTGGCACCAAGCCGCCCAAAAGTCAACCAGCACTGGCTCATTGCTACGCAACACGTGCTCTTCATAAATCGCATCGGTCAACACAATCACGGCCTCGTGACCCACAGAATGCCCCTCCTGCGTTCCTGTCTCCGGACCGCAGCTCGCAAGCAGCATAAATATCGCAACTGGCAGTGCGTTGATTATGATTGTTCGCATGATGTATTCCTGTCAGGCAAAAACGCAGCGTACATCGCTCATTCTCATCCGCTTTCTCAGTCCCTTAGCATCCGTAGACCGTTGCCGATTACCAGAAACTCACTGAGTTCATGTCCAAGCACGGCGATCGGGAGCGAGAACCAACCGGCCACCGCCCCGACAACCAGCACACTGATCACCAGCCCCGACAAGACGAGGTTCTGTCGAACGACCCGCTGGTTACGGCGGGCCAAGTGTAGGGCGTAAACCAGCTTCTCCAGGTCGTCGGCCATCAGTGCCACGTCCGCTGTTTCCAAAGCCACATCGGTGCCAGCCGCCCCCATTGCCACGCCGACCGTGGCTTCAGCCAGCGCCGGGGCGTCATTGACTCCGTCTCCTACCATCACGACATGTCCGAGGCTTCGGGCGAGTTCACGCACCTTTGCGACCTTGTCCTCCGGCTTTAGGTCGGCATAGCAGTCGTCGATGCCGGCCTCTTTGGCAATCGCCTGGGCCGTGCGCTCGTTGTCACCGGTGAGCATGACCACTTTCTCTACTCCAGTCCTGCGCAAGTCATCAATGGCCTGACGGGCTTTTGGGCGGATATTGTCGCGGATGGCGAACAGCCCCCACGGGATGCGGTCGTCTCCGAAAACCACAACCGTCTGGCCTTCGGCCTGGAGGCGGACTATCTGCTCCCAAAGCGGATCAAGACTAATACCAAGCTGATCTTCGAACAAACTTGGCTTGCCGATGTGCAGCGTTGTTCCATTGAAGGTCGCCGAAGCCCCCGCACCGGTCAGAGAATTGAACGCTGCAATTTCAGCGGGGTCGACTCCTTCCGCCTCAACGTAGCTCTGGATGGCTCGCGCTAATGGGTGTTGGCTCAGCCGTTCAATGCCTGCCGCCACAGCGAGGATCTCCTGACGGGGGGGAATCGACTCATCCTGTTCGGCCAAAATGACCTCCGTGACCTCCGGTTGACCTCGGGTGATCGTGCCCGTCTTGTCCAGGGCTACAACCCTGATACGCGCCAGTTGCTCGACGTATATGCCCCCTTTGATCAGCACCCCATTCCGCGCCCCCGTGCCGAGCGAGGCGACAAGTGTCACCGGGATAGAAATAACTAGGGCACACGGAGCCGCCGCGACAATGAACACCGTGGCACGGATCGTCCAGTCTGTCCCGGATGTGGAAAACCACAAGGCCGGAATAACCGCAAGCAGGAAGCCAATCAGTAGAACGGCGGGGCTGTACCAGAAGCCAAATCGCTCGATGAACCGCTGGCTTTCCCCCTTGCGTTCCTGAGCCTCTTCGACCATCTGGATGATGCGTGAAATCGTGTTCTCGGCAAACGCCTTCGTCGCCCTTACCTCCAGAGAGCCTTCACCATTTATGCTGCCTGCAAAAACCGTCTCGCCGGGTTGCTTCTCGACCGGAAGGCTCTCACCGGTCACAGGAGCCTGATTAAGGCTTGAGCGACCAGCAGCCACCTCGCCGTCAGTCGCCACTGCCTGCCCCGGCCTGACGAGAAACATGTCGCCGACTCGCAGGTCTTCGACAGGAATCTCGCGTTCTTTTCCATCGATAAGCAGCAAGGCGGTCTTGGGCGCCAAGTCCATCAGCGCTCGAACCGCCGACCGTGTCTTCGATTCCGTGTATCCTTCGAGCGCCTCGCTGATCGAATACAGAAACACCAGCATCGCCGCTTCGGCAGGTTGGCCGAGCACGTAGGCCGCAATGGCGGCGACCGTCATCAGCAGCTCAATGTCAATCCGCCGCTCGAAGAGCACTTCTTCAATTGCTTCGCGACCGAAATAGTATCCGCCGACCAGAACACTGAGCGTATACAGCGTCAGCGGCAGCCAATCAGGAAGGGCGTAACCGAGCAACCAACCGACAAGCAGCAGCACGCCTGAGATTAGCGAGGAAAGAACCTTCGGGTCTTTCCAGAACGGCTGCGGTTCAGCGGTTTCACCCCGTTTCTGAACGGGGAAACCAAACTCACGAAGCTGGCCTTCGAGGTCATCTTGCGAGACTTTCTGTTCCTCGGCTCGAATACGAACGGTTCCCGAAGAAGCCAGGATTTGAAGCAACTCGACATCCGACTGAGATGCGAGCGACCGACGCAAACGCGCAGCGTCATTCTCACAATCCAGGTTGGCAACTCGGAAACGGTATTCTTTCATAGTTCACATTCCATCGATTTCCATCATTCCCCTATGCCGCTTACTTGTCCTGATATTTCTGGCTGGCCCTCAAGCTGCACGGCGCGGTCGTCGTCCCTTCTTCAATTCGATTCCAAACTCGACAGCGATCTTTAGCAATGTGGCAACACAGGTAGTGTTCGCCGACATTTCACGCGCTCCGCGTACGCTGTACTAGCGAATTAGTTCCGCCAATCGCCGACGATCTTCAAGCTTGTATACAATAGGCCGTCCACGTTTTCTGGAGCCTGACATGTGACTCGCTTTCCTGTAAAGAATACCGCCAAGTCGGAATGATTCCGGCATTGGCGGCATCGCATTAACACATGTTGCGTATCACATCTTCGGTTTAGATGTAAAGGTTCCACTGGGGCCTGTAAGCTTGACTGGTGTTTTACCGGCCTTCTCAACGGCTTCCCACAGTTGCAGCGGCGAGAGTATCGCATTGACCTTGGGAGTGACGGTTGCAGTCTTGGACTTCACGTCCGTCTTGACACCGCCCACTCCGGGCACTTCGGACAATTCTGCGGCAATATTCTTGGCGCAGCCTTCGCACGTCAGCACCTGCAAGGTGATAGTCGTTTTTATGGTGTTGGCACTTACAGTGTCGTCAGCCGCCCACAAGGAACTCGTTGAATAAACGGCCAAGGCCAGCGCGACACAAGTTAACAAACGATACATATTGAGACTCCATTTTCGGGAAACACTTGATGGAAAAAACGACAGACTACGGGGTGATATAGAATGTGCTACATGGAACTCTCCTTTCGTTTAAGCGTTGGGGTTAGGGCGTTCGGATAAGAGTGTGGCTGGGGACGCACGGTTTCACAGGCTGGCGAAACACGTACTCAAGCCCCAGCCACAAGGACAATCACTGCGTTCTTTGTTTGGGAAAGAAGTTTGTTTCTTGGTCATCATCGGTGCGTGACCGTAAATCCAGTTTCGCCACAACATCGTGGAAACAGTCGCTTCCGCAGCCTGGCGAGAGACAGGTCGTCGGTGCGGAGCAGCCACACATGCAGCCCGGTTGGACCAGCAGCGCGCCGCCCGTTCGTTTCAGTAGCTGGCGCAATGAATGATCACTCGGTCGAGACATTCCTATTCTTCCGGTTTGGGCGGTTTGTGGCCGGTCTTGGCCTCGTAGCGAGCGACGAATTTGTGGACTCGTGCGGGGCTGCAAATGAAGCATTGCGATTCGGGGCGATCATGTTCTTCGCACCAGTCACCGGCCTCCTTGAATTTTGCAACCAACGATTTGTCGCACTGGGCACACTCTTCTTCGGGCACGCCGTGCTCGACGCACCACCAACCCCCGTGACTGTGATCGATATTGGTCACCGCCGCTGCCCCGGCGGGATCTTTCTTCATCGCCTCACCCTTGCCGCAACCACTCAACATGACCACGCTCAGTGAAAGCAGCGCAAACATCGTCGTCAACCCAATCCAAAGGCTGCGCGTCCGAAACATCCACTTCATCAGATTCTCCTTCGGCATCGCCGAACTGAAGTTAGATCGATGCCGGTTCAGGGGTATGCCTGAGTTCCGGCTCAATCGGTTCGTCTGGTTCAAGACGATGACCGTCATCGTCTCCTCTATCATCATTCTTATGCAGACTCTCCACCGGCAGGTTGAACACGACATAGAGCACGCGTAGAACAAGCAAGCTCATGATCATCGCGCTACAGACGCCACCAATCACAACTGTTGCCAGCGGTCTCTGGACCTCCGCGCCCATTCCGGTGCTGAAGGCCATTGGCACGAACCCGAGACTGGCGACTAGAGTTGTCATCAGAATCGGTCGCAACCGAGTCATGGCTGCTTCTTCGACTGCTTCGTCAAGCGAACGTCCGCGCCGGCGAAGTAGTCGAATCGTTGAAACAAGCAACATGTCGTCCAGTACTGCGACGCCGGACAGCGCGATGAATCCGACCGCAGCCGAAATGGAAAACGGCATGTCACGAATCCACAGCGCCAAAATGCCGCCAATCCATGCAAATGGAACGCCGGTGAAGACTCGAAACGAGTCAACCCAATTGCGATACGTCATGTAGAGCAGCGATAGAATCATCAACAGTGCAACCGGCACGACAATCATCAACCGCGTTTGAGCGCGTTGTAGATTCTCGAATTGCCCACCCCAATCGATGCGATATCGTCCCGCCGGTAGCTGCACCTTTTCATCAACGACACGCTGTGCCTCGGCGACGAAGCTGCCAAGATCGCGGCCACGCACGTTGGCTTCGATCGTAATCCGCCGCTGGTACCAATCCCGTTTGATCGTATTCGGCCCTTCGACCTTTTCGATGGTCGCCAATCGTGATAGCGGGATTCGCTCACCCGATGGCGTCGCAACGAGAATCTGACGGATCGCGTCGGGATCGGCACGAGCTTTCTCCGGCAGTCGAATAATAAGCGGAAATCGCAATTGACCCTCGTAAACTTCCCCGACATTATGGGTTCCGAGTGCGCGAACGAGGTTCATGATCGTACTGGCCGTTATTCCGTAACGAGCAATTTCATCCTGCTTCACTCGAATTTGGAGCACCGGCTGGCCGGAAACTTGTTCGACTTTGACGTCCTCGGCACCGGGAATGGACTGCAAGGCCCGCTCGACTTCCGATGCTTTGGCGACCATTAGGTCAAGGTCATCCCCGTACAGAATGGCAGCGACATCGGAGCGGACGCCCGAGATCATCTCATTCATCCGCATCTCGATTGGTTGTGACATGGCCAGTCGTGGACCGGGCAGGTCACGCAGTTCTTCCTGCACAAGCTTCGTCAGTTCTTCCTGCGTCTCCGCCCGCATCCATCTTTCGCGCGGATGAAGTGTGAGAAACAGATCGGTCAGCTCGGTACCCATTGGGTCGGTTGCGACTTCCGCTGTCCCGATACGACTCCATACCTGTGCGATCTCATCCGGAAACTTTTCCAACAACACTTGCTCCATCTTCGTGTTGTAGCGAATGGATTCCTCCATCGTGGTTCCGGCCAGTCGCACCACGTTTATTGTGATGGCACCTTCGGAAAGCCGAGGCACGAACTCCGAACCAAGATTGGGAGCAACGAGGCCGAAAACACTGACGAGCAAGAGCAGGGCCGACCCGATCACGAACGCCTTGTGATGCATCGTAAACCGCAGTACGGGTGCGTAGAGCCGCTTGAGTACGCGGATCAGCAGCGGTTCTTTTTCTTGGATGTTTTTTGGGAGAAACAGGCTAGCCAAGACAGGCATGAGAGTCAGCGACAGAACCATCGAGCCGGCAAGAGCCATGATGACGGTCATGGCCATCGGTCGAAACAGTTTTCCTTCGATGCCTTCGAGCGTCAGGATCGGCAGATAGACGATCATGATGATCAGTTCGCCGAACATCGTCGGTTTGCGAACCTCGACCGCTGCGTCGCGAATGATCTGCAAACGACTGCGCCCGTCTCGATTGTGAGCCAAATGTCGCACGCAATTCTCAATCATTACGACCGAGCTATCAACGACCAAACCGAAATCAATCGCACCCAAACTCAGCAGGCTGGCAGCGATCCCGAATTTCAGCATCCCGGAGAAGGCAAACAGCATCGATAGGGGAATCGCCATCGCCACGATCAGTCCGGCCCTCAGATTGCCGAGAAAGATGAACAGTACCGCGACCACCAACAGTCCGCCCTCGAACAGGTTTTTCTGGACGGTGTGAATGACGTGATCAATCAACTCGGTGCGGTCGTAGACGGTTTGAATCTTTACGCCGGCCGGCAACGTTTCTTGAATGCTCTGGATTTTTTCCTTGATCGACCACGTGACGTCGTGACTGTTTTCGCCCATCAGCATGAAACCCAGCCCCAGCACCGCTTCGCCGCGACCGTTGGCGGTGACTGCTCCGCGACGAATTTCGTGGCCGATCTGCACGTCAGCGACATCGCGGACGCGGATCGGCACGCCATCTTCGGACGTGATCACAATGTCTTTGATCTCTTCGATGTTGACCGTTCGTCCCACGCCATGAACGAGCAACATTTCGCTGCCATCGGTAATCGTTCCGCCGCCGACGTTTTCGTTGTTGGTTTGGAGCGCGTCTGAGACCTGTTCAAACGTCAGTCCATACTTGAATAGCCGCTCGGGATCGAGCCGCACTTGATACTGCTTTTCGTAACCACCCCAACTGTTGACTTCGGCGACCCCTCGCACTGATCGCAATTGAGGCTTGACGACCCAATCGTGAATCGTTCGTAACTCGGTCAACCGCTTGACACGCTCCTCCTTCGAGACTTTCGAGAAGTCAACGCCGTCGTACACCAAGACGTAGTGGAAGACTTCACCCAATCCGGTTGACACTGGTCCCATCTGCGGTCGGCTGATCCCGGCAGGCAGTTCGACTGTTGAAAGCCGTTCGTTGATCAGTTGTCGAGCGAAGTAGATGTCGATGCCATCGTCGAAAATGACTACGACCTGTGACAATCCAAACTTGGAAATAGATCGCAGTTGATTGAGTCCCGGCAAACCGCTAATCGCCTGCTCGACTGGGAAGGTAATCTGTCGTTCGATCTCCTCCGACGCCAGCGACGGCGCAACGGTGTTTATTTGGATTTGCACCGGGGTCGTGTCCGGGAAGGCGTCGATGTCGAGTTGCTGAAGCGAAAACGCACCAACGACAGCGAACAGACCTGCCGCCAATATCACTAACGCACGATGGCGTAGCGAGAAATCAATGAGCCAATTAAGCATCCATGCGCTCCTTATTCAGCGACGCAGTCACAGCCTGCACCGAGATTGTTTTTTAGTAACTGCGCTCGCAACACGTCGCTGCCCACAGTGGCAATCACCTCGCCCGGAAGAACACCAGAGATCACTTCTGTGTAGTTGCCGTTGGTCGCCCCCAAACGCACTGAGCGAACGTGGAATACTTTGAAGCTTTCGGGACTGTCGAAATAACTCTTGTCGCGGACGAACACGACCTGACAACAGCCCTCCCAGTGTGACGACCCCTTTGGGATCACGATGGCATCAGGTTCGTTTCGCAAGATGACCTGCCCTCTGCCAAATGTCTCACTTCGCAAATGGCCATCGGAATTGGGAAGCACGGCTCGAATTTGCACCATGCGAGTCTGCTTGTCTGCGGCTGTACTGATCCAGTCCAGTTGGCCTTGGACTTCGTGTCGGCTGCCGTCTGCTTGAAATCGGACGCTTTGACCGACAGCAAGCTGGTCCATGCTCTCCAGCGGAACGCTCAGAGTGAGCCACATCTGTCGCGTATCGGCGACTTGAAATAGAATTCGTGTCGGATCAACGACTTCACCCGGCGCTACGGTTCTCTTGGAAATAGCACCATCAATCGGTGAAACGATTGGCAGTAAGTTGGTGGTTGCTGTCAGACTGTCAAGCTGTGATCGAATCTCATCGGGAATTCCGAGCAACCGCAGGCTGTCCAGAACCTGCCGGTCAGACATGCTTCGCAAAGAATCGACCTGCACTGGTAAGCCAAGATTTCGCAGTGATTGCTCGGCATTCAGGACATCGGCCTGGGCTTTGGCCAACGCGGCCTCTGCATCGAGGATCAACGATCCAGCAATCACTTCACGAGCCTGGGTGAGTCTCGATACGTTCTGTTGTTGCAACTTCTCTTCGGCGAGCGAACGCAGTAGATTCGATTTCAGATTGCCGACTTCAGGGGCATCGATGACCGCGAGAAGTTCGCCCTTGGCAACTTTGTCTCCGACGTTCTTTTGGACCATCCACACGCTGCCGGGCAATCGAGAAGCCAAACTCGCTAGTCGAGTCGGGTCGTAGACAATCTCGCCGCTGCCGGAAATGGATTCCACAATCGGATGTCGCTCAACCAATTCCACATCGACACCAGCTTGCTTCACGGACTCGACCGAAGCGAACTGGATGCGCGTCTCGTAAACCGCGCAGGCGCTGTTGTTTTCCTTTCGCGGAGCAATGGCGAGTGCCCGTGCCGCCCGCTCCAAGTCACTTGCCAGAACAGTTGGCGTTTCTTTCAGTTGGGCAACGTCAGGATGATGGAGCGGGCAGTTATGAACGCCGTGCTCTGGGCACCATCTGTAGTCTGGTCCTTTGGGCATCAGTGTTGGATCACACTGGACACAAATCGATTCCGGGACCGAGTGCTCTTCGCACCAATCAGTCCGAACAGCCTCCGCAGAGCCAGTCAATGCGGCGAACTTAGGGATTTTCCAATCGTTGCGGTGGCCAAAATAGAATACCGCTGCAAAGCCAATGAGAACCAAGGTTGGCCCGATGCCGCCGAGGACCAGCGATATAATCCGCCGAATCTTGCCACGCGGCTTCGTAGTGGTGCCGGGAGACTTACCAGGACTATTATTCACGTCCGACTCTGGGGATGATAGACCTAGGCTCGTCTCTGGCGTATGGATGACTGAATGATTCACGATAGTACCTCCTGCTGGGTGAAGATGGGAAAAGCACGGAAGGCGAAGCGCAATCCAAGTGCTTACCAAGGAGCGCAGGCGAACCAGAAATCTGAACTCAACGCGTAATTACAAATGTAATTGGTAGCAGAGTTCGCTGGTCAGCGAGCGCAGGCCAGCAGCGGCCTATAGCGAGAGAGATGCGAAGACGAGACGAACGTCACGTCCGCTTTCGAGTCCGAAGCGGTGCGGATGATCTTCGCAGCGAGATGCGCAGGCTCTGCAGAAGTCCAGCGTGCCGAAGCACACCGGCGCAAAGTCGAGGGACCACGCAAGATCGGAGGAAACGATCCGACTGTTCAGTTCGGGCGTGATCTGGCAAACACAGCCGGATTCACACGGAGATGGCGAATCGCAGGGACAGCCCGCCGGGCATGAACGACTCTCACTTGAAACACACGTACAAGTGTGGGCTGGCGAGAAGGCGACCGGTCGCGCAATATCCCCACTTGCCACACAAAAAAGCGGGCAAAAAGTCACACGAAGTGTGATGAAGGTGAGGATGGTGAAACGGAACATCTGATTACAACCTTACTCTACGCTCTACAACGAATTTGCATAGTTACTGTGTATCCTACGATCTGGCAGGGCTGACGTCAAGCCCATTCCGAACTGCCTGCTTCAATTTATCATCGGCACGAACGCTGAGAAAGTTGGCAATAATTTAGAATCTAGAGCGCGTCACATTTTAGTCTAGCGCGAATGCGGTAAGTCTGGTAGACTGGTGAAGTCTCATTTCATGGAGGATTTCACATGTTGATTTATTCCAAAGAACGCCGCCTCGAAGTTCTGAAAGCGTATGCAGCCGGTTTAACAACCCGGGAGATTGCATTGCAATTTCAATGCAGTGAATCGTGGGTTAGACGGGTCAAACAAGAGTTTCGAGATCAGGGAAAAACCAGCCCTGCCACCAGGCGTAAACGAGTTCCCCAGTGGCATTCACTGGCAGATCGAATTCAAACTGCAGTCTCAAATAAACCGGATATCACTCTGCAGGAATTGAAGGATCAGCTTGGCACAGCACTCTGTCGTCAGACATTGTGTCGCGCATTAACACGTTTAAAGCTCACTCTCAAAAAAAAGTCCTGATCGCATCAGAGCAGGATCGCCCCGATGTTCAACAACGTCGTGCTGAATGGAAAGTCAGACAGCAGGGACTGGATCCGGAACGGTTCGTTTTTCTCGACGAAACATGGGCAAAAACAAATATGACGCGTCCCAGAGGACGTTCATTGAAAGGCACGCGGTTGATTGCCAGGACGCCGCACGGACATTGGAAAACAACCACATTCCTGGCCGGTTTACGAACCAGCGGCTTAGTGGCTCCCCTCGTTGTTGATGGAGCGATCAATGGTGATGTGTTTGTGGCTTACGTACAACAGCATCTGGTTTCTGTTCTCCAGGAAGGAGATATGGTGGTCATGGATAATCCCCATCTTGCGGGGCACTTCAGCTACCGGAATTCCTACTTCAGCCTGGCGTAAAGCAAAGGCGATTTGTTCTTCTGTGTAGCGTTTTTGTTTCATAGACCTGGTCCTTTTTCTGAATACAAGATAACAAATTCTCTCGCATTCCGCATGGATCAAGAAACGGGGGGAAGGTCAACATATTTTGTTATATGTGAATTTGCAGCTACTTCTTTCCAGGTACTGACCTTCTTTTTCATGTTTCGTTCTCTGTTGGATGAGATTCTTAATGTCGATGTTTTTTCACTAAAGACTACATGGAACACCTGAGTGTCGTTTGTTAGCGCAACATTCAATCACTCAGGCGTTCCAACTCAGGAGTTTCCGTATATATACTGTATTTATTCTTAAGTCTTCTAAATCTGTATCTGTTACTTCCGTAAGTTCGTCGAATACAGAGTGGGAATTAGGATCAGTCGGATTGACCTGACTGAATGCGATCCAAAGGTGCTGAGTTTAATTAACTTTTCCGGCATTCCATGCATCACAGTTCTCCTGAACCTGATAATTCTAATCTCATAATCCATCCCAACGTATAATTTTGAGATGTTCTCGTTGGCCGATTCTCGAGCCCTCTCTTTGTAAGAGAGAGCTCGAGATAGACCGTCCAATAAAAGTCTTTCTTTAAGCTGTTTTCAACAGATTCTGGTCTGAACCTGCCTGGATGCGACCTTCAGAAAGACGTAAGGTTCTGCGGGCACACTCCGCAGCAGACAAATCATGTGTTACCATGATGATCGTGCGACCTTCCTCATTGAATTGACGCAGGAAAGCAAGAACCTGATCACGGGTCTCCGGATCAAGGTTCCCTGTCGGTTCATCAGCGAGGATGATCAACGGGTCGTTGGCCAGCATGCGAGCCAGTGCGACGCGCTGTTGCTGACCAATACTGAGTTCACTCGGTTTATGATGCAGTCTATCCTGCAGCCCAACCGTGCCCAGCAATTCCTCCGCCCGCTCCTGTTGCTCTGTTCTAAACTTTTGTGACAGCATCATAGGGACCTGAACATTTTCAATCGCGGTCAGATAAGGCACCAGATTGAATGTCTGGAAGACAAATCCAATCTTATTCTGTCTGACTTCAGCGCGCTGCTCAATCGGCAAATCATAAATTGATACGTCGTCGAGCAGAATGCGGCCTTCAGAAGGGGCCGACATTGCCCCCAGCATGGAGAGCAGCGTCGTTTTTCCGCTCCCGCTGGGACCGATGATCGCAGCGAACTCACCTTGCGCGATTTCAATAGAGGTCGAGTCTAGCGCGACCACTTCGTGCTGTTGCTTACAATATACTTTTTTAACAGATTCTAACTTTAACATTTAGTTATACCTCCTTGAAACAGAGACAGGGATCGAGGCGGGAAGCCTGGCGCGCCGGAAAATAACTGGCAGCCAGAGTGACCAGCACCGCAACCGTAGAGGCAACGATTGCCAGACTCGGGACTGGAAACACTGCTACACTCGCAAATACAGGTCCCAGAAAGACTGCTATCAGACTTCCCAAAACATAACCGCTAATCCCCCCGGCCAGGCCCAGCAGAGCCGCTTTTGCCAGGAACAACTGCGTGACGAATCTCGGCGTGGCCCCCAGAGCCATCAGCGTGCCGATTTCGCGACGACGTTCTATGACGTTCGCAAAGCTTGCACTCGCCATACTCGCACCACCGACGGCCACCAGAATCGCAAGGAACAGGTACGATAGATTTGTCATCATCCGGTTAATCGAAACCTGAGTTTCGACCACATTGGCGATCGTCACCACCTTGGTACCGGGCAGTAATGACTGCAACTCCCCTACCAATCCGTTAGCGACGTCTTCGCAGCAGCCCATAACTTCAATAATATTCACAACCGGTCCTGTTCCTGACAGCCGTTGCACAGTATGCAGGTGGGCGAACACCCGACTGTCATCGACGGTCCCCGTCGAGGGAAGCACGCTGAGTACCTCAAACGTTTCCCCCAGAAGTTGGAGCTGGTCCCCTTCTTTCAGTCCCTTACTGGCGGCAAAATCAGAACCAAGCAAAACTTCAGATTGATTCAGGTGTTGCAGAGCCCTGCGTTCTGCCAGGGAGTCTGGAGCGTCCAGATTTTCATCAGCCACGTTAATCTTAGCTTTACAACCTTCATGCTTTTTGAATAGCATGCCGCCTCCCGACCAGGCATTCATCTTCTGTATTTCGGACTGTGGCAGGATGCCCGTCAGAATCACGTTGCGGTCGTCCAGTTTGGTGGGGACACAGAGTTTGGGGGTAATCGCTTCCACTCCGGTCAGTCCCGCCAGTGCCAGTTCAGCCACGTGTTCTTCTGGGATGGTTTCCTTGTGCATGTCTGCAGCATAATAATCCTGCAGTGTGACGCCTTCGGGGAGAATCAGTACGTTCGCTCCCAGTTCGTCAAGTTTACCAGCAACCTCCTGTTCTGAGAAAATTGTAACGTTGCGGATCGCTACCAGCGCTGTCACACTCAAAATGATTGCCAGCAGGCTGGCGATCAGCGCCGTAGGACGCTCTTTCATTTCTTTCCAGATTATTGTTCTCATTGTCATGAGAGACCTCCTTAAAGTATATGATGCAATGGTTTATTTACAGTGTTTGCAGCCTTCCACGCCGCAGCTTTTTCCAGCTTTTTTCAGCTCGGCAATCAGCTGCTGGCTGGTCACACTATTGTTGAACTTCCCGACCATCACACCAGGAGGTGCCATAAAAATGACAGACGAGTTTTGTGAGTCAGGCACTCTCAGTTCATTCAAAAAGTCGCGTTCGGTCGGCTCAGATTGTGAGACGGTAATTACTTCAACCGCGTTTTTGTAACAGGGCATCGATTGGAAATTCTGAACCCCATTGGGAATTCCTGTACTATTTGAGGCATTCACACACAGTAGCACCATTCTACGGTTCTGCAGATTCAACATGCACCGGGATTTGGCGGGGGATACGAATGCCTGCTGAATATAGTCAGCGTTGATCTGTTTCACATAGGAACCGGTGACCGCCCCATTGGGAGCAACTGCCAGCGTAAGCGGCATGGGCGCGCGTGAGACTCCATACTGTTCAACAATCTTGCGTTCCTGGGGATCGCCGGTGTTAACCGCCACAACGGACGCTGTGTTTTTGTCGGACAGATTCTGCTGCAGTGTGCTCCACATGCTTTTGGTGGTTGTATCCTGGTCTTTCCAGAACATGATAAACGTGTATTTATTCTGTTCCGCTGCGGAAGCACGTGATGCTTCCGCCTTGCTCAATGATGCCACCCGGGGCGTATTTTGAGCCGGGGAAACATTCGACATGGAAACCAGAAGAGTGCCTGCGGCCAGCAGACGAATACCATTATTTTTGAACAGTTTTAAAAAAGTGTGAGACTTCATATTATAAACTTCCTTACCTGTTTGTTGATTATGCTGCGATTTTGATCTGCAAAAAGAGGTAATGGGCTCGACCTGTAATTGCGCGCAGAAGCAGCGAAATGCAGTCTGATTTAAACAGACACAGGCGCAGCAGTTATCATTTGAATCAGAATTGAATTCAAAGAGACGGTCAGCAAGATTGCTGTGGACAATTAGTGACCGTTACTGCCAGTAGGCAAGCGAGCCCGAGAGAAATTTATAAGCGCAGTGGGAGTATTACAGCCGCCTGTGAAGTGTCATTCGCTACGTCATTCAGATGAGTTACGAAGCGGCAGGACTGATCCAGATTAACGACCAACGTCACCGGATGGGTGCAACTTTCCAGATGCACTACCGGCCCAACAGAGGCAAATATTTCGTCAGAAACATGACACGTACAGGGACATTCATGTTCTTCATCCAGCGGCAACTGCTGCTGGACTCCCTGTCTTTGATTCCACCGAGCACAACAGAAACAGGCTGTGGAAACAGCTTTGCAGTCACCGGATTCGTGCTGAACTGATTCTCCCTGCGCAGCAAATCCATGTCCCCAGCAGACCGGGCAGGGTTGCAGTAGTAGAACGATCATGAACAAGCGAATCAGTTTCATCACACATCTTAGCGAAAAAAAGTTTTACAGCATTCTGCCGGCTTGAAAGACTTTAGATAGACCTCAAGCAATCAATGGATTTTATATCCTGTATCCCTCGTAATCATACAAGACAAGCACTTCTAGCATCGACATGCGAAGTGCTGCCGCTTGATCACAACTGGATAATAATACTGGTTCTGTCGATTAGTCTAAAAACTTTCGACAAAGGCAGCGAAAACCGTGTAATCAATGCATATCCCCCATACATCCAGAGAGGGAATAAGGGTGTTGAATCCTAGGTTAATTAGTAAGATCTGCCAAGATCAAAACAGGGATGATATTAACTTAGTGGCAGGGCTTTACAAGCACCCCTCTTGCAACATCATGTCCAATCGCACATCGCCCCTGAAAAGTATCCAACGTGATCACACTGACCTCGGATGAAATATGATGGATCAGAATTTCAGAGTCGACGAGAACACCAATTTCTGAGAGATATCTCAGCGAATCTGCAGCCTGCAAATCGATCCATCCTTTTGTGGAATGGGAGCATCACCCGGGTCATATTCAGGATGATTCAAAAAGTCATCGATATAATCAATCAGTCTGTCAGAAGCACAAGGCTCCAGTCGGAAGGCGTCTTTCTCCAGTGTTTTCCAGGTGACTCCCAACGACTGGCAAAAGAAGAATTCGAGAAGTCGACGCCGACGGACCGTAAGGTGAGTCTGTCTTCGACCGCTCTCCGTCAGAATTGCCCCTTCATAAGGTATTAAGTTGTAAACACCGGTCAGAAAACGTAGCGCCTGCCGGTTGAAAAACGTAGCGCTGGTTATGGAAAGATTCGTCCGATGTGTAGCTTGGAGATTCGGACGAAGATTGGGTCCTTATCTTACTTCGTCTCGTTTGACTTGCTGCTTGAGGTTTTTGTGTGTCGACGTTTCGCGTCTTGCAACCGGTAGCTTATGCGTTGTCGTTCGGATGATCTTGCAAGCCCGCTTCATGCCCGGCCAATCGAAATGCTCGTTGAGCATCGTCGTCGTGATTAGTCTTCGATGTTCAACACGTCCATGTCCCTTACAAAGCGTCGAAGCTTCTTTACGTCCGCTTCCATTTCGCGTCGTTGCCAGGGGGGAAAAGCCTTCGGTTTCAGCGAAGGCGAGTTGAATCTCTTTCAGCAAGGTTGGCTGATTTTCCTTGACAGTGAAAAAGTAATCACCGTCCGAATCAACGGTCTCTTCGCAAATATCTCGCTGGCAACACATGGCGTCTCCAATGATCGCTTTTCCCTTCAAAACAAGAGTTTTGAACAGATCAAAGACAGCCTTCGCTTCATTCGTTTTACAATCAACACGCGTCTGACTCAGCACGCAACCGGTTTGATGATCGAGTGCAGCGAGGAGATGCACTGCGCGTTGATGCCAATACTGTTCGACACGATATTTGCGCACTGTCGCATAGTAGTATAAAATACTGCCATAACGACAGGAATCAGCATGGTTAAGAAACGACCTCATCAGATTGAAGCAAGTGATATCACCGGTCTTAAGTATCTGGATCGGGTCTTCCGCTGTTTAAACGCTTGCGTCCCGAGGGTACAGAACGCGACAAAGCCGGTAATCGGCAACTGTTCTACGATCAGTATTGCGCGCTGCAGTTGCTTTATCTCTTCAACCCGATTGTTACTTCACTACGTGGATTACAGCAGGCCAGTGAACTCAAAAAAGTTCAGAGAAAACTCAACTGTCCACGATCTTCTCTGAGATCTCTGTCGGAGGCAGTTCGCGTGTTTGATCCCGAGCTACTGCGGGAAATCGTGGGCGAATTAATTGAAAAACTGCCTGTCCAAGAGCCTCAGGATCGGCGTCTGCAGGATCTGGCTCAGGCACTGACTGCCGTAGATGGTACGTTCCTCAAAACACTGCCTCAGATCACTCAGGCCTGTTTTTCAACCCGACAAGATAAGGGATGGCAGTTGCATACACATTTTGAAATACTACGGGGAATTCCTGTTCGCATGGATTTGACAGATGCCACCGGTATGAAAAATCAGTACTGTCCAGAGTACTGGAAAAAGATCGTTGCTACATTCTCGATCAGGCATATGAAAAATATGCCCTGTTTAATGAGATTGTTAATGCCGGCAGCAGCTATGTCTGTCGGATCCGTGGGGATCACATTTTTGTAGAACAGGAATCCCGTAAATTAACCGCAGAAGCCCAAGCAGCAGGCATACTGGAAGATCAGTCAGGGTATTTGGGTTCTCCCAAGTCACGGAGAACCCAAATGCCAAGATCATCTGGTGCGGCGGATTACTGTGAAAATTACTCCTCATCCTAAACGGGGAGGACGGAGGTGGGAAGGTGCTACCCAGGACCTGGTTGTAGCCACCAATCTGCTGGATGTACCAGCAGAAGTCATCGCACTGATTTACCAGCACCGTTGGCAGATCGAATTGTTCTTTCGTTTTTTGAAGCATGTACTCGGCTGTCGTCACTTGTTCAGTCAGGATCCACAGGGGGTTCAGATACAGACTTACTGTGAGATGATTGATTGTTTATTGATTAGTCTGATCACAGGTAAAAAACCGACACTCCGAACATATGAAATGCTGTGTTTTTACTTCAGTGGGCTGGCGGATGAGGAAGATCTGATCAACCATATAAACCGCCTGCAATCCCACGAATCCAGATAAAACGAGAGCTCTCGCCTGACTACTGACTGTTGGTGACGAGATGATTCATGCTGCGCAGTTCATAAGATTCAGCTGTCGCATATGAGCCCCATCTAAAAGAGGCTCGTAGACAAAACCTCTGCAAAATACTGCGCACAAAAGTTAAAGTATTAAATCAGAATCAAATGCAAACGGTGGGCTGAACAGTATTGCGTTGATGCGTCTGTAAACTGCCGCACAACGTATTGCCTTCAATGGAAGTTGCACACAGAGAATCATTATCAATTTCGACGCCTTCTAAAGTGCACATCCATTCGCGAATCGCCTGCTCAAATTCTTCTGGACAAATCTTTTTGAGGAGATCTGTGTATGTGTTCGCACACGGTGGAATTCGTTTGAAGCCGAGCCAATGATAGGTACTTCGCTCAAGTTGGCGAACCCATTTCGCAATCATTCGCATACTGCGAATTCCACTAAGTGTTCCGCAAATAATAGCCGCCAGCATGGCATTAAAAGTGTGGCGTTGTCCCTGACGCCCGCGATGGTCGGTGATCTGATCCAAAATGGAAAACAGGTCGCACAAGTCGGCGGGTTGCATCGTATTGCCTCCTTGGTCTTGTAAAAGTTGAACTCCGTTTTGTGACTTTGTGGAAAAATATCCCCAAAACAGGACGTTATTTCCTACCCAGACCTACTACACACATTCAATGCCATATTCTGAGCAGCCCTGGTGAAACCCTACTTCGGTCTTGACACGTCTACTGTATCTTTGTAAAATTCTGATTATGATGAAGAATGGCACTCATATCTTTCAGCATGGATTGGTTTTAGCAGCAGTTTTGTTGTTCGCTATACCACTCGAAGTTTGCTACCATTCCATCACTTCTCCACATTGCTGCCAAAATGCCGAACGTAGCATTCCTTGTGATAGTCCATTATGCGAATGTCATCGAACGACGGTTTTTGCCGCTTTCTTTCAGATTTCTGGTCAGCGAATAGAGCAAAGTGATCTGAGTATAGCCAAGTCGGATGTAACCGAATTATTTGGGGCTTATCTTCAGGAAGATGCTTCTTCCCCTCCACCAACAACGGCACTCGAACGTTGTGTGCTTTTTTCGCGGTTGACTCTGTAATCCTTCGCGAGGGTTATATGTATCCGTGGATTGAACGGTTAGTGTCTCCAAGCAGCATAAGGCTGCCGTCAGCATCGCTTTTCTCTTGTCCGATGCCTCGTGTTTGACGAGCAGTTTAAGCCGTTTTCCCTTCTTAATTGTGTTCAATCATCTTCCTTTGGCACAATAGGGTGCCTGGAATAGGTGTTTTTCATGTTAGTTCTTACCCAAAAGATCTCTGAGGCAACCAAGCCTCCTTCGCTTAGTGTCTCCCGGACTGTTAAGAGTGTTGAAGGCTGGCGTGTGCGTCCGGCTGTTTCTCCACCGAAGGAAATTCCAGTACATAGCCAAGATGTTTCGGCGCGGACCAAGCCGCTGTCGCCCTCTAATGCTGGGATAAATGCTGTCCGCATCTTGGTGGCGGACGCAGATTCTTCTCTTGCCAAAATCTATACGACTCACCTGTCATTATTGGGTTTTGAAGTGACCATGGCTTGCAATGGAGTTGAATGTCTGGCTCGACTCCGCAATCGAATACCTCATCTAATAGTTCTGGATGCCGGGTTATTGTGGGGCCGAGCGACAGATGTTCTGGCTATATTGGATGAGTGTACCGACATTCCTGACGTGCCAGTTTTGGTGACATACGATCACACCTGTGAGCAGGCATTACCTGATGTGCGTTCTTTCCGCGTGAACGATTACGCGGCGAAACCTCTCACCCCGAACCAACTTGCTGAACGCATTCGCGAACTGATCGCGTTTGCGGGCAATTGCGACGAAGATCTTGACTCAGTTGACAATTGCGAAGGGCAATCACCTAAAAGAACTACGGGGAGTGCTCATGATGAACGTAGATCGAATTGAAAACCTGTGGTGTAATAAGCACCGCATGACAGCTTTGATGGGCTACGGCCTTTTGGCCGTCGCTGTAGGCGCAGCAGGCATGTACGCGGTCACGCGAGCTTTTCTGACTGAGCCTGTAAGCGGTGTAGCTTCTACCGAAGCGAGACACGGAGTGGATGACGAGCATGGTGAGGATTCATATGTGGTTACACTCGCAAAAGACAAATGGGCCGTAGCTGGACTTCGCATTGCTGAGGTTGCCAGCAGCAATCTGACGAGGACCGAGTGGATCACGGGCAAGGTAGCCCTGAATGAAGACCGCCTGGCGCATGTTTATTCTTTGGTCGATGGGCAAATTCATGAAGTTAAGGTCCAGTTCGGGGACGACGTAAAGCAGGGACAGGTGTTGGCCGTTATCGACAGCAAAGAGGTCGGCTTGGCCAAGCTGGACTTATATAAAGATCGGCTCGATGCCGAGTTCGCCAAGATCAACTATGAGTTCATGCGAGAGATCAACGAGAACACACAAGCGCTCATCAAAGTTCTAATAGAACGGCCTCCACTGGAGAAAATTGGAGCGACATTTGATGACAAGCAGCTCGGCAAGAACCGCCAGCAGTTGATGACTGCCTACGCGAACCTATATAAATCGCGTGCCGACTACGAGCGACTCACGTCGGTGGCGGAAAGTGGCGTGGTGGCCGGCAAGTTATTGATCGAAGCCAAAGCCCGGTTCGAGGCGGACCAAGCCACATTTCAGTCACTCTTGGAACAATTGAAGTTTACTGCATCACAGGAGGCTTTGCTCGCCGAACAAAAACTTCAGCAAGCCGAGCAGACCGTGGCGGCCAGTCGTTCACGCCTACTCATACTCGGCTACCAGCAAGATGACCTGAAAAGCATTGATCCGATCAAAGAGGGCGAGATGATCGCACATTATGAGCTTCGCGCCCCGTTCGATGGCACGGTAATTGGCAAAAACGTAGTGCTGGCCGAGCGGGTGGGACCCGATACCGAGATGTTTCAGGTTGCTGACCTATCGACGCTGTGGGTGCAAGCAGATATCTATCAAAAAGATTTGCCCAAGACTCGCCAACTCGGTGAAACGCTGCGGTTTCGCTCCCCGGACTCAGACCATCTTCACGAAGCCCGTATCTTCTACACGGGTGATATTCTTGATCCAGAAACTCGGACGGTGCGATTGCGTGCCACGATTGACAATCCGGATCGTCATCTGAAACCAGGCATGTTCGTTGAAATCGCATTGCCGGGAGAAACGCTGTCCAACATCGTGACGTTGCCGGCGTCTGCCATTCAAGAAGTGGAAGGGCATGATGTCGTATTCGTACAGACCGGACTGGAAGCGTTCGAGAAGCGGAAAGTCAAGGTTGGAATGCGCAGCGGCGACACCGTACAGATCCGCGACGGGTTACAACCTGGCAACAAAGTGGTTGTGGTCGGTGGCTTTGCCCTGAAATCGGAACTGATGAAAGGATCGATCTCGCATGGCCATTAAAAGTCGAGAGCATTTTCGTCTACACTCCCTCTTGGTGATTACCTTTCTGCTCTACAATTTTCTGGGGCTCGCTCGCCAGCTTCGGAGCCAGCTATGATCAACAAATTCATCGACGTCTCATTGGACAACCGCTTCGTCGTATTATTGCTGGTTGTATTGCTGATCGCGGTTGGTCTGTCGTCGATGACTACATTACCCGTCGACGCCGTACCTGACTTGACCAACGTACAAGTTCAGGTGTTGACAACTTCGCCTTCACTCGGTCCTGTCGAGATGGAGCAACTGATCACATTCCCTGTCGAAACGTCGATGAGCGGTATTCCCCACGTCGATGAAATACGGAGCGTGACGAGGTTCGGTCTGTCGAACGTGACGATCGTGTTCGAGGAAGGCACGGACATCTACTGGGCACGGCAGCAGGTCAACGAACGATTGACTGAAGCCCGCGGGGAAATTCCCGCTGGGTTGGGAACTCCCACGATGGGGCCGATAGCGACGGGTATGGGTGAAATCTACCAATTCGAGTTGCGCACCAAGCCGGGCTGCGACTACGACCTTCAGGAATTGCGAACGATCCTCGATTGGCAGATTGCCTTTCAGCTGCGCAGCGTGCCCGGTGTCATTGAAGTCAATACATTCGGCGGAGAACTGAAGACGTACGAAGTGCAGGTGAATCCGAATGCCTTACTGAATTACAAGATCCCGCTGAACCGTGTATTCGAGGCTTTAGAGCGCAACAACGCCAACGCGGGCGGAGGGTACATCGTTCATCACGAAGAGCAACGGTTGATCCGCGGCGAAGGGCTCATCCAGTCCCTTAATGATATCGCAGACATCGTGTTGGACGCCCGCGATGATGGCACTGCGGTTCGCGTGCGTGACATTGGCGAGGTGCATTTCGCCCCGCTGCTACGTCAAGGCTACGTCACGCGCGACGGACGCGGTGAGGCGGTGACCGGTATTGTGATGATGCTGATTGGCGAAAACTCCCGCGTGGTCGTTGATCGTGTCAAACAGAAAATCGCCGAGATCGAAAATTCGCTGCCCGAAGGTGTTTACATCGACACATTCTACGACCGCACCGATTTGGTGCGCCGCGCCATCGGCACCGTCACCGAGAACATCAGTGGCGGCGCGATCTTAGTCATCATCATGCTGTTTCTGCTTGTGGGCGACTGGCGCGCCGGGTTGATCGTAGCATCGGCCATTCCGTTGTCCGCGCTCATTACATTCATTTCTATGAATTATTTCGGCGTCTCTGCGAACCTGATGAGTTTGGGGGCCTTGGACTTCGGTATCATCGTGGACGGGGCGGTGGTGATGGTCGAGAATGCGATCCGCCATGTGGGCGAGGCAAAACGCCGCAACCCCGAGTTGAAACGCGCGGGGCTGGACGTGTTTCGCGACGCCGGCCACGAAGTGGGTCGGCCGATCGTGTTCGCGGGCTCGATTGTAATCATCGTCTTTCTACCGATTATGTCGTTGCGGGGGATCGAGGGGAAGATGTTTGGCCCGATGGCCTTTGCGTTCATGTCGGCCCTGGCCGGAGCGCTGGTCCTGGCATTGACCGTCATGCCTGTGTTGGCCTCGCTGTTTCTGGCCCGCAAGTTTTGCGAAAAGGATTCCTTCCTCGTCCGCTGGTGCAAACGGGGCTACGAACCGTTATTGCGGTTGGCGATCCGCTGGCCGTTGGCCGTGTTTCTGATTGCCATCGCCGCATTTTCCATGGGAATAGTGATCGCAATGGGTTTTGGGGCCGAATTCGTCCCTAAGCTGGATGAAGGCGACATGGCGGTGCAGGCAATCCGACTGCCGAGCGTTTCGTTGGAACGCTCGATCGAAATGACCACGGAAATAGAAAAGACGCTATTGGCGGAGTTTCCTAAAGAAGTAGAATCAGTGATCTCCAAGACCGGTCGCCCGGAAATCGCCACCGACCCGATGGGCGTTGAGATGAGCGACATCTTCGTGATTCTCAAACCGAAAGGCGAGTGGCGTTTCGCTAGCAAACCGGAACTGATTGAAGCCATGAAGGAAACGCTGGAAAAAAACATTCCGGCGAACAATTTCAGCTTCACGCAACCAATAGAATTGCGAGTGCAGGAATTGATTGCTGGCGTGCGCTCGGATGTCGGCATTAGCCTCTATGGAGACGACCTGGAGAAACTGAAAGAGATCGGTAACGAGATCGCTGGTGTGGTCCAGCAAGTGCCCGGAGCGGCGGACGTTCAGCCCGAACAGACGGGCGGTTTGCCCTATGTCCAGATGCGCGTTCGACGCGATCAGATCGCCCGGTATGGTATTAACGTCGGGGATGTGCTCGACGCGATCTCAATCATTGGCGGGAAGGAGGTCGGGCAAGTGTTTGAGGGCCAACGTCGGTTTCCCTTGCAGGTGCGTCTGGAGCCAAAATGGCGGAGAGATGTCACGGCGCTTAAGCACATCAAGGTTGCTGATCCCACCGGTCGACAGATACCACTGGAACAGCTTGTTGAGATTGAAGTTGGTCCTGGAGTCGCGCAGATCAGCCGTGATGAAATTCGCCGCCGCTTTCTGATCCAAGTGAATGTCCGCGGCCGTGACCTAGCGAGTTTCGTGGCGGATGCCCAGAAAGCGGTCGAGGAGAAAGTGAAACTGCCACCTGGCTACCACATCGCCTGGGGAGGCAGCTTTAAAAACCTGCGAGAAGCGACGGGGCGGCTGACGATCGCTGTTCCGCTCGCACTGTTACTGATTTGCTCGTTGCTGTACATGACATTCAGGTCCGGCAAGCTGGCCCTGTTGATCTTCTTGAATGTGCCAGTCGCCACGACCGGCGGGATTTTGGCACTCTGGATACGCGGCATGCCTTTTTCGATCTCGGCGGGTGTCGGATTCATTGCCCTATCCGGCATCGCCGTGATGAACGGCGTCGTCCTGATCGAACACGTGCGGCATTTGCGGCATCGGGGCCAAAGCATTAAGGATGCCGTCTACCAGGGCGCGCTGGACCGCCTTCGACCCGTTTTGATGACTGCCACGACTGATGCACTGGGATTCATCCCCATGGCCATCTCAACCAGTTCCGGCGCGGAAGTCCAAAGACCTTTGGCGACGGTTGTCATCGGCGGCGTGATTACGTCGAGTCTCTTGACTCTAGTAGTCCTGCCGGCCATTTACCGCTGGTTCGAGCCGAAAGGCGAAGAAGATGTGGAATTATGAAAAGAGTCGAGAGGCAAGTGCCGGAGAGACGAGTTGATGAGTGAGTTCCTGAAAGTGCTTGGCCTTGCCCTTCTTTCGGCTTTGGGAAATTTTGGGGGAGGCGTGATCGCTGAGTGGTTACATCCTTCGCAGAAGACGCTTAACCGGGCATTGCACGCCGCGACGGGAATCATCTTAGCCGTTATCGCCGTCGAGGTGATCCCCAAGGTATTGGACAAAGCGTCGACTTGGTTGCTGGCACTGTCATTTGTCGCGGGAGGTGCGGCGTACTTGCTCCTGGAAGCTGGAATTGATCGCTGGCAACGGAGCAAACCCAAGGGAGCCGGCACGGGAGCCTGGATGGTGTACACGGCGGTCGCCACTGACTTGTTGGGCGACGGGCTTTTGATCGGCGCGGGCTCCGCCCTATCAGGCCAAATGGGGCTCGTCCTGGCACTAGGTCAGGTCTTGGCAGACATCCCGGAGGGCTTCGCAGTGGTCGCCAATTTTCGTGAGAAGGGCATGGGGCAGACGAAGCGGATTCTGATCTCCGCATCCTTTGCAGTACCCGTGGTAGCAGCAGCGGCGTTTGCGTACTTTGCGCTTCGCGGACAGGGAGAAGCTGTAAAAGTGGACGCCCTCGTCTTTGTGGCTGGCCTTTACACGCTCGCAGCCGTCGAGGACATGCTACGCAGGCCCATGAGAGCTCCGAGGACAGCCGCTGGTCTGCAGCTAGTTTCCTGCTCGGTTTTGCACTTTTCCTAGTCGTCTCACAATCGTTATTTTAGGTACAAAGCGAAGAGAGTCGAAGCATGAGCTTTATGATCGTGAATCCAATGACGAAGAAGGGCGACATCAGAGTCGAAACGACTCAGGCTGCAGACCGCTGGCGAAGTATTTCAGACCTCAAACGTCAACCCGACACATTCAGCTATCTAATATTTTTCTTTTCTGGTGTGGCGGCGCTGGTTTACGAAATCTCTTGGTCGCGCCAGGTTGGGTTGTTGTTCGGCCACACCATTCAGGCTTCGGCGGTCGTGCTGTCGACCTATTTTGCGGGCATGGCGGTTGGTTATCTGGTCGGAGCCAAGTGGTCGTTGCGCGTGTTGCCGTTGTTGGGATATGGAGTCGCAGAACTGGTGGTCGCGGCCTGGGCTTGCTTGATTCCCTTTCTGCTGGCGTGCTCTGAATCACATTCGTTCGCTGCCTTTTTAAGCAGTTCGTCGATCGGCTGGCAATTGACGGCGAGAGTTCTCTTCTGTTTCTTGCTTCTGTTACCGGCGACTACCGCTTTGGGCATAACGCTGCCGATGATGGCGGAGTATCTTTCTCGGCAAAGAAGTCGCGACATGGCCGACCCGACAAATGCTGGCCGCGTGTCGCTGGCATACGCACTGAATACGGCCGGAGCGCTCGTGGGCGTCTTGTCCGCCACCTTCTTTCTATTGGTGGTAGTTGGCGTCCGCACCAGCAGCTATGTCGCGGCCGTCGTTTCCGCCGCGTGTGGCGTGGCCGCGGTCCTAATTGCCAAGAAACAAAAGTCAAGAGTCGAGAGACGAGCATCTGCCGGCTCTGGACAGTCGGCGCGCGACTCTCAGCTATCCTGGTTCTTCGTCGCCGCATTATCCGGCTTCGGAACATTAGCACTCGAGGTTCTCTACACGCGAATGTTCTCGCTGGTATTCCATAATAGCACCTATACATTTGGTATGGTTGTGGCAGTCTTCCTGGCATCACTTGCATTGGGCGCCGCTTTGGCAGCTCGGCTGCAACGACGCTACCGCATCGAGGGTCTGGTTGGATGGTCGGCGTGCTCGGGCGCATTAGCTGTGACGTTTTCTGTGCTCACGTTCGTCGCGCTGACCGGTCTCGATTATTACGATTTCGGCGAGTCGTTCTCCCAGTACATAAGCGGCGCACTGATGTTGGTGATCCTTGTGGTAGCTCCACCGATTACACTGCTCGGCATGTTGCTACCGCTGGTGTGGAAAGCGGCGGGACTTGGTAAGCGAGCAGGCATCGTGGTGGGCCGGTTGACGGCGGTCAACACAATTTCGGCCGCGTTGGGCGCGATGGCCGCGAGTTTTTTGCTATTGCCGTGGCTTGGACTGTGGCAGTCTTTTGTATTGTTGGCCGCGCTGTTTTACGTTGCCGGTTTTGTCTTACTATTGCGCAACGGCAGACTAGTCTGGGCATGTGGAGGGGCCTTGATACTCGTCGCTGTTGCGATGTTTGCGCTGCGTAGTCCCGTTGAAATCAACTATGGAGGCACACAACTTGACGAGCAACTCGTGCGTCGCTGGAATTCCCCCTACGGCTGGATTGACGTGGTGCGGGATGAGAACACGGGGTCATTCAGAGTAAGACAAAACTTGCACTACCGGTTTGGCAGAACTGGCGACAATGCCCGCGAGTACCGCCAGGCGCATCTCCCACTGCTGTTGCACGAGCAGCCGCAGGATGTGTTGTTTATGGGGCTTGGAACGGGCTTGACTGCGGGAGGCGCTATCCCGCACCGCGAAGTCAAAAATGCCGTCGCCGTCGAACTGATTCCGGAAGTACTAGAGGCAGCTCGGCTACTGGCGGAGTACAATTACGGGGTTGTTGACCATCCTAAGGTGGATGTCTGCGTCGATGATGCGCGACACTACCTGCTGGCCACAGACCTCCGTTTCGACGTCATCATCTCCGACTTGTTTGTGCCTTGGGAGAGCGAGTCCGGCTATCTGTACACGGTCGAGCACTACCGGGTGGCCCGCGATCGTCTGAAGCCAGACGGCTTGTTCTGCCAATGGCTGCCGCTCTACCAATTGGGCGCGCGCGAGTTTGAGCTGATCGCCGACAGCTTCGCCAGCGTATTTCCCGTCACGACGATTTGGTGGAGTGAGATGGACGCGTCCAAGCCGGTCATCGCCTTGGTGGGCGGCGACGCCCCGCTGGAACTTAACGCTGACCGGCTCGCCGAACGCCTTACGGCATTAGAGCGAGCGACCACGTCGTCCAACCAGGACTTACGCACTGTCGAGCAGTTCTACGACAACTATCAAGGCGACTGGATGCCGCGCAATCCGTCTCGGCTCAACACCGACGAGCATCCGCGTGTGGAGTTCCTGACGCCCATTTCCAACCGCGATCGCAAGATGATCGTTAGTCTCGCGCTGCTGGAATACTTCGATAATGTCTTGTCTCAACTCCCATCCAGCGCCGTAGCTTTGCACACTGATGGAGAACCAAAATCTGCCACCGCTCGGCAGCGTCGAGCCTGGCAGCGTCTTATCCTGTTTGGAGGAACCATTCCATGAAAGAAGTCAAAGCCGTATTTCAGCCGTTCATGCCCAAGCCGGTGCTGGAAGCACTGCAGAAAGTCGACCATCTTCCGGCCGCCACCGAGACGGAGGTCGACGGCTACAGTGTCGTGCATCCAGACTATACACCTAAGCCAAAGATCATACTGGAGTTTATGGTGCCCGACGACATTGTGGATGCCATCGTCCAAGCTCTTCAAAGCGGGGCACATACGGGCAATCTTGGCGACGGCTGCATTTTCGTAATCGAAGTGAAACTACCGTGAAGATCCGCATCGGCGAGCGAAACGACTCAACGTAGCCGATGATATCAAGCGTCATATTGGTAAAGGCACGCCGAATGGACCATTGTCGTACTTGTTATCACCGACTACTGACTTTAACCATGATTGGCTTGACCGTCCCTGGAATCTTTGTGTTCATCAATCAGGAACAGACGACAGGTTCCGATCAGATAAGCAGCGAGCAGGATGAGAGCAAATCGACGCCTGACGCTCGCAAATCCGAGCATGACGAGTCGGCACACGAAACGTCGATTTCACCGATCCTGCTTGAGCTGGCGGTCATTGTTGGCATAGCAATGCTGGGGCGCTGGCTGGCCGAATCACTCCGGCAATCGGCCGTGCTGGGCGAGCTGCTGATTGGTGTCGTCGTGGGAAACGTCGGCTTCTGGCTGGGGCTGCCCTTGTTCATCATGGTGATGCATTTGGGCGAGGTCCTGCCCTTGTTCAACGAAGTCTGGTTGACAGGTAGTTCCGTGGCGGATGCCGCCAGCAAGATTTTCTCCGAGCCACAATTGGCAGAGGGCGGCAGCGCGCGTCGACTGGTCGACATCATGACTGGCCCGGAAGGACCTCGTTATGTCGCTATGGCCTTCGCGCTGTGGCTGTTTTCCGAATTGGGCGTGATCCTGCTGCTGTTCACGGTCGGCTTGGAATCGAAAATCAACGAGATGCTGAAGGTTGGCTGGCGGGCATTGATGGTCGCCAGCGTCGGCGTTGTCTCACCATTCGTGTTGGGACTATTGATGGGCATGTGGCTCTTGCCCGACGCCGGATCGATGGTCCACATCTTTCTCTCGGCCACGCTTTGCGCAACTAGTGTCGGCATTACAGCCCGCGTGTTTCGCGATCTGGGCAGATTGCAAACACGCGAAGCCAAAATCATTCTTGGAGCGGCAGTGATTGACGACGTGCTGGGACTGATCATCCTGGCGGTGGTCGTCGGCATCGCCTCGACGGGACAGATTGACGCGCTGGAAATCAGCCGCATCTCGCTATTGTCTATTCTGTTTCTTGGATCAGTACTCTTGTTTGGTGGAAGGATCGTCGGCTGGCTCATCCCGTTTTTTGCGATGCTGGAAAAACACCACGTTAAACTGCTGTTTCCCTTGGCCCTGGCATTCCTGCTGGCGTGGGCTGCCAGTGCCATCGAATTGGCGCCGATCGTCGGCGCGTTCGCGGCGGGCTTGATCCTAAGCGAAGAGCATTTCAAGAAAGTTTCCGGGCACGCGACGATGGAAAGTCTGATCGCTCCTCTGGAAAGAATCTTCGCGCCAGTCTTTTTCGTGCTGATGGGCATGCAAGTCAACCTACTATCGTTTCTTGATCCCACGACCCTTTGGCTGGCGTTGGCGTTCAGCTTCGCCGCGATTGTCGGCAAGCTGGTTTGCGGCTTGCCTGCCGGCCGTAGCAGCGACCGCTGGTCGATCGGCCTGGGAATGATCCCGCGCGGCGAAGTGGGGCTAATCTTCGCCAGCATTGGCAAGGGCTTGGGAGTCGTCAGCGGCTCAGTCTTTTCCGCCCTGGTCGTGATGGTTATCGTTACGACCTTAATTACACCGATCTCCTTAAAGTGGTCACTATTTCGTCGTCCCTGAAAAAGTCGCTGTGGTTTCGACGGTTGAACTATCCCAACTCGTGGCTATTAAATTGGCCTCAGAATGGTGCCGGATCGAGTCGCTGAATGGAATGTATTTCCCCAAAACGAGCCTTAGGTGGTACGGACATTCAATCTTGCATTTTCCGTACTGTTTAGTGAGGATTATGTTTTCTCAAGGATGAGAACCGATGGTCAGGCGTCATGAGCTTACTGCTACTCAGTGGGAAGCGATTCAGGAATATTTGCCAGGCAAGGCGAGCGATCCGGGACGCACTGCGGTGGATAACCGGCTCTTTGTTAACGCAGTTCTGTTTGCTCTGAAGACCGGAATTCCGTGGGAAGATCTCCCCGGGCGGTATGGCAAACCGAATACTGTCTGGAAACGGTTTGATCGCTGGTGTGCGAAGGGAGCTTGGGAGCAGGTCTTTCGAGCCCTTGGTGAGGAAGAACTGGAACAGGAACCCGCAGAAGTTCATCTCGATTCGTCGATCATCAAGGCACACCAGACCGCTTCGACTGGCCGCCGGGAACCCACTGAAAAAAAGTGATGCCGACGAACGACGCTGTCTCGGCCGAAGTCGCGGAGGATTGACAACAAAAATCCACGCCGTCACTGGTGAGTGTGGGAAATTAGTTCATTTTCTGCTCACTGCCGGGCAACGAGGTGATGCTCCACAAGGCGAACGACTTCTTGAGAATATTAAGCCAGGAGAGGTAGGCGTCATCGTGGCAGATACCGCTTATGACTCCGATTCGATTCGCCAGCATGGCAGGCGGTTGAAAGCAAAAGTTTGCATCTAACCGAATCCAAGTAGAAAGGTCATGAAGCGATTTGACTGGATGATCTACAAACATCGCAACCAGACTGAACAGTTCTTTGGCAGAATCAAACGCTGCCGACGTGTGGCGACTCGTTACGAGAAAAAAGCCACCGACTTCGCCGGCTTCATCTGGCTGGAAGCACTCGTTACCGATATCATTTGAATGTCCGTACTATCTAGTGGTAGGGCTGGTCTTTCCCTGCTCTCGAAATTCTTGTTTGCCCACTCTAAACCACGATTTGCTGCATTGAAATTGCAACACAATCTCCCGTGTCATTAAACCGACTGCCTATGCTTTCAGAACTTCGAGGAGGCGTTCTTTGAAATAAATCAACATGTGAAATGTTCCATGAAATGAGACTTCACCAGTCTACCTGACTTACCGCATTCTCGCTAGAGTTAAATGTGATGCGCTCTTGAAGATCTGCAAACGACGTTGCACTCGCTTCCGGATCTTCGTTCTTGTGATCCCCTGCTCTGAACCTCGTCCCAAAGCTGATTTTGCCTGAGTCCTTTTGTACGTGTTTCCAGTAATTAGCCCCGCAGCGATGACAGCGGAATAGATGGTGCTGCGGGAAGTGCAGGGAACCGGCCTGGGCTTCCGCCTGGGACAACATGGTGTTGTTATAGTGCTCGCGGGTTGATGAGTCTGTCGAGACAAAGATACCAGCAGTCCCAACCACATCAGAAAGTATTCTCGTATCCCACCCTGTATATGACACTGTGACGATGCTATACGCGAATGCTTTCATTTCACAATAGAGAGCTTCATCTACTGTCAGGTAAATGGTTTATGTCATTGTTACAGAGTCTGTTGGGATCGTCAAAAATCGTCCCCTAAGCGTTCCAGACCCTATATTGCGGTCAAAGCATCGCGAAGATTGGATAAATTGAACCAGGGACTTGGATGCAGCTTAGATTACATTCATGACCTAAGAAACCAGCCATTAGTATCCACGGACGCCGAATTCGGGATAGATACCTCTGAGAAATTCAAGTCGCAATTTTATAATCTGGTTTGGTACAATGATTTTGTCCAGTGAAGCAGAGTTCGGCTCTGCGGGGACGCAACCGAACAAGGAATAACTGGACCGACGATGCGCAGAAGCGCGTACGGTTTCCGATGAGGTCACTCCTGGTCGGAAGCCGTTTTCCTGATGATCATGATTCGTTTCGGACATCGGAGTGATGCCTTAAAAATCCAAGCTTGCTTTCTCCGCATTACGGTTTGCGATAGATAAAAAAAATGCATGAGCCGGGATCAGTCCGTCAGGACGATCCCGGCTCATGCTATTTGTCTGATCGAGTAGATTTATCTTTCTTGACTGGGCGGTACAGTTCTTCAACAAACATCATCACATCCTTTTCAATTAACATGCGGCGTTCTCCGTCGGGAACTTGATCCAGGGATAATGAATCCGTGAATCCAATTTCGTCGTAGACTGCCGTCAGACCATCTCCTGCCTTCGCTCTCGCAGCCGAAGGAGTTCTTCGTTGTTCCTGCCGATACTTACGATCCAGATCCGTGAACTTTTTTGCCATCAGCATAGGTTTGGCATATCGGTAAGGTTCATTCTGTTTGAGCATCTGCCAGGCGATGGTTACCAGTTTTCGTGCTAAAGCCATGATTGCTACCTGACGTGGTTTGCGTTTCACCAGCCGGCGATAGAATGCTCCCAGTGGACCTGGGTGACGCGATACATGCTGGCAGGCCTGAGTCAGCAGCCAGCGGCAGTGGGGATTTCCCATCTTTGTAATTCTTCCGTGATAGCACTTATTTCCTGACTGTCGTGTTGATGGCACGAGTCCCAGATAAGAAGCGGCATGATTGCCATCACAGAAACGCTCAATATCACCGATCGCAGCCAGTAGTCCCACAGCAACGACATGGCTCACTCCAGGAAGTGTCATCAGGAGCCGGACTCTGGAATCATTTCGAGCGATCTCAACGAGACGCTGATCGACAATCTCGAGTTCCTGGTTGACCTGGGTGATTTGCCGAAGCTGACTGTCCAGCATCAGTCGGTCGACGGGAGACAATTCCAGTGTCTCAAGCTAAGCAACCCCAGTTTTTGACCACAGGTACTTGCAGGGAGGCTTGATCATTAACCGCGCGAGCATTGACTGGACGCGGTTCATATGGCGTCCTCGTCGACTCATCAGGCCATTACGGTGCGTTAACAGAGCACGCCGCGTTTGAGTTGGTTCGTCTGGTTGCCAGACAGACGGCAGGTAGTCACAACGCAGAAGATGGGCCAATACTTCAGCATCGACTTTATCAGTCTTGATTTTTGCTTCTGCGATCGCCCTGGTCTTCATCGGGTTTCCGACAACGACCTGTTTTACGTGGGGACGGATCAGGTCGACAACGGCCCACGTATTTGTAGTTGCTTCCAGGGCCACTCGATCATGCTTCCGGAGTTTCTTTGTTGCGAATTCCAGCAGGACTTCACGCTGACAATTCACTTTGCCCCGTTCCAGAATCTTTCCTTTTCGGTCCGTTATACAAACCTCAATAAAGTGTTTGTGAACATCCAGCCCTATATACCGCATCATACACAACCTCCTCGAATGCTGGATGAGTGGGTAGCAAGAAAACATGGGCCATTCGGCAACTACCTCTTCGAGTTCGTGACTCAACCGGGTGGGCCGCGGGGTGGCCAGTTAAAAAAACGGGTTCGAGACCCATAGCTATCATCGGCCAGCCCCCGAGGTGAATGACCCACTCATACCATAGATTAGGAAAACAGATCGCACCTCGTCCCGTGACCCGGTACCATTAATTACACCCGGTTCTACGGACTCAGGCAACGACTTATTTGCTGACAGTGCGACTTGATTTTCATCATACCCCTTAATGATCTTGAGATCAATCTGTTACTTTATGTTTTCGCTATTACTTAGAGATACTTCATTTCGTCAATGACATCTTTTTGTATATGATCGGGCTCGTTTTCGTATTGACCGGAATCGATACAGAGTTGAAAATTAGCAACGCTATGGTCCCCCTAAGGGGCCAGTCAAGGCCCACTCTGACACAAAGAGCGAGGCTGCTCTATTCGCCTGTTTCTATGCCAGTATAACAGGCAAACAGAACAGCCCTCAAAAAAAGTGATCCACTGATCGTCTTGACAGAAATCATGCTCAGAGACACAAAAGTTGTGACCCCTTATGCTCCCGAAGATTTACGGCGCAGGTCAGGCATGGTCTTACCTTCCGCTTCGAAGGACATTTTCAAATAACGGCGGACTGTGACATCAGAACAATCCATTATCTCACTTATTTCTTCCAGAGAATTACCTTCGTCAAGTAATTTACGAGCCTTTACAGATATCGCTTTCTGCAGCTCTTCCTTCGTCGGCATAGAAAGACCATCCTGCGCGTAACTCCATTCCAAAGCCTTGTCGATGGTAGGAGGAGAGCAGTCAAACTCTCCTGCCAGTTTTAACTTTGACCAACCGGATTCCCATAAAGGTCGCGCTTCAGGACCTATTTTAGAGAGATCAAACTTGGGAGGCCGCTTTCCGCCGCACTGAAGCTTGACATTATCTTTTGCTTCAGGATGTGTCTCCAGATAGTATTCAACAGCTGCCCGCGCCGTGGGAGGTGTGACGTCGAATTCATCAGCCAGTTTAGCATACGGCAACTCTGCTTCCTGACGTCGATGAAAGACCTCAGGAGCGTAAATCTGATACCAGTGTTTATCACGGGGGACATCAAATTTGATTTCTTCAAACCATTCTGGTCCTAAACCTGAAAACGTTCAGGATCTGCGGCAAATGCCGCCGCTGTATCCAGTTCCTTGCCTTCGGGGCCGATTGACTCTACCCGTAGTTTCGCGCGGCGTCGAGGGGTTGCCTGATGTTCCTGCCGGTCGATAGTAGCTGAGTCCCCTCCGCCTTCTGAATCAATGGAATTATACTTCATAAATTCTAGGCATTGTGGAAGAGATCCCAGTCGACACATCTTCATTTTAACATGTCCATCTCTGAAACATTCTATCCGGTCAATGTGTAGTGATAATTCCAAATTACCCCGAGTGGCATTTTCACCAGCCAACACTTCGTCTAAACGGTTCAGGCTTTCGACAACAAGATCAGGATTGAGCAACTCTGCCATGTACTCCTCTCGTTTCTGTCGCCGTTCAATTTGTATCTGAATATCACTCTCTCTACTTTCTGCCCGCTGATAATCCAAATGAATTTCGTCACGAATAGATTGTGGAAGGTTGGGATCGGCTAAAGAAATTCTCCAACCTTTTTTCTGATTAGATATGCGCTCAAGCTCGTGTAACAGAGAATCCACACGGCCCGAATCATTCTTGAACATATTTTCGAGCTCTTGTTGAATTTCATGTTTAATTACTGGGTACCATTGTGAATTGATTAAACTATCGATATTCATTGCGATTCTCCTTAATACAAGAATCATTTCAAAAAAAGAAGCTACGATGGTATAACCATCCCATCGTAGCCAGAATCAAAGATCATCAGGATGATGGAAACAGACGGCTCTTGATGGCATCTACTACCATTTGACGAAGCCACTTCTCCGGAATCGTTTTCTTGTTGGAACAGATCCCGGCCTTATGCCCTGGGCAAGCGTAAGACGTATATTTGCGTATTTCATTATCCTTCGTGACATATCGTCCTCCACTATTCGGAACCATAGACCTGTTGCAATGACCACAGCGAACCAGACCTGTCAATAAATAACTAAGTGTCATACCGGGAGCAGGCGCTTTGATTTGCTTGTCCGATTGCGGTGTGGTTTCAGCCAGTGCAGCTTTCCGTAACTGTCCCCGAGCTTTTCTTATTCGCCTAACTCGATCAAATACATCGTGTTCCACAATTGGCGTGCAATAGTCATCGATACACAGCTGTTCTTCGACAGGGATCTTTTCAATGACTCGACAATCACTGATGATGTCTGTTGTGACCTTGGGCCAAACCATTTTTCCAATGTAAATTTCATTATCAAGCCATGAACCTACAGTGGAACCATGAAACGGTTTTTGATGCTCTGACACTTCCTCATGATTATTGAGAAATTTGCATAAGCGGTCTTGTCCCCAACCGGTCTCATCAGCCTTCCGGAATAGTAATACTATGGTCCTTGCCGTTTCAGGATCAGGAACGATAATACTGTAAGAGTGAGAATGACCATTGGCGTCTTCTTGACGGGTTTCGAGTTGATAACCAAATGGGGGTTTACCACCTGACCAGCGACCTTGCGAAATTGCATCCCGTTTACCTCTGAAAACACGATGAGCTTTTGTTTTTCCTTCTTCGACGGCGCGTATTTCTTCCATAGAATTGTAAATACGTCCTTGAGGAGTGTTGGGATCTCCAAAATAGGATTTTGCATCCAGGATCAACACCCCATATTTGTTATACAAATCACGACGGATCTCTTTCAGGTCGTCCACTCTTCCAAATCGGTCAATATCATCAACCAGGATGACATCAGGACTGATAACGCCTGATTTGATATCAAAAAGCATTTTCTGGTAACCAAGCCGTTTTCTGAGCAACCGCCCTGAAATACCATCGTCACGATAATCTGCCAGATGATTCCAATGGTTGTATCCACATCTTCCCAATGCAAGATCGATAGTAGTAAATTGCTGATCTGGACTTGAAGGGTTCTGGTTAGGGTCGCTCATACGACCGTAGCGAATGTAGTTGATTGATTTCCTGAAGTCATACTGTGATCTAATCATAATCTTTTCCCTTTTGATTATGTTGTTCGATCTTTTGCCATAAATCTCTGGCAATTGATCTGGCGATAAATTTGACTAACCTCTGATGTCGTCTTTTTCTTACCTCTGTCGCTAATAGGACCTGCTGGTCAGGTGAAAGACCAGTCGGAAAAGGAAACTCTCCTTCAGCGACCAGGTTTGCCACTCTGTCCAGCTTTTCTGGAGTTGAAAGTAGATCAGCATTATGGTTGGTCGGTTTGTAAATAGAGTCACTCATGTCTTCTCCTTGCAAAGAAAAGAATCTGGAGTGCCTCTCCAGATTCAAAATGTAGAATCTTGTGTTCACAAACCTCTTACAAAGCTGCGATATTTTTGTAAGAGTTTGGAGTCAGATACAGAAAATGAATCTTTTCTGAGAGGATAGAAAATCACACTGAATCCGTGTAGATAGCGAGATAAATGCCAGATTAACAACATTCAAATTGAGCAGTTGAGTCGCTCGCTACAAAGAATAAGCGGCATAGCAAAAGATCTCTGTAAGAGACTTGAAGGGATCGAAAAGAAGAGATGCGCACGGTAAATATCGGCACCAGGCGTATTCTGGCTGTCTCCATCAGTGGCTATTTCGATAGTAAATCAATTGGTTACATGGCACTGCGGGACGAATAAGGCAGGATTTTATAATATGAACTCGAATGTCTTTGAGAATCGATACTATTGATGCCAAATGTGTTTTTTAATTTAAAACAAGTTTACTACTTCTCAAAAAATGTGTATTTGGGATGAATCCAATTTGAGAATATAGGTCTTGCTCTCCCTGCCTTTTTGCACCATTTTCCAGAGTGTGACAGGAAGTTGTTTTTTTAATCGGTTCCAGGCAGTTCCCATCGCTGAACCAGACACATCAGCATCAGGATATAAATCTATTTCTCCGACGCAGGAATGTCTTCTTGCATTTTGGCCTAACAAGAGCAATAACTCCCATAATTTCCCCTTCATCCCATTTAGGATGACTCTCTTTTCCCAGTATGCTTTTCCCTCGGTAGTAATTAACACTAAACCGCCGGTCGCGATTGCTTCTTCTACGGCATCAGTCCGCTGTTCATCTTTCCCGTATAGATCTTTCAACTCTCCCAAAGCATGGGCAATCCGGTCTGTTGTTTCTTTATTCAGGAATGCAGTCAGCCTGTTTCTAATAGAATCAATTTCGTGGTTCAGTAATTTATCAGGGAGTGATAGCCAGCGCAGTTCAGGTTTCAGTCCAAAAGCGGCGTAGATTTGAGTAAGTATGATCGCTGAGTTGATTAAACGATTCTTTTTCCCGCTTTTTAACAGATGTTGACATTCCGACCAGTCGGCATCCAGTTTCTTCCACTCGTTTTCAAGTTGATCGACTAATTGTTGATAGGGGCGTCCTGTTGCTTTGATGGCTTTTTTAATCATGCCTCTTGCTTTAAACAAAAGTTCATACCATTGCCGGGTCCGTTCCAGTAAACAGCGGACGATATAATTTCCCACAGGATCCAACTCATAATTAAATGCAATTATAAGTCCACCACGTTGGACTTTTTTCCATCAACATCCTTAGAGAATTCCTGTACTGGGCCAAAATAATCTGAGCTGTTTACTAAGGGTAAGTCGCTGATTTGAGACAGATATTCAACTTGGGACAAGACAATTTCTAAATCATTGGATTTACCAATTATTCTTTTCAAAGAAGTCGTCCCTCCAGCAGTTATCTCGACAGTCTCTTCGCTAACGTAGTCTCGGGAAGGATTCTGGTCCTCCAGGTTTTTACCAACCAGTTCTTCCTTTCTTAACTGTGATAAGGTTTTAGCACATTTCAGGATGCCCTGTTCCAGCGAATCGATCAGTTGACGTTCCGGTGTGTCTGCTCCGGGATTCAACGCAATCAGTGGCCAGTTTGCATATTCTTGAAACCTTAGACGTTGGCTATATTCTTCAACAGCAGGACAGGCGTCATTCCTGAGCCAGGCCAGAAGTTTTTCCCTGGGAAAGTTAAACCTAGGTATATCCGCGTCCGGAAGTATATCCTGATATCTACGTACTGCCAGTTTCCAAGAGTCCATAGTATTGTTGTAATACTCCCCAGGCTGATCTTTAAATATGTTTAATCTGTTTCCAAACTCTTACAAATATTATGGCGTTTTGTAAGCGAGTTGTGAACGCCAATTTTTAAGCTGATCCCGACTGATGGGTTTCATTGGAAGAAACCTGTTCAATATCAAAATTCAAGGGCAGTTTAAAGACACGTATGATGGTTCGTAAAAAAGACGACATCCAACCAGAAGACTTTTCCCAGAAACAGGTAGAAGCTGATACGAAAAGTTCGACCTGGTGTGAGAAATATAAAACCAAGCATCGCTGGATTCGTATCGAGAAATTCCCGGACGGGATCGATCCACCTCAAAAGGTACGCATTTATAGACAAAACGACTACTTTCGGCTTCAGTTCTGGGACCCTGCTGCAAAGAAAAACCTCACAGAACGGGTCGACGGTGATCTGGTGACCGCTATCTTTCGCGCCCGGGAAATTGAGGAACGCCTCAAACACTTCCGCTCATCTGGTCTGGGGAGAGGGAAACTGAAGCACCAGAGTCTTCTGGACCTCTATCAAAGTCACTTACAACGTCGAGCCGATGCCGGTGAAATCGCTCCGAAAACAGTCAGACGATACGCTTCAGCTCTGGAACATTATCATACTTTTATTCAACAACCACTGATAACGACGGCATACCCATCTATCACTAATGTCAATCGTGATTTGGTTTTACAGTTTCAAACATACTTAAAGAATTTGCAGGTTTCTTCCAATGGGCATCCCAACACGCAGAAGCAGACAATGTCCTCGGCTGATTACGTACTGGATGTGGTCCGGGGGATGTATATCTGGGCGGCCGACCCGGATCGTGGAAATCTGATGCCATCAGGCTTCCGAAATCCCTTTCAGGGAAAAGTTCGTCAGTCGGCTTCGGTTGCCCCTGATCTGTTCGGAGAGCCCGACATTACAATTCTGATGGTGGTTGATTTTTTGAAAAAGTGCGACAGCTACCAACTTCACCTGTTTGTGTTATTGATTTTTTATGGTCTGAGGGCTTCGGAACCGTGCTTTCTTTTCCGAGAAAACCTGACTTCAGATGGATGGTTAAAGGTGATTTGCCTACCTCAAATCAGTTATACGACAAAAGGCAGGCGTGATAAGAGGTTACCTTTGCTGGAACCGATCCGGGCGATTCTGGAGGGTGGCTCTGAAAATACAGAAACAGGATTGTTGATTCGGCGTCGTGCTGTTTTTGAAGGTTCTGAACAGCCGCCTTTATTGGATCAATCGCTGGAGCAGTTAACAAAAGAATATTCGCGCCGTTGTCAGAAGACTGCAAATCTCACTGCAGAGCAAGGAATGCAGATACGGGATCAGTTGCTCCACGACGCAGGTGGGATTAAATACGACCATATTGAGAATGAGTTTCATCGCCTGGCTGGCCAGCTATCCTGGCCAGCCAAGGCAACTCTCAAAGATTTCCGTCATCTATTCAGCACGGCCATGATGAATGCCGGGATGCCAGAATATTATCGGAAGTACTTGATGGGACATGCTGTCAGCAAGGCAGCAATTACCAATTACACCCATCTCGACCAGTTACGGGAACGTTACCTGGAAGCCAGTCAACGACAGTTCCAGCCAATTATAGCTGCGGTAACAAAACGCAAAGCAGAACTGAAATCAGCGGCTGAAGCTTCAGTACGTTCTACATTTCCGGAGATGGATCAGGCCCCAGGATCAACTCGCTTGCGAGCAGGCTGACGGTGATGTTCCGATCCAGGGGTAACATGCGTAGCCAGCGTGTGAACTGGTGCAGCATTAAGCCTGCAGCGATGTTAGCGGTGTAGATTGTACTTTGTGCTGTGCAGCGACCAGTTTGGGCTTCGGACTGGTGGAACAAAGTCGACTCATAGTGATTGTCGGCGTTGTGGGCAGCCACTGAGAGAACACGAATCACTTCACCCAGCATACGGCCATCTACAAATAGCTGGCAGTGAGAGGATGCAGAACGCCAGATCGCCGCTCGCGCAGAGATGGAATCCACACAACAGAAGACAGCCTCTCCCACAGGTAAAGTAGCACGATAACGATCAGGAGTCACCGTTACCTGAATTGATTCATCAAGCTCCTGAATGGATCTGGCTGTCGCGTCCACTTTGGCCTGCCCTAGATCCTGGCCCCGGTATCCCTGAGTCGTGATATTAGTAGACTCCACACGATCAAAGTCAATCAGCTGAATCCGCGGTGTCCCGATTGCTGCCAGTTGCAAGGCCACCTGACGACCAATGGCTCCCACTCCAATAACAGTCGCCGTCAGCTGAGAAAGCCGTTCCGCCGGGATCAGGTCACTCTGTCTCTGGAAACGATTCGTAGTCACATTTAATGTAATCAAATCTGTTCTCCTTTCAATTCGTATTCAGCAAAGAGCCAGTCCTCTTCCCAGTCAAAGTCTGCGGCCCGTTCAAACTCAGACTGGAACAGGCGACGATTCTGTTGCGGATGCACGTGCGTTAAATATTCATCATCCCAACGTTCTGGATCGCATCCGGCAAATGTTTGAGAGTAATCCCGTTTCACTGAAATCTCGTATTCGGCCGTGGGACCCACATTAAATTTCAACCGGGCATATGTTCGCCCTGTCCGCGCCAGGATAAACATCACGGCCCAGTCGGATCGTCCAAAGACGCGATCAAAAGTTTCTTCATCAGTTTGACTCGGCAAGGGGCAATTTCCCGGATGCGTATGAATCCAGATTCGACCAAACTGCTCAGGACGCAGACCGGCATCCACTTGATCGTCAAAGAAATTGGCCACCGCCGCATCGTCGAAGGTCACATGGGCTAACGAGCAGGTCTGCTCCACAAGCTGCAGGTCCTGTACCAGTAGCAGATCGTCCTCAGTAGTAATCCCGAAGCCTCCGACTTCGGTGTTTCCATAATCACGCAGGTACAACAGTTTCGCCCAGGCAGTCGGGCTGAACCGCAGTTGCGGTAACCGGGATTGCTGCTGAGTCAGGGTTTTCCGGTAATTCTTCATTCGTTTCTTCGAGTTCTTCTGCATCACAATCAGAGCACCTTTCATTTTCAAGTAAACAGCGTTGGCAACAGTCGGCACGACACTGTACGCACTGTTGCAGACAGGACGAACAGCACTGGCCGTGACAGCTATCGCAATACGACAAACACTCATGGCAAAATGGACAATCGCAGTCCAAACAGTCCTTGGCACACCCCGTGCAAAGTGTGATTTCACAGTTGTCACAGCGTGTCTGCTGGTTGGCTGCGATCACATCAGCGCACTCGGTACATTCAACGCTGTCCCAGTCACTGAGCGCCACATAGGGGCTGTCGGAGTTATAAGTTCGTAACAGGCTGGCCACCATCGTGAAAAAATCAAACAGCCGTCCCTGTTCCAGCGACCGGCGTATGACATGCCGTCCGTCTCCTTCACAAACCACATCCGACTGAACGTGTGGATGTGTGACACAGTCATTGGTAAACGCCGGATGGGGGTCCTTGGCGATCACCCGATACGGGGCCCCGTTATCCATTTTCAGATTTGCATAATTGAGATGAATCTCAAATGGTCCCAGATAGACGCCTTCCAGTTCAATTGGTTCAGTGCTGACGGAAATGCTTTGTTCACGGAGATCCAGTTGCAGCTCTCCGAATTCTTCTTCTATTGCCAGTAGTTCTGCATAGAGTTCTCGGACAGAGGAATTCTGCTGCCGAGATGCATCAGACGACAATTCACCATGTAAAGTGGTCAGTTGCTGGATCAACTGGGTTACACCTGATTTCAGTTCTCGTTCCAGTTTTGATGCAGCCGAATCCCAGCCTCTGCGTTGTGCTTGTTGGCGTTTCCGTATCAATCGATCACAGTACCACCATGCCTGGAATGGCATTTCATATAATGACGGGGGTCTTCAGATACCAGGCAGTGATGGATTCGACTGGCAGTTCGCCAGAGTCGTTTTCTTGGATGTTTCATAATTCACGTTCTCCCATAAAATAAAAACAGGCTGCCGGAACCGTGATCCCGACAACCTGCCAAAGACGAAACACTTAACTTCAGGGACAACTAACTTATCGCCCCTTCAATCTTCGTCGGCGTTATGGAAATCCGGTCCCCGTCCTGCAACTGCTGGTCCGGAGGACAGGGCTGGCGATTCACGCGAATCAGGTAATCGCGGGCTGCCGCATCTCCCATCTTCTGTTCAAAGAGTTGTGCCACCGTGGTTCCTGCGGGGACATCGATATAATCAGCGAATCCGCCGCCATCGTTGTTGATCAATAAAAGTTTCATAAAAGGCTTTCTGTTTTTGATTAAATTTTGTTAAGAACACACATTGATTGTTTATGTGAGCGGCCATCGTTTGCGACGTCGTTTCCTGCGGCGTGTATTACCTTTCACACCCCGTCGTCCCTTGATGCGACCAGAGTGCAGCGTTTGTCGCAGGGCTGATTGCGAATTCGATCGTGCACTGAGGTCCTCTGGGACAGTTCGACAGCATTCGCTCGTTTGAAGATCAGGCCACCACTGGTTCATGGCGTGCCCCTTGTCGCTCAGAATTCAGTCGATTGGCTTCCAGTTCATCCCAGTCAATTACATAGGGTCCCGACGTTTCGGAATCTGGATCAACCGTTTCATCGGGCTCCGCTAATAAAAAGCCCAGACGTTTCACGGTTGACATGCTTTCGCCGGTTGCCAGGGCAACGGCCCGATTCAATTCTGCCTGTTTCATCAGTTGTCTCCTTTAATACGAAAATGTTTAACAAAAAAAGCCCCAGCCATGCAGAGACGATTCTGCAAGACCGGGGCGTACCGTTGTGAAAATCCAATTACCCGAGGCTGGGGGAAAGCCAGTGCTGCTCCAGCCAGTCCATTTCGGCTTTCAGGGCAGCACTCCGCTGCACGAATGGTCCCAGTTTGGGACCGTCGACAGGGGACAGATCCACCAGCCACTGACCGGCTGCATCCGGTTCGACATACGAACCACGTGAGATGGCCAGTCGACCGAGGGTTGCCAGGTCAATGGCTTCCGAGTAAACGCAGTGCACCGTTCCCTGTGGCGAGATTAAAAGTTGCATGTTGATTACCTCACTTGGGGGTTCGGATAATCTGACGACGCGGGCGGTCGATCAACAGACCATCCAGGGCTGCCTGAACTCCCGACAGCTCAGAGGCTACCTGTTGCCGGAGTGTGTCTCGTTTTCGCAATTCCTGGGGCTGGATGCCCTGCACAATCCCCTGACACTGCGCTACCAGCACATCCAGCTGCTCGTTGGAGCGCACATTCAAGGAACGGAAACGCTCAAAGAACTCGTGCAGGTTGCCGATGGCGGAATCCCGAAAGACTTTGGGACGCCCATCAGCCTGACCACTCAAACGATCCGTCAGATGCGACACCAGCTGTGACAGTTCTCCCAGAAAGGCATCTTCGGCCAGCCTGACTGCCTCTTCAAACCGCGACTGCACCCGCTGGCATTCCTGCTCGTAGAGTTCCGGGTTGAGTTGCCTGAGGTAATCAGGCGGTTCGACGCTGGGAAAGTCCCAGGAAACTTCGAACAGACCGATCAGTGTCATGGGATAATCGTCGTCATTGAAGAGGCTTCCCAGACGCTCCCGGGCCGCTGACTTCAGGGACAGATATTGTTCATCCAACTGTGAGACAGCCTCGTTGAGCTCTTCCGTGAACTGGCGCATCTGCTCCTGAAAAGAATTCAGGGCATCCTGGCGCAGTAACCGTATCCCTGATTCCGGAAAAGGCAGGCTGATTGAAGTCCAGTACGAGCGCACCCGCTGACGGACCGCATTCACGGCTCGGAAACGGGGATGTCCTGTATCCAGCAGTTTCTTGCCCGCACTCAGGAAGGTCCCTTCCGCACCAAACGATTCTGCAGCCTGGGTCTTCTGATCGCGTGTCAGTGACTTGCGTGTGCCGAACCATTCAAAACTGATACGCGTGGCACACATCGTTGATCGCAGCCGATCGATGGGATCGGTGCGGGTATTTACTTCTTCGATAGCAGTCATGGTCATATTAGCTCCTTAAATAGAGTGTGGTTTAGTTTCTGTGAGGATCGCGTGAAAGATTCCGACGCGAACGCGAACCGGATCGCTCGTCATTGCTAAAAACGCCTGACAGTTCGGCAGACAGACAGCGTTTGCTGGCCCAACGTCTGAGACGCGCCACTGATTCGGCGGCCGTGACGGCCACAGGGACCACGTTTTCCGCGGCTTGAACTAAGGGCACATCAAGTAGTGCCGCCAGTCGACAGCAGGCCCGGATTTCCGAACCGGTCCAGTGCCGGTCGTCTGGCAAACGTTGATCGGACGTAAGCCCAAACAGATCACGGTACAGACGCCAGATAGCCTGCTTCTGTTCATCACCAGGTAAATCCAGAAAGAACAGCGCATCAAAGCGTTCAGCCCGCACAAACTCCGGCGGTAGTTTCGAAATATCGTTTGCAGTGCAAACTACAAACACGTCTGAAGTATGGTCGTTGAGCCAGCCCAGCAGTGTTCCCAGCATGCGGGTGGAGACACCGCTGTCAGACTGTCCGGAAGAGGCAGAGCCACTCAGCCCTTTTTCGACTTCATCGATGAACAGGATGGCGGGCTGCATGGCATCGACGATCCGGAGGGCTCGTCGAGTTCGCTCCTCTGTTTGCCCGACCAGCGCGCCCATCAGAGCCCCGACGTCGAGTGTCAGCGTGGGACGTCCCGTTTCCCTGCCGAGTGCTTTGGCAAACGCGCTTTTACCGGTTCCCGGAACTCCCAGTAACAACACGCCTCTGGGACGAACAGGTGTCGCATCCTGGGTTCGGGGACGGAGCGCACGCAGACAGAAGGCTTTGAGGGCTTCCAGACCGCCCAGACCAGTAAACGATTCTAACCCCTGGTGCAACGATAACAGGCCGCTTTTTAGCAACGTCTGGGATTTCAGTTCCAGTACGACCGAGGCTTCGATTCGGCCATGGCGTACCAGGGAGAGACTGAAAGCCCCTTCCGCTTCATAACGAGTCAGGCCCGAGGCAGCGTCCAGGACACGCTCCAACTCAGGTCCCTCCGGCAATTCTCCCGCTTCTGTGGCGATACTGCGGGCGATTTCTAGCAGCTGACCCCGATCAGGAAGATCATGTTCCAGGCAGACGAACAGTTTTTCCAGTTCTGTCGGGATCTGGACCAGGCTGGAAAGAACAACAATATATGTCCGTGCCTGTTTTCCCAGATTGATCTGTTGTGTCAGCGCCTGAATGATTTCGGGGGAGTTGATGAACCGATGGAAATTCTTGAGGACCAGCAGCGTGGGGCGACCCGGATCGGCCTGACTACTCAGACTGTGAATGGCAGCCAGAGGATCGGGGAGCGATGTGTTGCCGTTATCGACAAGTTCCGTTCCCTGCAGTCCCCGGTCAATGTCCCAGGAGAGTAACCGCCAGTCTTCACTGTGGCAGAGCCGGGACATTTCCAGCAACGCCTCGTCGTGTTCGTGACTCTGAATCCAGATACCAGTAAAGCAGGCGCGTATGTTCTCAGTCAGTCGTTCGGATAGTAACATAGAAGTTTCCTTGATGGTTTGAAAAAAAGAAGGTGAGAAATGTGCTTAAGCGGTTTCCGCCAGTTGGCCGATCGTCTCCAGCCAGGAAATGATTTCCCCGTCCGGATCACGTTCCTGCAGCAGGGGAATTGTCATTGACTCGACGGCACTGGTATTGAGCCAGTGCTTTGCTCGATTCCTGAGCCGGACCCGGATTCGACGAGTCAGTTGTTTCCAGCTATAGTCAGCATGCCGGCTGTCGAATATCCGCCGCGCGACATCCGAGGCCACACAATCATGGTCTCCGAATCCGAGAGTGATGTTGGCAACGGCCTGAATGGCACGGGGATGCAGGTAATTTTCCAGGCTCCGTTTCCGTGTCAGCACAGCATGACAACGGATTCGTTGATTGATCTGAGCAACAAACTCTATCCGTTGTTCCCTCTCAGGGGACATTTCTCCGTCATAGAGATGGAATTCTGACAGTTGGAGCGGAGCCAGCCGCCTGAGCCAGGCCCGGGGATGGCCGCCGATAGGCAGGAAAATGAGTTCCTGGTCGCGTTCCATGGCGGCCAGGTCAGGGAGTGTGGGATGTGCCGAATGCAGGAGCGTCGAGATGCGGGTCAGAAATTCAATATCGTGTGCCCCTTCAACGACGACCAGAATACGTACCGGCTGAGGATCTTCGGGAATCGGGTCCGGCAAGACCTGCATGTGTTGATTTGCGAAAGTTAATTCTCCTGTGTTAAATGGTTGGGTTGATGCTGGACACTCTGGTGGTACTCGGAGGTCAGCTGTTCTGAAGAGACCTTTCCCAGTGCCGCTTCCAGAAACCGGCTGGCGTCTTTGCACCGGGAGCCGGTAAAGCCGCGGGTTTCGATGCGGGACTGACCGTCGGTAGAAAAAATGATGTCGATGGTTTTCAATGGTCTGCTCCGATCTGAATGGTGAGTTTAATGGAACCGTCGCTCAACTGGTTTTCCAGGACAGAATGTCCCTTCCGGCGTGCCTCCAGACGGCATTTTTCCACCCCGTAAAATTGCAGTAGTCGATTGAGCTGAGCCGGTTCTCCCCAGCGTCCTTCAAAGTTATCGAATCGAACCTGCCCCTGCTCCACGTCAAACACGACAGGATACCGCCAGTCTGGTAGACGAACTGTGTATCCGGTGGCTTCCCCGCTAAACAGGGGAACGGTTTCGTGAATGGGTTCTCCCAGTTCGAGTCGACGGCAGGCTAGGCCCAGCGCTTCGGTGTCGCGGACCTCCGTTCGAATCGTGACAATGTGTGACATATCAGTTTTCCTCTTCTGTAGGTGGGGTATCAGGTGAGTGGGGTAAATCCGTTAATCGGCGTTTGTCTGGCTTTGATGTGGCAGATGGCATCAGACGTGGTTCTGCTGAGTCCAGATCCTCCAGCAGTAATTCTGTGATCTCATATTTGTCCGCTGGTTCAACCTTCTGCTGCAGTAACAGCCAGCAAATCAACAGGGGCAGCAGACTGACCACGACAAACGCCACCCTGGTGATCGCAGCCGCAATGATCGGATCTCGGTTTCTGCTGTCGACGATTTCGCGGCGTTCTGCCTCCAGCTGATCCCGCTGGTGACCGATCTCGTTTCGCTCGGTTTGCATCTCGCGCTGCAGAGTGACCATTTCCTGTCTGGCGTTGGCGTCTGCTTCCACCAGTTCGCGTGAACCCGAGGCGACTTCCTGCTGCAGTTCCGACATCCGACGGTTTTGATCCGCCTGACGTTTCAGTTGCTGAGTGGCCAGTTCGGCAACACGGCTGTTTTCGTTTGAATTACAGCCGATGCTTGTCAGCAGGATCAGCGTCAGTGTGATGCGAAGCGTCCGTTTTTCCATTTGCCCTCCAGCGTTGAATCAGGTGTCTGAGAATTCCCTGTAGCGCCAGGCGCAACCGTCGTTCCTTGATAAAAGCGATGACGGACAGCAACAGGGCGACAGAGACGAACGTTAAAACCATGTATTCCAAGCAATGCTCCTTTCTTTCTAATAAGGGGAACTGTGTGAAAAGCAAAACGCCCCGCATTCCAAAGTAATGCGAGGCGTTTTAACTGATTATGTTTTTGAATTACGGGTGACGGTAAGTGACAATAGCTAAGCTGCGCACCTATTAATCATGACACGTTTCGAGCCAAAATTTAGATACAGTGTGTGAAGCCACTATGCAGAAGTGACTTTCTCAAAAGATTTCAAGTTCTGTAGCTGGAACTTAACCCACCTAAAACTGAAATGGATCACGTTTTCGTGGCCCTTTATGTTCAAGAGACCATATTAAAGGTTGTCTGAGCGATTGAATGAAATTTTGAAGGGGAATTCATTTACCAGATTCCGTATCGACGTTGAGTGTCGTTTTATATTTGTAATTTGTGTGGGGAAAAGAGATCTCGAAGTCGATCCTGTCTGGATCGAAATCCAGACCTCCCTCTGGTGTAGAAAAGTGCTTTATTTCTCCCTTCATCCAGGAATCATGTTTCCAGAACCATGTTTTTGACTGGCCTTCTTTTAGAAAAGAAACATCAATCCGACATTGGGGAAGCAAGGTTACTCTCAGGAGAATTATGCTTACGCGTGTGAGCTGGACCGGACCTACGTCGGCGGGAGCGAGCGGAGGGAACGAAATCTTTCCTTACGGAATATCGAGCGGATCGCCGATACTCTCGAAATCAGCCTGGCAGAACTGCTGGAGAGGGTTTGAGGGAGTTTAGACCTCTGGTTCAGCAACCAGGACCACTCCCAGTCGGTCAGAGTCGTCAGTTTTTTCCTGACTGGCGGCTTCAGGAGTGTTAAACAGCTGGGGAGTCTTTACGCTGGCCGCATCATGCTGGCACACAGCATATCGCAGTCGCGCTGCCAGTAACTGCTGACGCAACCGCTGGATGTCTTCCTGACCCCATGTCGGCTCTATCTGGGGACTGCTAGCATAGACCTCGAACAGATTTGCATCTTCGAGATCCATTTCTTCGCACCAGAACTGCAGGGCAGCTCTGATTAACATGATTTCTTTTCTCGATAGCATTGTGCTCCTTTCATTAAATGTAACTTTTGATAAAAGACGGAATCAGTTCTTGGAACATACATTTTTCTGAACCAGTTGAAGAGATCATCACTGACCTTTTCATCTACTGTAATCTCTTTTGTTTTCGACAATAATATGTATTATTCTCGTGCTCGATAGCTAATATCTTTCCTATTTATCTTGACACGTTTTGAGCTAAAATTTAGATATTTAAAGGCGATACGGAAACAAGGCTCAGAGAACGGGGCATCTGCCAGTTGAAACATGGAGCGTTATCTGAGAATGAAGTACTGACGCTTGTGCGTGAGCCCGTGGTCGCCTTTACCATCGTGGTCCACGCTTTAACAAACCAAAAAAACAAGCAAGCCTGGATTGCCGCCGATGGTAAGGCGCGGGGATCGTTAACTGATAATGCGCTGCTAGATTCTAGCGGTAGCTGTTTGAAGCTGGTAGAATGGAGCTTCGACAACCACAAGGAAGCCATTATGCCTAACGAAAAATAGATTCAACCCGGCGAGAAAATGCCACTCAAACTGACCACAGCCGAGCAGAAGTTGATTCTTGATGATCTGCTGTACCTCGACCAGGATTACGAGCAGATCATTCGGCAAACCGGTGATGATGACCCTCGACGACCTCTACGACTTTGGCAGCTACTTCTCTGCCGAGTTCAACAACTGCAAAGACAGGAAGAAGCAAAAGAAACTCGATGCCGTGCTCAAAAAGATTCAGCGCTTGCTCGACACGTATATTGATGAAGAGCCTCCGCAGATTTTGAACATTGAGAATGCACACAAGATAAGGATGATTTCCGATCAGGCAGTACAGATCGCTAATTTTGCAGGGGCGACACTTGTGACTGCCGAACAACTTCGCATCAAAACAAAACCGCTCGAAACTTTCTGACTGGAACCGGAACAGCGAGATGTCTTGCTCCTGATTCCCAGCCTGTCGAAGACCATCAAGAATAAGCTGATGAAGGAAAATCCTCTCACTGTGGCGGAAGTTACCAGCATGACAATGTCTCTGGCGGTGGGCCTGCCGGATACCGGGGCTAAAAAAACAGGTGCACTGCTGCTGATTGCTGGCCGCTTGAGGGATCAGCTCGAAGAGGGAATCATGGCGAAGGCTGAACAACAGGAGAATATGGAGGCGGAGTCCAGGCGGAAGGCAAACTAGGATCTTCTCTACCAGTTCAAGATCACACAGCTAGGAATTGAACCCCAGATCAGGAGGCGGAATCAGGTTCAGGAATGCACTCTCGATATACTGCACGAACACATCCAGACCGCAATGGGCTGGGACAACATGCACCTGTACCAGTTCGAGATTAAGGGGGAACGGTACGGTAACCCTGATCTCCTGGACGATGGTTTCGGTGATTTTGTTTGCTTTGACTCGACAGCCACGATACTCAATCAAATCCTCCCCAGGACTGACAAGCGGTTTTCCTTCAAATACGAGTACGACTTTGGAGATGGCTGGAAACATGAAGTCTTATTTGAGGGGCAGCCTCCGCTGGAGAAGAACAAGAAGTACCCATTCTGTCTGGAAGGAGAACAAGCCTGCCCTCCTGAAGACATTGGCGGAGTTTGGGGCTATGTGGACTTCCTGGAGGCTCTGGCCGACTCGAAACATGAACGTCACGAAGAGTTCATGGAATGGGGCGGTCCGTTTGAGCCCAACGCATTCGACCCCAAACAAGCGACCAGGGAGATGAAGAAGGGGCTACCGGACTGGATAGTGATGAGATGAGCTTGCACTCAAGTTAACTATCGTCACTCCGCTCCCCCGCCCCACCTCAAGTTAACTACTTCTCCCGCACCAGTTTCAGTGCATCCTTGCCCCAAATGTAATTTGTCCACAGTTGAATGCCCTACTTTCATGTGGTGTTTACGCTGCCGAATCAGCTGGTGGACCTGATGCTTGCCAAGCCGCGCCTGATCTCCCGGTAGGCACGAATTCCTGCTCCATTTGCAGTCTGTGTCCGCTTCCGTACTCTGGGAGGTCAGCGACACCCCATGAGCCTCAAAATGAGAACCTGCCCGTCCGAGATTTCTTCCCGGTATCACGGAGAAAACAAAACGCCGATTTCTCCACGAGGCATTATTCCCCATAGTTGAAATCGCCCCTGAGGTTCAGTCCAATAATTCATATGCCGCATGTTGAGACCTCGAAAACCGCTCCACCTGAATGCTAACACGCTGCATATAATCCTATTTAATATGCCACATTTTGGGGATGGATTTATCATTTATAGAGCAAAATCAAACAAAGGTTTTTATTTCACTCGAGAATACATTTCACCGTGAATTCTCATATATGCCGAGCTACGCTACAGCGTCGATTTGGGGAATGCTTCTTTGGAGTTGTCTCGCACAGCAACCGGGAGAATGGTGGACTTTTATTTCTAAGCCTGACATTCACAATAATAATTGGATGTCAAAAGTCTATTGGAGTCTTGATGCCAACGACCCACTCGTGCGCGCAGTGATGGAGTCTTCAGGCTGATCAGAGCTTTATAGACTGAAGCACCAGATCACCATCGCGACCAATCCCGAGTCGGGCCGTATAAACGATTGGCAAGTTTGTAGGTCGCAATTGCGCCCAGCAATGAAAACAACACAGCCACTAAACGGGCCGCAAAAAATATCTCGCGGACCGAGGTGGATCAGCAGAACTCCCGTCAACAACATTCGGCCGCGTACCTGTGGTGCTTTGTTGAGTGGCAAGGGAGGACTCTCGTTGTGACTAAAATTCGTGATGCGAGTATTAGCAGACGGCATCAACATTCAGTTCCGGGGCAAATTCCTTAGGAGTTCGAACCACGTTTTTTCTTGATCACGTACAGGCCGATGATCAAACAGAGTACCACGGCGTTAATGGTCAATAATAGTGGCAGTTTTGATTCAGTTCGTTCGGTTTCGATATCACCGCGGGCTTTGATGTCGGCTTCAATCTGCACACGTTTTTCAGCCAGGGCCGTCAGTTCCTGATAGATCCCCTCAATCTCGTTGGCGTTGACTTCGACGAACTTCTTCTCCTGGCTGCGATAGAGGCTTTTGGCCGTGTTCGGCTTAATTCCATCCGAGAACTGGGCAGTTCTCGGTAACCGAATCGAAAGTTCTTCGGCTAGAGGTTTGTAAGACGGGTCAAACTCGACAACTTTCATTTCGCGAACATCGACGTAATGTTGTCTGTCAGATGGCGTCCTCCACTTCATTTTAATAGCATGTATAGGGTAATACGCTCCAGAATGATTTCTTATTTCAAGGACTTGTGTTTTTCCTTTATATTTTCCGCTTGATTTGCTGTAGAATTCCGTTAATACGGGCAGATAGCCTTGATTAGGATCAATGTAATAGTGTGTCTCCAAGCTTGAGACTTTTCCTGTGAGCTTGACCACAATCACTTCTTGACCTTCTGGTCCTATTGCATCATCGACTTCATATTTGTAGCCTTGATACTTATTTCGTATGGCATTTTCAATGAAAGTTGCTGGATCTCCTCCTTGAGCATCGTCTGCAAGATTAAATGGATGATGGCGAATACTCAGTCGATAATTCTTAGGAGAGTGAACATCTACGATATTTACCAAACCATCCCAGTCAAGTGCATATTGACTGTTCCCCAAAGCTTGGAAAGGAGACAGGATGACATTCTCACTCTCTAACCTTTCTAATGTCTCTCCATTCTCAACATCCATCTTTAGCGCGAACTTTTGATCGTCCAAATATAATGAGTATTTAGCGGTCGCCGGTATTACTGAGTCATTCCAGATGCCATGCAACGCGTCCTCTTCAGTCGCCGCCGACCGATATGAGAATTCAAACACATATCTGCCTGTCGTAAAAGACATCACATTATGTTTGTAAAGTTCAGCAATTACTTGCAACCGCGCACGCTCATCCCTATCCTCACCGTTCGCGATCAATGCCTGCGGCACAAACAGAACAAAACAGAATAGTACACAGATTAGGTGGCCAGAAGTGCGCATGTTTAACACATCAGATACGGTTTTCGGAAAACTATTATATAAACCGAGATTTCCCATATGGATCAGCCTGAAACCGCTCCAAGCATGGATTTTCTTTGATTGTAACCACTGCGGTCCCCCGTGTCTAAAACGAAGTGAGTTTTCACCACTTTTGTTGTCCCTCTTTTGTTGAGATCCGGGAATCGCGGCCGAGCGAATCATCTTTCAGTAGTCAACACGGTTTCTGCGCAGACTTTCTCTGTGATGACCCCCGTTTTTCGCTATTTGATATACTTCCGCTTCACGTCATGCGTGACCGGCGGCGGAATTGCCAGTCGTGCAATCCGATCAAGAATCGCGGCGAACAATCTCCGTGGCACAGCCACTTCGGCCAGTTGAAAGAATACGTACTTGGCTGCCGGGTTACCTTGGCCCCAACCTTGACCAGCTTCTCCCGCAGCGTCGTCAGCGACCAGTTCTGTATAGGCTTGGGCAAGGCCAGCCGCCGCAGGAAGTTGCCGAGGTTATAAGCTAAGGCGAACAGTTGCAGCCGCGCCTGATTGTCTTTGAATGTACGGCAGGAGAGCTTCGTCCATCCGACGGCGTTCTTGCTTTCCTTAATCCACTGCTCGGCCGTACCGCGACCGTTGTAGAACTTCACGACATTCTTCGAGTGTCGGCTCAAGTTGGTCACGATGAATCCAACACGCGGGAACAGTTCGCCTGCGTGCCACTCAACTTTGGCCACCACGCGACGCGCTCGCTGCCATGATTTCGCTTGATATTGGAAGCTGTGATAACAGACTTAGGGCTTGTGGGAAGGTCGTCCGACCGGACGGGTGAGCAAATGTGAGATTTCCCGCTCCAATACGGCGTTGGCTTTGAGGCGAACGGCGTAACGATAGCCTGCTTTCTCCAGCACACGATATAACGCTGGAATGGCAAACGCCGCGTCGCCGCGAAAAGACTTCGGAATGCTCAAGTGGCGATACCGTTCGATCACCGGCAACAGTACACTTCGCCAGTATTTCACGCTGGCCTTGTTGCCACGCCGCAGCATGGCGCTTTCCAAATCGCCATGCTGGTTGAACAGAAACAGCGAATGGTAACAGAAGCATGGAAAGTGACCGTTGTAAGCCGTGCCCTGTTGTCGGCCGTAGGTCTCACTGACCGAGCTGTCCAGATCCAAGATGAGTTCTTTGAGCGGTCGCCGCCGGTGGACGTTGTTGATCCAGCGTCCGGAGAGCTTCATCAGTGCCGTGAGATTGCGCTGCGTTCTGAGTATCTGCGTCTCGAAGCGGTCCACCTCGCTACTCGAAGCCGCTTGCTTCTCTGGCAATGTCGCCCTTCCACCAACCACGTGACGTAGTGCCGGGGCCACACACAACCGCTCGGCGTCGTTGACATCTTCGTAGCCTGCCAGTCGGCTGTAGATCGACTGACGTAACAGCGGCACAAGTTGGTGCTGCTTGTTGCGGCCCTGGCGTGAATCGCTCAGCACATCTCCGCCCATTTCCGTCAGACCGAGCGCTTCATCCAGTTCACGGTAGGCCAGCAGTCCCGCATCGGTGGTGACCTGACTTCCGCAGAACTTCAGCTTCAAGCGGCTGTCAAAACCAACCCGCAAATCCTCGTTTTGGCTGTCACCCATCGGGTTCCCCTGTCAGCATGGCATGAATTGGCAGAATACCCCTGCTTTGTAGGAGTATGGCGCAAATTACGTGCCAAAGTGTGGAAGGTCATCTGGGAAATGCGGGTTTCAATATCTAACGAGTATCTGAGTAATTACTACTGGAAAGAACCTTCTCCCAAACGTGCAAAGCAAGCACGCAAATCGAAATTTGATGCGCGCACCTGGTACCTGGAAAAACGGTGGGCTTTAATACTCGAACGAAGTCTGGAACGCGTATACCTAATTCGATGCCAGTTGATACACGGTGCAGCAACACACGGTGGCAAACTCAATCGTACTTCATTGAAGCATTGTGGTATGATGCTGAATTGCCTGCTGCCAACTTTTTTAAAAGTGTATGTTGAGAATGGATCAGAGGATGAATGGGGAACACTTTGTTACCCACCTTCAAATGGTTCATCGAGTTGAATAGGAATTCAAGCAAAATCACTTCAACTCTGCCAACATGCAAAACGCTGAGATTCCTATTGAAGTATAGCCTTTTCCAAGCTGAAAACTCTTTGCATCCGCTTGACTTTCTTTGCACATTTCGCCAGCATGATATGAACATTCGCTACGTGCGACATGATCTGACCAGACTATCCAGTACACTGCTGTCTAATAGAAACCTGGTCCACAATTCCACGTAAGGGCTCAAGATGGCTGAATCTGCTCAACTGATGCGTCAATGGAGGTTGCTTCAGATCCTCTCTCATCGCAAACAAGGTGTCACGCTGCAGGAATTAGCTCAAGAAACTGAAGTCTCAAATCGTACGATTGCACGCGACCTTCTTGTACTGAAATCAGTCGGCTTTCCCGTATCAGAAGTGACCACTGCTCATGGTAAAAAGCAGTGGAAAATTGCGGAAAATGTGGGGATTGCCCAATTACAGTTTACTCTGGAAGAGACGGCAGCCCTATATCTGGGGAGACAGTTCCTGGAACTGATGGCGGGCACTCTCTTCTGGCAGGGATCTCACAGCGCCTATCAGAAAATCAAATCAGCCCTCAGTGACCCTGCAGTTCGTTTTCTCGAAAA